>DATKFS010000143.1:0-3653 GCA_035511275.1 Novosphingobium sp.
TCGGCGACGACGTAGGGCTTGTCGTACAACACCGCGCGTCCGTCGATGATGGCCGAGCCGATCGACAGGTTGGCGGGACCGGCGAAAGTCGCGTTCTGGGCGCGCAGGTTGAAGTCGACCGCCTGATACTTGCCCTCCGCATCAAGCCGCACGAGACCGCCGATGCCGTTGCCGTTGGCGGTCAACTGGCCGGCGAAAGGCCCGCTCTTCGTCTGGACGATGCGACCTGCGAAATCGACGCCGGACAGGTTCGCCTTGTTGATCTGGACCGAAGTCTGCGCGCCGAGACCGAGGTTCACGTCGGCGGTCAGCGGGCCGTAGTCGGTATCGGCCTTCGCATCTAGGTGGTAGCCACCGCGCGCGCCCTTGATCCGCGCGTCGAGGTTGGCAAGGCCGATGCCGAGGCCCGGACGCTCCGCGGTGATGTGGGCATCGGGGTTCTGGATGGTCCCGGTGACGCGCACGCCAAGCGCGCCGTACTGGGTCGAGGTGCCGTTGGCGGCGAGCGTGATGCGCCCATCGGGCGACCAGCTACCCTGCCCGTTCGTCACCCGCAGCAGCGGCGCGTTGAGGCGCACGGCAGAGAAACGGGCAACGCCGTCGGAGCCGTAGCGCACGTTGGACGAGGCCGAGAAATTGCCGCCGAGATAGGTCTGCAGGCTCTCGTTCAGCAGGCGGGTGGAGCGGGCACGCACCGTTCCCTGCAACGCGAAGCCCTGAGCCTCGGTCTTCAGGTCCATGTTGGTGCGGATGTCGAAGATGCCCACGCTGTCGACGCGGTAGTTGTCGATCCTGCCGTCGACCGCGCCGGTATAGAGACCCTTGCTCATGTCGGCGAGAAGGATGAGCTTGGCATCGATCCGGTCGGACCGGATGCGCATGTTGTCGGAAAGGATCCGCGGCCCCTCGATGGCGAGATCACCGTTGAGCGACACGTTCGCGAGCGTTCCGCCGGCCACCGTGTCCAGTCCAGTGATGCGGCTGACGCGGGCGGCGACGGGGATCAGGATGTGATCGGCATCGACCGTGGCCGCACCGCTGGCGGTCAGGTTCTCCAGCCCCATGTCGTTCATCACGATACGGCGGGCGGCGATCTGGTAGTTCACTTTAGGCGTCGCGAACGCACCGTCCAGCGCGAGGTTTGCGCTGATGCCCGCGCCGCTGAGGTTTTCGGCAAGGGCCGAGGGCTTGAGCAGCACAAACGCCAGCTTCAGGTCGTCGAAGCTGTTGCTGGACAGGTCCACGACGCCGTTGGGCGTGAGGTTGAAGGCGTCGCTGGAAATCATTCCCGACAGAGTCGCCCGGCGCTTGTCGAAGGCGGCGACGAGATCGAGGTTCATGACCGGGCCCAGCAGGTTGGCGGTCGGCCCCGTGAAAAGGCGGGCGACGCGCGTGGGTCCCTTGATCGCGAAAGTGCCGTTGCGCGCGGTCAGCGCCAGCCTTGCCAGATCGCCGTCGCCGAGATTTGCGGCGAGGTTGCCGTTCCACGCCGCCCAGTCACCCTTGCCCGCGAGCTTGAGCGTGATCGGTTCGTTGAGCCCTCCCAGGGTGGCGATGAGCCCGCCCTTGGGGGCATCCATGTCGAGATCGATGTCGAGGCGATTGCGTTCGGGCACCGCATCGAGCAGCACGTTGAAACGATCGCCGCCACCCTTGCCCTCGACGGCGATGGTGCCGCCCTTGGCGTCGATCTGCGCGCGTCCATCGGCGATATGGGCATGGCCCGAGACCGTCATGATGCGCCGCTGGCCGGATACCGGGGGCTCGGCCACGAAGCGGTCGATCCGCAGGTTGCCGATGTCGATGTCGAGATCGGGAAGCAGCGGCGCGTCGCTCGGCGGCGTGGCGCGGAATTGCGGAGAACGACGCAGGACGACACGCTGCGCGGTCGCGCTGCGTACGTCTACGTGGTTCTCGAGGTAGGCGAAGGGACGCCAGTCGACGCGGATTTCCGGCGAGTAGAGGAATTCGCCGCGCAGATCGCGGACCGACAGGCCCCGCAAGATCATCTTGCCGTAAAGCGAGCCATCGATCCGGGCGACCGAGATGCGCATGCCGTTCTCGAACTCGAGGCTGGCTATCTGGTCGGCCACGAAGCGGCGGCCGGGGCCGGTATTGATGCCCAGCACGACCGCGACGAGGAAGGCGACGATGCCGAGCAGCAGGAAGACGACCGTCTTGAGCGCCCTCACCCGGATCCTGTGCCAGCGCGAGGGGCCGACATGCACGACTTCGGTCTCGGTCGAAACGGTATCCACCTGCGGTTCAGTGCCCTTGTTGGCGTCGATGTTGTCTTCGGGGCCCGGCATCAGAACGCCTGTCCGATCGAAACGTAGATGTTGAAGCGCGATTCGCCGGGCTTGCGGCCCAGCGGCGTGGCGACGTCGAGACGGACCGGGCCGAAGTTCGTATAGAAGCGGCCGCCGATACCCACGCCGTAGCGAAGGTCGGAGAACTGCGGCATCGTTTCGCGATAGGCCTGGCCGGCATCGACGAAGGCGACGACGCCGTAGTTGCCGAAGCGATAGCGCGCCTCGAACGAACCTTCGTTGAGGCTGCGGCCGCCCACGGGATTACCGTCGGGCGCCTGCTCTCCCAGCGCCTGGTACGCGTAGCCTCGCACGGAGCCGCCGCCGCCCGCATAAAGCCTCCTCGAAGGCGCTATGTCGAACAGCCCGGCACCCTGGATGGTCCCGAGACGTACACGAGCGGCCAGCACGAGGCTGTCGCTGACGGGATAGTACGTCGACGCGTCGAGGCGGGCGCGCACGTAGGGATCGAAGCCGTTGCGCACAGTCGCCTCGGGCTGGATCAGCGCGGTGGCGCGATAGCCCTTGGTGGGGTTGAGGAGGTCATCCGAAGTGTCGAAGCCGACCTGACCGTTCACGCCCGCGACGTAGTAGGTGTTGCGCTTGCGACCGCCGGTATCCGCGTCGTAGTCGGTTTCCGCCGTCGCGAGGAACTCGACGCCGAACGCGTAAGTGTATTTCTTCTGCCAGATCGGCGTCGAATCGCGGGCGATGCGCGCGGCGAGGCGGCCGGTGTAAGCGCTATAGGCATCGTAGTCGTTGTGGAACGCCTCGGCGACCAGTTCGAGCGTCCGGTCCCGCTTGCCGGCGTTGGAACGACGGAAGGTGACGCCCGCGCCCTGTTGCCGCGTGCCGAGGATGGCGTTACCGATCAGCGCGCCTTCGGGCGGGAACATGTTGCGATGGGTCCAGGTGGCCTGCGCGGTAATGCCTTCGCCGGCCGCATAGCCGAGCGATCCGGAGATCGTGCGTGGAGGCCCCGCGTCCTGCTTTACGTGAAGCTCGACGTATTCGGTCCCGTCGCCGACGGCATCGCCGGTCTTGCGCGGCTCGACCGACACCGTGGAGAACAGGCTCGTGGCCACGAGCGCCTTGCGTAGGTCGTCCACCTTGCGGCTGTCATAGAGTTCGCCGCGCTTGAAGCGGGCGAGGACCTGGATGTGGTCCGCGTCGAACGCCAGGTCGCCATCCGTGCTGAAACCGCCGAAGCGGCCGCGCGGGCCGACCGTCACCGGCAGGGTATAGACGCCTTCGGCCGTCGCCTGGTCGAGCAGGATGTCGCGCTGGCCGACCTCGGCGAACGGATAGCCGTTTTCCGGCAGGGCCACCGCGATCCGGGCCTCC
>DATKFS010000144.1:0-3193 GCA_035511275.1 Novosphingobium sp.
GCCTTGAGCGGATCAGGCCCAGGTGGCCATTTCCGCGTCGAGGTTCTCGACGATCGCTTCGAAGAACTGCTCGGTGGTCATCCAGGACTGGTCCGGGCCGATCAGCAGCGCGAGGTCCTTGGTCATCTTGCCGCTCTCGACGGTCTCGATGCAGATGCGCTCGATGGTCTCGGCGAACTTCACGACGTCTGGCGTACCGTCGAACTTGCCGCGATAGGCAAGGCCGCGGGTCCAGGCGAAGATCGAGGCGATCGGGTTGGTCGAGGTCGCCTTGCCCTGCTGGTGCTGGCGGTAGTGACGGGTCACGGTGCCGTGGGCGGCTTCCGCTTCGACGGTCTTGCCGTCGGGCGAGAGCAGGACCGAGGTCATCAGGCCCAGCGAGCCGAAGCCCTGTGCAACGGTGTCCGACTGCACGTCGCCGTCGTAGTTCTTGCAGGCCCAGACGAACTTGCCCGACCACTTGAGCGCCGAGGCGACCATGTCGTCGATCAGGCGGTGCTCGTAGATGATGCCGGCGGCGGCGAACTTCTCGGCGAAGCCTTCCTTGTCGAACACTTCCTGGAACAGGTCCTTGAAGCGGCCGTCATAGGCCTTGAGGATGGTGTTCTTGGTCGACAGGTACACCGGCCAGCCGAGGTTGAGGCCGTAGTTGAACGAGGCGCGCGCGAAGTCGCGGATCGATTCGTCGAGGTTGTACATCGCCATTGCGACGCCCGGGGCCGGGAAGTCGAACACGTCGAGGTCGATCTTCTCGCCGTTCTCGCCGTCCCAGACGAGGCGCAGCTTGCCGGCGCCGGGGATCAGGGTGTCGGTGGCCTTGTACTGGTCGCCGAAAGCGTGGCGGCCGACGACGATCGGGTCGGTCCAGCCCGGAACCAGGCGGGGCACGTTCGAGATCACGATGGGCTCGCGGAAGACCACGCCGCCCAGGATGTTGCGGATCGTGCCGTTGGGCGACTTCCACATCTTCTTGAGGCTGAATTCCTCGACGCGGGCTTCGTCGGGGGTGATCGTCGCACACTTGACGGCGACGCCGAATTCCTTGGTGGCGTTGGCGGCGTCGATGGTGATCTGGTCACCCGTCTCGTCGCGCTTCTCGACCGAGAGGTCGTAGTACTTGAGGTCGATGTCGAGGTAGGGGAGAATGAGACGCTCACGGATCCACTGCCAGATGATCCGCGTCATTTCATCGCCGTCCATCTCGACGACGGGGTTGGTAACCTTGATCTTCGCCATTCAAAAAACTCCCCTGGGGTGAGAATTGCTCGCGTCTCTAGGCAGCGTGGGCGCGCATGGCAAGGCCATGGCTGGGCGGATATCGGCTTTACAGGCCGGGTTCGGGCCTCCAGCCTGTCACTAATCGCAGGAGAGGAGCGACTGATGGAAGATGAGGTGCTCGTTGCCGAGCGCGGCGACGTGCTGGAAGTCACGATCAACCGGCCGGGCCAGCGCAACGCCATGACCAGGGCCGCGGCGCAGGCGATCGGCGCGGCGATGGATGTGCTCGATTCGCGTGATGACCTGCGCTGCGCGATCCTGACCGGGGCCGGGGGCAGCTTCTGCTCGGGCATGGACCTCAAGGGGTTCCTGAAGGGCGAACTGCCGGTCGACGAACGCGGCGGTTTCGGAGGCATCTGCACCTGGACGCCCAACAAGCCGGTCATCGCCGCCGTAGACGGCGCGGCGCTGGCGGGGGGCTTCGAGCTGGCGCTGGCCTGCGACCTCATCGTCGCGAACGCGGACGCCCGCTTCGGCATCCCCGAGGTCAAGCGCGGGCTGGTGGCGGGCGGCGGCGGCGTAGTGCAACTGCCGCGCCTGCTGCCGCGTCCGCTGGCGATGGAACTGGCGCTGACCGGCGATCCGATCGATGCCCGCCGCGCGCTCGATCTGGGGCTCATCAATCGCGTCACCGATGGCCCGGCGATCGAGGCGGCGCGCGAACTGGCGCGGACGATCGCCGCGAACGGCCCGCTGGCGGTGGCGGCGTCCAAGGGTATCGTGCGCGATTCGTGGCTCTGGCCGGTGGACGACCTCAACACCCACCAGAACCCCTACGTCGCCCCCGTGTTCGCCTCGGAGGATGCGCGGGAAGGGGCACGGGCCTTCGCGGAGAAGCGCGCGCCGGTGTGGCGGGGGCGATAGCGCCTCGTCGCCGAGATCGAGCAGCAAAGAAAAACCCCGCTAAGTCCGAGGACTTGCGGGGTTTTCTGGAATGGTGGGCGTAGCAAGGATTGAACTTGCGACCCCTACGATGTCAACATAGTGCTCTACCACTGAGCTATACGCCCATTCCAATCGAGCGCTCCGACCGGGTGTCCCCGCCGGAGGACTGGCCCTTTAGCCTCGGGTTTTTTCCGTGGCAAGCGCCTTGATGAGAAAATTTTGAATTAAAGCGTCGCGTGCTCGGTCAGGCCGAAAATGCGCTGCACTTCCAGCACGATGTCGCGCAGGTGGAAGGGCTTGGACAGGACCTTGGCCTGCGGGGCCTCGCGGCTGGCGCGCAGGGTCACGGCGGCGAATCCGGTGATGAACATGACCTTGGTGGTCGGCGAGATCTCGGCGCATTTCTGCGCGAGTTCGATGCCGTCCATCTCGGGCATGACGATGTCCGAGAGCAGCAGGTCGAAATCGTCGTTCTGGAGATGGGGAATCGCGGCGGTTCCCCGGTCCACCGCAACGACGCTGTAGCCCGCGTTCTGCAGGGCACGCGCAAGGTAGGTGCGCATGGCGTCGTCATCTTCGGCGAGGAGAATGCGGATCATCGCTGGGCTTCCAGTCTGGCAGTGTCTTCAATGCGTGCGACGCGTCGGTTTTATGTCCGACCGCCATAGCGCATCCCTCGTTAAAATTCTTGTCCGTTTTGACGCTGACCGGGAACGGGACGCTTTGACTAAATCGCGGGAAACGCACAGCGTTGCTCCATGATCGAGCGGCCCGGTGAGAGTGATTCGCAACAGGAACGCGGCGGGCGGATACCCGGCGTTCCCGGCGCGGCGGCCTTCGTTCTCGATGCCCGGGACGCCTCGGAAATCCCGATCGTGATCGCGGCGCCGCACGGCGGCCGGGTCTATCCGCCGTTCCTCCTTCGCGATTTCCGCCATGGCGAATCGGCGCTGATGCGGCTGGAAGACAGGCATGTCGATGCACTGGCGAAAGAGGTGGCGGCGCTCACCGGGGCGAGCCTGCTTCTCGC
>DATKFS010000145.1:0-5001 GCA_035511275.1 Novosphingobium sp.
TCCATGGCCGAGACCATGCCGCCCGCGCGCGAAGTGATCGACGCGCGCGGCATGGTGGTCATGCCGGGCATGGCGAACGGCCACAACCACCTTATCCAGAATGCCTTCCGGGGTTACAACGACGACCGCTGGCCGGTGCTCGACATCCCGGCGGCGGTGCGCAGCCTGCTGGAGCAGCTCTTCGCCGCCAGTGGCCGCATGGATGCACCGCGCACTTACGCGATCGTGCGCCTCCACGCGCTGGAGATGCTCAAGGCGGGCTATACCGCCACCCATGACGAGCACTTCACCAACGCCCGCAAGGACTCGGTCGACGGCAGCTGGCAGGCGCTCTCCGACAGCGGAATGCGCGGCTTCCTGTGCCGCTGCATCGTCGACGACCGCATTCCCGAAGCGGGCCGCGAGAGCGTGGACGAGGGTCTTGCCGAACTGGAGCGCCTGCGCGCGTTCGGCAGCGACCGGCTGACCGTCGCGGGCAGCTTCGTCAACTACAGTTTCCGCAGCGATCCCGAGGACATGCGCCGCATCCACGAGGGCACGCTGGCGCTGGGCCTGCCGTTCGGCGTCGACATGACCGACAACAGCCGGGGCGCCATGCTGAAGGCGCGCGGCTTCGAGGGCGGGCAGGCGGACTATTACCGCCACTTCGGCCTGCTCGACCACGGCCCGATCTATGCGGGTAAGGGCGTCAATCTCCTGCCCCACGAATATGCGCTGCTGGCCGAGCACGATGCGCGGCTCGCCGTGGTGCCGACGCTGCGTTTCTTCGACGGGCAGGGCGTGCCGGTCCACGATTTCCTCGGCGCCGGGATGCTGCCCGGGCTCGGCACCGACGCGCCGCTCGTCAGCGACAGCCAGGACCCGTTCGAGAACATGCGCCACGCGATCTTCGGCCAGAACCTCGCCGTCAAGGCGCGGGTCGCGGCCGGGGGCGAGCGGCCCGAGGCGGCGCTCTGGCTCAATGCCGAGCGCTGCATCGAGATGGCGACGCTGGGCGGTGCCCGCGCGCTGCTGCTGGAGGACACTTGCGGCGCGATCGAAGTGGGCAAGGCGGCGGACCTCGTCATGATCGACGTCTCGCGCGCCGAGATCGCGCCGACCTGGGACGATCGCCGCCTCCTGGGATCGCTGGTCTGGGGCGGCAAGGGGGCGCAGGTCCATTCGGTCTTCGTGTCCGGCGAACGGCTGATCGAGGACGGCCGCTCGACCCGCTGGGACGAGGACGAGGTGATCCGCGAGGCCGACGCCGCGCTCTCCGCCATCGCGCGCGAGGCCGACCTCGACCGCTTCCTGCCTACCCGCCGCGCGGGCGACAGCTATCGCGGCTGGTCCTATCTCTGATCCGAGGATTGCCGAAATGACTACAGAACATGGCCGTGTCGTCGTCGTGACCGGGGCCGGGCAGGGGCTTGGCCGCGCCATCGCACGCGAACTCGCCGCCGCCGGGCACACCGTCTTCGGTTGCGGCGTGAAGGCAGTGGACGACTTCGACGGCGTGCGGATGATCGCCTGCGACGTCACCGACGAGGCGCAGGTGCAGGTCCTCTGGGACCGCGTGCGGGACGAGGTGGGCCGCGTGGACTGGTGGATCAACAACGCCGGGCTCGCGCTCACCGGCAGGCCGCTGGCGGACATGGCGGCGGACGAGTTCGGGCGCATGGTCGCCGTCAACCTCGTCGGCACGATGACCGCGTGCCGCGTCGCCATCGCCGGGATGGCCGCGCAAGGGTCGGGCGAGGTGTGGAACATGCTCGGCGCCGGGGCGGACGGGCAGCCGGTGCCCGGCATGAACGGCTATGCCACCACCAAGGCCGCGCTCACCTTCATGACCCGCGCGCTGGCGCAGGAGGCGCAAGGACAGCCCTACCGGGTCGGCGGGCTCAGCCCCGGGCTGGTGATGACCGAAGGCTTCTTCCGCGAACATTCGCGCGTGCCCGAAGACCAGCGGCCTGCGCGCGAGGCGGTGGTGAACCTCATCGGCGACCACCCCGAAACGATCGCGGCGTGGATCCGCGAGGAACTGGAAGCCGGGCAGGACAACGGCGCGATCCTCACCTGGCTGACGGCGGAAAAGATCGCCGGGCGCCGGGCGGAACAGCCGCCGCGCGATATTCTCTCGGCCTATCGCTGACGCAGCGGTTCCCCACCCTTGCCGTTCGTGTCGGGCGAACGGATGAGGCGCTGAAAAACGCACTCCGTCTCCACAACACCCCGTCATCCCCGCGAAGGCGGGAATGACGAGGGTGTAGTCAGAGGCGATGAAGCCCCCCGAATGTAGACAGCGTCAGTCGATCGCGGCGGCCTGTTCGAGGCTCTCGAACATCGCCTGGCGCAGCAGGTAGGCGCGGCGCTTGTCGTCGTCGGCGAGGAGGGCGCGCATCGCTGCTTCGCGGTTCTTGTGCGTCTCGCTCTGCCCGGCGCGCATGGCTTCCATGTTCTCCATGGTCTGGCGCTGGGTGAAGTCGAAGGTCACCTTGCGGCGCTGGCGGTCGTAGAGATCGAGCAGGTCGGTGCTCGCCCCGCCCTTGATGATCTCCACCAGCTTGCCGCAGGCGTTGAATGCGTCATGGATGCCGCTGTTCATGCCGAAGCCGCCGAGCGGGTTGTTGAGGTGCGCGGCATCGCCCACCAGCAGCACGCGGCCATTGCGGAACTGCTTGGCGACGCGCTGGTGGACGCGGTAGATCGTGCGGTGCTGGGTTTCCACCGCAGCGCCATTGCCCATGATGCCGTCGAAGACCGCGTTCTTCTTCTCGTCGGAGCGCAGGAATTCCTCGCTCTCCTCGTGCGCGGGGACGAGCACGCGCCAGACCGAGGGCACGCGCAGCAGCACCATCCACTCATCCGGGTCGGACACGTAGTTGACGTGGGCGAGGCCGGGCATGGCCTCCTCGATCGGCCAGGTGGTGCTGAGCGTCAGGAAGCGCTCGGGGTAGGTGAAGCCGTCGAATTCGGTGCCCAGCCACTTGCGCACGATCGAGGACGCGCCGTCGGCGCCGATCAGGTAGTCGGCCTTGACGGTCTCGATCCCCATCGGGCTTTCGAGGTGGACCTCGACGCCGGCATCGTCCTGCGTGAAGTGGACGACGCGGTGGTTGAACAGCACTTCGGCGCGGTCCAGCGTGGCGAGACGCTCGGTCAGCATCCGGGCAAGGTGGTACTGCTCGCACTGGATGCGGAACGGATAGCGGGTGACGTCCGAAATCTCGGTCAGGTCGAAGGGCAGGATCTCGCCGCTGCGGCGGTCGCGCCAGTGGTAGATGGGGGCTTTCAGGCCCTTCTCGATCAGCGCCGGGGTGACGTCCAGCTCGTCGAGCATCTCGAGCGTCGGCGGATGGAAGGTGCTGGCGCGAAGGTCCTGCGCGCAGTCGGCGCCGGCTTCGGCAAGCACCACGTCGATGCCGTGGCGGGCGAGGTAGGCCGCGGCGACGGCGCCGACGGGGCCGCCGCCGGCAACGACGACCTGGGTTCTGCGGGTGGTGGTCATGTGTGTCCTGTCGATCGAATGAGGGGCGGGATCAGAAGTCGGTGAGAAGGCGGCCGAAGCCGGGCATGCGGTCGGCGATCCCGTTGGCGCGCAGGGCGTGCCAGTAGGTCGCGGTGTTGATGGCGATCACCGGCTTGCCCAGCCACAGCTCGGCGGCGGCGGCGAAGGCGACGGTCGAGAGGTTGGTGCCGACCTGCACGATCGCCTCGACGTCGTCCCCGTCGAGCGCGTGGAAGCCCTCGCGCAGCCGCGCCTCGGGCACTTGCGCGATCTGCGTCCACGAACGGCACTGCAGCGGCAGGTCGCGCACCACCTCGTAGCCATGGTCGGCGAGGTAGGTCCTGACTTGCGCATTGGCGCTGGGCCAGTAGGGCGAGATCACGGCGATGCGGCGGATGTTGCCGTAGGCCTTGAGCGCGGCGACCACGGCCTCCGCGCCCGTCGAGACGCCGACCCCGGCGATGCCCTCGATCTTTTCGCGCCACTTGCGGCCACCCTCGGCGCCGCCGTAGAACGTGACCGCCGACATGCCCATGACGAGGTAGTCGGGGCGGCAGCTCAGCACGCCGGTGACGGCGGCGGCGGTGTTGGCGTCGATCTCCATGGTGCCCGCCATGAAGGTCTCGTCCGAGACCGCCTGCGCATCGTCCACCACGATGCGGCTGTAATGGTTTGTGACGCCGTAGGGGCGCATGGAATCGAAGTCGGGCTGGACCACGGTGTTGGTGGACGGGCCGAGGACGCCGAAGATGCGGCGGAAGCCGAGGCTGTCGGGTCCGCGCGGTGGCTGTTGCACGGTCATCGGGTGTTCCTTGCTGCGATGTTCTGTTGTCGGTGGGCCGCTAGGGCGTGGCGCGGGGCCGGGCGAGGATTCGAAACCGCGCTGATCGACAGGCGACAAGCTCGCCCGCGCGGCTCAGACACGGGCGTTGATGAGCATCGCGCGGGCATGTTCCAGCACGCCGAAATGCGCGTAATCCATGCCCAGGCCCGACTGCTTGGCGAAGGGCAGCGGCAGGCCCGCGCTATAGGCGCCATGCTGATTGACCCAGGCCGAGCCGCTCTCCAGCCGCGAGGCGAGCGCGAGCGCGCGGTCGACGTCGCTGCTCCAGACCGATCCGCCGAGGCCGTATTCGCCCGCGTTCGCAAGGGCGAGGACGTCCTCCTCGTCGGTGAAGGGCATGATCGGCAGGACCGGGCCGAACTGCTCTTCGTCCACCAGCGGCGTCCCGGCGGAGCATCCCTCGACCAGCGTGGGGGCCATGAAATAGCCCCTGGTCTCGGGCGCGAAGGAGGTGCGGTGCACGGTGCAGCCGCGCGCGGCGGCATCGTCCGCGAAGCCGGCCACGCGGTCGAGCTGGGCCTGGCTCTGAAGCGGCGCCATCGTCGAGGCGGGGTCGAACGGCGAGCCGGCGACGGCGTTCTCCATCAGCATCAGCAGCCGGTCGCGCACCGCGCCGTAGAGGCTCTCGTGTACGTAGAGGCGCTTGATAGCGGCGCAGAACTGGCCCGCG
>DATKFS010000146.1:0-6676 GCA_035511275.1 Novosphingobium sp.
ACCGTTAAACCTCCAACTCCGCTGTCGAAAATACCAATCGGCTGCTTCGATGAAAGATGAGCGTAATCTTGCTTTTTCGTTTTCAAAATTGAACTGAAATTTTATACAAAAATAGTGAAATTGTTGGATGCCTGAAGCCGGTCAGGATGGTCTCGACCGGGTTGGTGAAGCCCATGGCCAGCAGCACCAGGTCGGCCTTGAGCACCTGCACCTCACCGGCACCAAGAAGGGCTGCGACCATGGCCAGTGCGGCGCCTGCACCGTCATCGTCGACGGCCGCCGCATCAACTCGTGCCTGACCCTCGCGGTGATGCACGAGGGCGACGAGGTCACCACGATCGAGGGCCTCGGCGGGCCGGAGAACCTGCACCCGATGCAGGCCGCCTTCGTCGAGCACGACGGTTTCCAGTGCGGCTACTGCACGCCGGGCCAGATCTGCTCGGCCGTCGCGGTGCTGGAGGAGATCCGCGCGGGCATCCCCAGCCACGTCACCGAGGATATCGGCGGCGCTCCGGCCATGACCACGCACGAGATGCGCGAACGCATGAGCGGCAACATCTGCCGCTGCGGCGCCTACTCGAACATCGCCGAGGCCATGGCCCAGGTCGCGGGAGTTTCCGCATGAGGCCCTTCACCTACGAACGCGCCACCAGCGCGCAGGACGCCGCCGCGAAGGCCGCATCCACGCCCGGCGCGCGCTTCATCGCGGGCGGCACCAACCTGCTCGACCTCATGAAGCTGGAGATCGAGACGCCGACCCACCTGATCGACGTCAACGGCCTCGGCATGGACAGGATCGAGCCCATCGAGGGCGGCGGCCTGCGCATCGGCGCGCTCGTGCGCAACACCGACCTTGCTGCCGACAAGCGCGTGCGCAACGACTATGGCGTGCTGACCCGCGCGCTGGTGGCGGGCGCCTCGGGCCAGCTTCGCAACAAGGCAACGACGGCGGGCAACCTCCTCCAGCGCACCCGCTGCCCGTACTTCTACGACGTCAACATGCCCTGCAACAAACGCAAGCCCGGATCGGGCTGCGCGGCGATCGGCGGCTTCTCGCGCCAGTTGGGCGTCGTCGGCACCAGCGAGGCGTGCATCGCCACGCACCCCAGCGACATGGCCGTCGCCATGCGCGTCCTCGACGCCTCGGTGGAGACGATCCGCCCCGACGGCACCACCCGTGCGATCCCCATCGCCGATTTCCACTCGCTGCCGGGCCAGACCCCGCACATGGAAACCGCGCTGGAGAAGGGCGAGATGATCATCTCCGTCGCGCTCCCCAAGCCCCGTGGCGGCACCCACATCTACCGCAAGGTCCGCGACCGTGCGTCCTACGCCTTCGCGCTGGTTTCCGTCGCGGCGGTGATCGGGCGGGACGGGAAGGGCGCCGTCGCGCTCGGCGGCGTGGCGCCCAAGCCCTGGCGCGATGCCGAGGCCGACGCACTGCTGCCCAAGGGCGCGGGGCCGGTCGCCGACCGCCTCTTCGCCGATGCCACCCCGCGCGAGGACAACGCGTTCAAGATCATGCTGGCGAAGCGCACCATCGCTTCCGTCATCGCGGAGGCCAGAGGCTGATGAAGTTCGACACTCCCGCAGGGACCAACCCGATCGACCGCATGACGGTGGTCGGCAAGCCCACGCCGCGCATCGACGGCCCGCTCAAGGTCAGCGGCCACGCACCCTATGCCTACGAGCATCAGGACGTTCCGGGGAAGATGGCCTATGGCTACATCCTCGGTTCCGCCGTCGCCAAGGGCGCGATCCGTTCCATCGACACCGCCCGCGCCGAGAATGCCCCGGGCGTCGTCGCGGTCGTCACCCACCGCAACGCGGGCAAGCTCGGCAAGGGGCGGATGAACACCGCCAAGCTGCTCGCCGGACCTGAGGTCCAGCACTACCACCAGGCCGTCGCCGTGGTCGTGGCCGAGACGTTCGAACAGGCCCGCGCCGCCGCCGCCCTCATCGACGTGGACTACGCGCGCGATGGCGGCCGGTTCGACCTCGCCGCCGCCAGGTCCGACGCCAAGGAACAGCCGGGCTCCGACGCGCCCACCGCCGTCGGCGACTTCGAGGGCGCTTTCGCCGCCGCGCCGGTCCAGCTCGACCAGACCTACACCACGCCCGACCACAGCCATGCGATGATGGAGCCCCACGCCACCACCGCCGTCTGGGAAGGCGACAAGCTCACCGTCTGGACCGCCAACCAGATGGTCAACTGGGGCCTCAAGGACCTCGCGACGACGCTGCAGATGCCGGTCGAGAACGTGCGCCTGATGTCGCCCTACATCGGCGGCGGGTTCGGCGGTAAGCTGTTCCTGCGCTCCGACGTGCTCATGGCCTCGCTCGGCGCGCGCGCGGCGAAGCGTCCCGTCAAGGTGGCGCTGGCGCGGCCGTTCATGGCCAACAACACCACCCACCGTCCCGCCACCATCCAGCGCATCCGCCTCGGCTGCGCGCAGGACGGCAGGATCAGCGCAATCGCGCACGAGAGCTGGTCGGGCGACCTCGAAGGCGGCGGGCTCGAAGTGGCGGTGCAGCAGACCAAGCTGCTCTACGCGGGCGCCAACCGCATGACGTCGATGCGCCTTGCCGTGCTCGACCTTCCCGAAGGCAACGCCATGCGCGCGCCGGGCGAGGCGCCGGGCCTGATGGCGCTGGAGATCGCGATCGACGAGATGGCCGAGAAGCTGGGCATGGACCCGGTCGCCTTCCGCGTCCTCAACGACACCCAGGTCGATCCCGAAAAGCCCGAGCGGCCGTTCTCCCAGCGCAACTTCGTGCGCTGCATGGAAGAAGGCGCCGAGCGGTTCGGCTGGAGCCGCCGCAAGGCAAAACCCGGGCAGGTGCGCGAGGGCCGCTGGCTGGTCGGCATGGGCGTCGCCGCCGCATTCCGTAACAACATCAACATGAAGTCCGGCGCGCGGGTGCGCCTCAGCCCCTCGGGCCAGGTTACCGTCGAGACCGACATGACCGACATCGGCACCGGCACCTACACCATCATGGCGCAGACCGCCGCCGAGATGCTGGGCGTGCCGCTGGCCAAGGTCACCGTGAAGCTGGGCGACAGCTCGACTCCCGTCTCGGCGGGATCGGGCGGCCAGTGGGGCGCCAACAGCTCGACCTCGGGCGTCTACGCCGCCTGCGTGAAACTGCGCGAGGCGATCGTGCAGAAGCTTGGCTTCGGCCCCGGCGAGGCCGTGTTCGAGGGCGGGCAGGTCCATGTCGGCAACCGCTCCGCCGACGTCGCCAGCGCCGCGAAGGGGGGCGAGATCGTCGTCGAGGATTCGATCGAGTTCGGCGACCTCGAAAAGAAGTTCCAGCAGTCCACCTTCGGCGCGCACTTCGTCGAGGTGGCGGTGGACCGCTACACCGGCGAGGCGCGGGTGCGGCGGATGCTGGCGGTCTGCGCGGCAGGCCGCATCCTCAACCCGCTGGCCGCGCGCAGCCAGATGATCGGCGCCATGACCATGGGCGTCGGCGGCGCGCTGATGGAGGAACTCGCGGTCGACAAGCGCTTCGGCTTCTTCGTCAACCATGACCTCGCGGGCTACGAAGTTCCGGTCCACGCCGACGTCCCGCACCAGGAGGTCGTGTTCATCGACGAGGCGGACGACAAGGTCTCGCCGATGAAGGCCAAGGGCGTTGGCGAACTGGGCCTCTGCGGCGTCGGCGCGGCGGTCGCCAACGCGGTGTACAACGCCACCGGCGTGCGCATCCGCGAATACCCGATCACGCTCGACAAGTACCTCGACCGATTGGGCGAGGTGGCCTGACGCTTCGATCCTCCCCGGTACGGGGAGGGGGAGGAATTGAAGGCGCGCGCTTTGGCGCCTACGCTGCGGCAGCCAACTTCAGGACATACCGCCGATGCCGTTCAGGCGTTCCGACCTCGCCGACCTCAGCTATTTCCTCGCCATCGCCCGGCACCGCAACTTCCGCAAAGCGGCGACCGAGATGGGCGTTTCCGCCTCGGCGCTCAGCCATTCCCTGCGCGGGCTGGAGGAGCGGTTGAAAGTGCGCCTCGTCAATCGCACCAACCGCTCGGTCACGCTGACGGCGGCGGGCGACGACCTGCACGAGGCGATCCGCGATCCCTTCGCGGCGATCCACGAGGCGGAGGACCGGCTGAACCTCCACCGCGACGCGCCGACCGGCCGCGTGCGCATCAACGTGCCCGACGATGCGGCGACGCAGCTCCTCGCCCCGGTCCTGCCCGAATTCGTGGCGCGCTATCCCGACGTCGAACTCGACATCTGCGTCGACAACGCGATGGTCGATGTTACCGAAGGCGGCTTCGATGCGGGCATCCGCTTCGGCGGCACCGTGCCCGAGGACATGATCGCGCAGCGCCTCTCGGCCGACCTCAAGTGGATCATCGCCGGCTCGCCCGCCTACTTCGAACGGTGCGGCGAGCCGCTCCACCCCGAGGACCTGATGCGCCACCAGTGCATCCGCATCCGCCTCGGCACTAACCGCATGTACAAGTGGGAGCTGGAGCGCGGGGAGGAGGCCTTCGTGCTCGACGTGCCGGGCGGGGTCACCGTCAACAACGGCAGCGCCAGCCGGGCCATGGCGCTGCGCGGGCTCGGCCTCATCTACATCGCCGAGCAGTGCATCGCCGACCTCACCGCGCGCGATCTCCTGCGCGTGGCCATGCCGGACTGGTCGTCGATGGGCGAGGGCTATTTCATCTATTACTCCGGGCGCCGCCAGGTCCCGCGCGGCCTGCGCCTGCTGGTCGACCTCATCCGCGAGATGCGCCCCCTGGGACTGTGACCGAAATGCTCCCCATCGCCTGCGCGACAGGGAGGGTGCGCGTCGCTCAGAAGTCCTCGGTGTCGATGCTGGCGAGCAGGCCCGCCGGATAGCGGTGGCCGGCGACGGTCTGCTGGTTGACGAGCGCATCCGCGCGCGCCAGCACCTCCGGCGCGATGGCGAGGTCGGCGGCGGTGTGGTTCTCGTCGAAATAGCCGATCCGGCGCGTACCGGGGATGGCGTGGACATGGTCCCCGCGCGAAAGCACCCAGGCCAGCGACAGTTGCGCCGCCGTCACCCCGGCCTCGGCGGCAAGCGCGGCGAGGCTGGCGACGAGCGCGGCATTGTGCGTCCAGTTGCCGTCCTGGAAGCGCGGCATGGTGCGCCGCATGTCCTTCTCGGCCAGCGTGGAAGCGTCTCCCAGCTTGCCGCAGAGCGCCCCGCGCCCCACCGGCGAGAAGGCGACGAGCGCGATGCCGAGGTCCCGCGTCGTCTCCAGCACGCCCAGTTCGACGTTGCGCGTCCACAGCGACTATTCGGTCTGCACCGCCGCCACCGGATGCACCGCGTGCGCCTCGCGGATGTGCGCGGCGGACCATTCGGAGACGCCGTAGCCGCCGATCTTCCCCGCCTCGATCGCGCGCGCCATGGCACCCACCGAATCCGCGATTGGCACTGAGCGATCGAGCCGGTGCATGTAGAACAGGTCGACATGGTCGGTCTTCAACCGGGCGAGGCTGGCGTCGAGCGAGGCGGTGATGGCCTGCGGGCTGCAGTCGATCGAGCGCCGCTCGCCGTCGATGACGATGCCGGTCTTGGTGGCGAGCAGGAATTCGCCGCGCCGGTCCATGATCGCCTCGCCGAGGATCTCCTCGCTGATCCCGCCGCCGTAGATGTTGGCGGTGTCGAAATGGTCGCACCCGGCGTCGAGTGCATGGCGCATCAACGCCACCGCGTCCGGGCGCGACGGGGCGCTGCCGTAGGCCCAGGCGATGTTCATGCAGCCGAGGCCGACGGGGTGGACCGCTCGGCCCGCGAGAATGCGCTTGGTCATCGGCGTGATCGTCCTGATGTTCGAGACTGGTGGCGGGAGGTCGCCCATCCAGCGGCGCGCGTCAACGGCGCAATATGTGCAAGTCATTCGCATTAGCAGTGGCAATGTCCGCGCGGGGACTTATGTAGGCCCGAGCGACGACCTCAAGAGCGATGGAGACCCGAGTGAGCATGGAAACCCGGCGCGAATCCGACAGCATCGGTGCAATCGACGTACCCGCCAGCGCCTACTGGGGCGCGCAGACCCAGCGCAGCATCGAGAACTTCCCGTTCGGCGCGTCCGAGCGGATGCCGATCGCCATCGTCCACGCCCTCGCGCTGGTCAAGCAGGCGGCGGCGCGGGTCAACCGCCGGCACGGGCTCGACGCGGGGGTGGCGGACGCCATCGACACGGCCGCCTCCGAGATCGTCGCGGGCAAGCTGGACGACCAGTTCCCGCTGGTGATCTGGCAGACCGGCAGCGGCACCCAGACCAACATGAACCTCAACGAGGTGATCGCGGGCCGCGCCAACGAGATCCTCACCGGTACGCGCGGCGGCAAGAGCCCGGTCCATCCCAACGACCACGTCAACATGGGCCAGTCCTCGAACGACAGCTTCCCGACCGCGCTCCACGTCGCCGCCGCGCGCGCGGTGAACGACACGCTGTTCCCCGCGCTGGACCAGCTCTTCGCCTCGCTCGACGCCAAGGCCACGGCCTGGGCGGACATCGTCAAGATCGGCCGCACCCACTTGCAGGACGCCACGCCGGTGACGCTGGGGCAGGAGTTCACCTCGCTGGTGCTGGCGCTGCTGTGGACGGGCGGCCACCCCCCCAAGATCGAGCAGCCGGTGATCGACCAGATCAAGGCCCTGGACCGTGACCTCGACT
>DATKFS010000147.1:0-9931 GCA_035511275.1 Novosphingobium sp.
AACGAGGTGGGCGCGAGATAGCCGAGGGTCTTGCCGATGCCGGTGCCCGCCTGCGCCAGCAGGACGTGCGGCCGGCCCGAGCGTTCGCGCGGGGCGAAGGCATGGGCGGTCTCGGTGGCATAGGCGCGCTGGCCGGGGCGCTGCTCGGCGGCGGAGCCGGTAAGTTCGGCGAGGCGCGCGAGCACGTCGGGTTCGTCCAGCACGACCTGACGGGGCTGGGGAGGTTCCGGGCTTTCCTCCCATTCGGGCAGGCGCGTGAACAGCCAGCGCTCGGCCTGAGGGGGACGGGCGATGCGCGGCGTGAGCAGCGTCGCCCAGGGCCAGCGCATCCGCACGAGCGACTGGAGCGAGGTCCAGGCGCCCTCGCGCTCGGGCCACTCGGGGCTTTCGCATATGTCCAGGAGCGCGCCGGCGGCTTCCTGCAGGAGCCGCGGAACGTCGGCGTCGCCGTCGGGCTCGGACAGGCCGAGTGCGTGGGCGAGGCCCTTGGGCGTCGGCACGACGAAGCGCGCGGGGTGCACGAATGCGTAGAGTTCGAGGAGGTCGAGCCCCGAAAGATCGGGGTAGCCGAGGCGGGTGGCCAGCAGCGGAGCGTTGAGGATCAACTGCGGCGTGTCGGCCGCCGCCATCACCGCCTCGCCCTTGGAGATGGTGCGCGGCGCATCCCCGGCCCCGCGTGATCCTTCGCGCAGCCAGCAGCCACCGTGACTGGCATGGAGGGCGGGGAGGGGCAGGGCGGCCATCTTCCCGTCTTAGGGACGGGCGCCGGCGTTGAAAACGGCACGGCACGCGATGCACACGCAAAAATTACCTGCCGTTACACTTTTCGCTCTTGCATCGGATCATTCAAGATATATCTTGTGTCCATCATGAAGGATATGGAATCACAGATGAGAACGATGAATCACAACGAACACGGTCGCGGCCGTGGCAGGCGCGGTGGCTGCGGCCATGGCGGTGACCGCCAGTTCAAGCGCGAAGCCGTGATGGCCGCGGCGATGGATGGCGTGGAGGACATTCGTGCCATGCTCGGTCGCCGGGCAAGGCACGGCATGGAACGCGGGCACTTCGGTGGCGGCGTGTTCGGGGGCGGTTTCGGTGGGCGCGGCGGCTTCGGCGACGGCTTCCCCGAAGGTCCGCGCGGCGGCGGTCGCGGCCCCGGCGGCGGACGGCGCAAGCGCCTGTTCGACCAGACCGAACTGCAGATCCTGCTCCTCGCGCTGATCGCCGAGAACCCCCGCCACGGCTACGACCTGATTCGTGAGATCGAGGCGCTTTCGGGCGGCGACTATGCGCCCAGCCCGGGCGTGGTCTATCCGGCGCTGACCTATATGGAGGAATCGGGCCTCATTGCGCCGCTCGCCGGAGAGACGGCGCGCAAGGCCTTCGACCTTACCGACGAAGGCCGCGCAAAGGTCGCCGCCGATGCCGAAAAGGCCGCCGAACTCAAGGAGCGGCTGACCGCTCTGGCCGCCCAGCGCGACAAGGTCGATCCCGCGCCGGTGCGCCGCGCTTTCCATGCGCTCAAAACCTCGGTGTTCGACCGCCTGTCGCACGAAGGCGCGGATCGCGACCTCATCCTCAAGGTGGCGGATGTCATCGATGAGGCGACGCGCAAGATCGAAAGGATCGAGGATTGAGCACCATCGCAGCCACGGTCCGCACGGAGAGCGGCGGCAAGTACGTGCGCCAGTTGTGCAAGCACTGGAGCCACAAGCTCGAGACGCACGTGGAGGGGGACACCGGCACGGTGACCTTCCCCACTGCGGTGGCGACGATGGCGGCCGACGATAGCGGCATCGCCATCGCCATCACCGGCGAGGATCGGGCCGAGGTCGAGAAGCTGACAGGCGTGGTCGCCAGGCACATCGACCGCTTCGCATTTCGCGAGGCCCCGCTGGCCTATGACTGGGCCTGGCAGGAAGACTGAGCGCAAATCCTCCCCGTCGCGTAGCGATGGGGAGGGGGACCGCCCGCGAAGCGGGTGGTGGAGGGGTGGCTGACCCCTCCGTCACCGACTTCGTCGGCGCCACCTCCCCATTCCCTTCGGGAACAGGGAGGATTGGTCTGCCCTCGCCACTCCACCCTTGCGAAAATCGCGCTTTTGGCCAAAGAGCGCGCGATGACTGAAAATGCCCTGATCGAAGCCGCCCGCGTGTCCAAGGCCTGGCCCTTCCAGGAGGCCCAGAAGCTCCTGAAGCGCTATCCTCAGGGCAAGCCGAACGGCGCGCCGGTGCTGTTCGAGACCGGATACGGCCCCTCGGGCCTGCCGCATATCGGCACGTTCCAGGAGGTCCTGCGCACCACGCTGGTCCGCCGCGCCTATGAAGCGCTGACGGGTGGCGCCCCGACCCGGCTGGTGGCGTTCTCGGACGACATGGACGGCCTGCGCAAGGTGCCGGACAATATTCCCAACGCGGAATTGCTGACCGCCAACCTCGGCAAGCCGCTCAGCCGCATTCCCGATCCCTTCGGCACGCACGAGAGCTTCGCGCACCACAACAACGCGATGCTGCGCGATTTCCTCGATCGCTTCGGCTTCGACTACGAGTTCGTCTCGGCCAGCGACCGCTACAATTCGGGCGGCTTCGACGTCGCGCTGACGCGGGTGCTGGAGTGCAACCAGGCAATCCTCGACGTCATGCTGCCGACGCTGCGCGAGGAGCGCCGCCGCACCTATTCGCCGGTACTGCCGGTATCGCCGACCACCGGCGTGGTGCTGCAGGTGCCCGTCGAGGTTCTCGATCCCGCCACCGGCATGATCCGTTTCACCGATTCCGACGGCACCGTGGTCGAGCAGTCCGCTTTCGGCGGCCGGTCGAAGCTGCAGTGGAAGGTGGACTGGGCGATGCGCTGGTACGCGCTCGGCGTCGATTACGAGATGTGCGGCAAGGACCTGACCGATTCGGTCACCCAGTCGGGCAAGATCGTGCAGGTGCTGGGCGGTCGTCGTCCCGAGGGGCTGATCTACGAACTGTTCCTCGACGAGAACGGCGAGAAGATCTCCAAGTCCAAGGGCAACGGCCTGACCATCGAGCAATGGCTGACTTATGGGACCGAGGAGAGCCTCGGCTTCTACCTGTTCCGCGAGCCCAAGAGCGCCAAGCAGCTTCACGTCGGCGTCATCCCCAAGGCGGTGGACGAATACTGGCAGTTCCGGGGCAACCTCGAAGGCCAGGCGATCGACAAGCAGCTGGGCAATCCGGTCTGGCACCTGCTGCGCGCCAATGGGGAGCAGGGCGGGGAGGGCGATACCTTGCCGGTGACTTTCGCGCTGCTGCTCAACCTCGTCGGCGTGCTGGGCGCTGAAGCGACGGCGGAGCAGGTCTGGTCGTACCTCGGAAACTACGTGGCCGATGCCAATCCGGAGGCACACCCGGAGCTGGGCGAACTGGTCCGCGCCGCGCTCGCCACCAACCGCGACTTCATCGCGCCCACCCTGAAGCGCCGCGCGCCCACCGCTAACGAGGCCGAGGCGCTGAAGGCGCTCGACGCCCATCTCGAAGCCGCCGGACCCGAGGCATCGGCCGAGGACCTGCAGAACATGGTCTACGAGATCGGCAAGGACGAGGCCTATGGTTTCGAGACCCTGCGCGACTGGTTCAAGGCGCTCTACGAGACACTGCTCGGGTCGCCCCAAGGTCCGCGCATGGGCAGCTTCATCGCCCTCTACGGCGTGCCCGAGACGCGCAAGCTGATCGCCGAGGCGCTGGACGCAGCCTGATGAACGGCGTCCCCCGCACGGCCGGCGAACTCTGCGAGGAACTGCTCGGCCGCAAGCTTGCGGACGTCGACGCCGAGGAACGCCGGGTGCTCGAACGCATCGCCTCGGGCACGGTGATGGGGCTCGACGCGCAGGAGGAAGCGTCGCTCAACGCGACGTTCCCCGACAGGCTGGCCGACAAGGTCGCCGCGGTCGGCGGCTCCTGGGCCTTCATCATCGGCTTCGGTATCGTGCTGTTCGGCTGGATGCTGATCAACAGCGAGGTCCTGAGGGCGATCGGGCTGCATCCCTTCGATGCCTATCCGTATATCTTCCTCAACCTGATGCTCTCGACGCTGGCGGCGATCCAGGCGCCTGTCATCATGATGAGCCAGAACCGGCAGGCCGACAAGGACCGCATCGCCGCGCGCCACGACTACGAGGTGAACCTGCGTACCCAGCTGGAAATCCTGCGGTTGCACAAGCGGATGGACCACCTGTTCGAGCACCTCGTCCACCGCGACAGCGCGAAGCGCGGCGAGCAAGACTGAGCTTCGCCTACTGCCAGGTTCTCGTGCGGAACCACTTGGTGACGACGTACTTGACCCCCCGCACGACCGGCCGCGCGGCGTGCATCGTCCAGGGGTTGGGCGTCCCGTCGGGCAAGGCGTTGTTCCACAGAAGCAGCGAACCCGCTTGCGGAGGAACGCTCACCGCCAGCCGGGAAAACTCGGTCATGCCGCCTTCCTCGACGGCGTTGAGATAGACCATCGCCGTCCAGCTGCGCTGACCACCGCAGCGCCGCTCGCGCCGCCAGTAGCCGGAGGCGGTGTCGAACCAGTCGCAATGTTCGTGGAAGAACTGACCGCGGCGATAGCGCTGTCCCTGCGCGGTTTCGCCGTGGTCGCAGGCGATGCCGGTGACGGTCGAAATCCGCGCCTCCAGATCCCGGACGCAGGTGTCCATGGCGTCGAGGTCGCCGGAATAGCTCGTGCGGTAGTCGGGCCAGTCGGCGCCGTCGATCAGGCCAGACGGGCAGGCCACCGCATCGATCAGGGAGATCAACCGCAGGCAGGCGGCAGGCGGCAGAAAGTCGTCGATAGCGTAGAGTTCGGCACGCTCCTCGGGAAAGCGGCGGATGGCGGGGTTGCCCGCCAGCCTTTCGCGCACCTCCGCGCCGATCCTGGCGAGGGCCTTGCGGTCGGGGTGCGGGGGCGTTGTCATTTCCATGACAGAGTACCTGCCGCCATCCGCAAATCAATTGGCCGCATTCCGGAGTTCATCCGAACCCGACGCAAAAGAAAAACCCCGGGCCGAACGGACCCGGGGCGTCTCGTCTTGCGCCTGCAAGCAGTCTTACCAGAAGAAGTCGTAGATCACGTCGACCACTTCGCCGGTATAGGTATCGACCAGAAGGACGTCGTCATAGTAGCGGACCCAGCGATAGGGACCGTAGACCGCCGGCAGGCGATACTGCCACGGATCGTTGATCCAGTAGCGGTTGCCGTAGAACATCGAGCCGAGCGAGAAGCCGATGCCGAGGCGCCGGTACGAGTAGTTCTGGTAAGGCGCGTAGTACCGGCCGATCCGGTAGGTCGAGCGGTTGCGGTTGCGATAGCTTTGCCAGTCGTAGCGGGTGTCGCGACGCCAGCCGTTGCGGTCCCAGTTGCGGTTCTGGTTGTCATTGCCCCGCCAGCGGTCGTTGCCGTTGCGGCGGTCGTCACCGCGCCAGTTGTCCCCGCGCCGGTCATTGTCGCGCCAGCGGTCGTTGTCGTCACGACGATCGTTGTCGCGCTGCCAGGAGGAGCCCCGGTCCCGGTCCCGGTCGCGGTCGTTGCCGCGGTCGTTCGGGCGATAATCGGTATTTGGGCGCGCGCTGCCGTTCGGGCTCATCGGCTCGCCGCTCCTGGTGCCGCCCGCCCAGCCGGGAAGGTTGCGCCGGATTTCGTTCGCCCTCGGCTCCTGCGCAGCCACGGGACGCGACTGCGGCCTGTCCTGCTGGGGGCGAACCTGCTGGGGGCGGGCCTGCGGAGGACGCGCCTGCTGCGGCCGGGCATCGCTGTGCTGCCAGTTTGCGCGCGGCGCATCGTTACCGCGCGCGGCCGGTGCGACGGGCGCTGTACGCTGCGGGCGTGCCTGCGGTGCCTGGTTCATGCGCGGCGCCTGCTGCGGGCGCTGGGGCGCGGCGCGCTCGGAGCGTCCACCTTCGTCGCCCGGGCGGGCGAGCGTAGGCGTCGAAAAGCTCGTGGCGGCCAGCGCGAACGCACCGACCGCAAGCAGCACACCTGATTTCCTGTTTCTATTTCCAGCCATTATTCCGGTCTCCAAAACCGAATTCACCGGACGGCGATCGCGGCTCTTCGTGAATGCGGTGTAAATGATACGCGCTGTCGCGTAGGTGAACCGCGCCGATGCTCACCGTTCATTTTCGTGGAGTTCGAAATGAACGAGCCGCCGTTCCGGTTCCGGAGCGGCGGCTCGTGAAGGGCTTCAAGCGGTGAGAAAACTCAGCGCGTTAGCTTCTTGTAGGCCAGCGCGGTCGGGCGATCGGCGGCGTCGCCGAGGCGGCGGCGCTTGTCTTCCTCGTAGGCCGCGAAGTTGCCCTCGAACCATTCGACGTGGCTGTTGCCCTCGAAGGCGAGGATGTGGGTGGCGAGACGGTCAAGGAAGAAGCGGTCGTGGCTGATGACCACGGCGCAGCCCGCGAAGTTCTCGATCGCCTCTTCCAGCGCGCCCAGCGTCTCGACGTCGAGGTCGTTGGTCGGTTCGTCGAGCAGGAGGACGTTGCCGCCCTCCTTCAGCATCTTGGCCATGTGGACGCGGTTGCGTTCACCGCCCGAGAGCTTGCCGACGTTCTTCTGCTGGTCCTGGCCCTTGAAGTTGAACGCGCCGACATAGGCGCGGGTCGACATGTCGTGGCCGTTGACCTTCATGTAGTCGAGCCCGTCGGAGATTTCCTCCCAGACGTTCTTCTTGGGGTCGAGGTGGTCGCGGCTCTGGTCGACGAAGCCGAGGTGCACGGTCGAGCCGATCTCGATCGAGCCCTCGTCCGGGGTTTCCTTGCCGGTGAGCAGCTTGAACAGAGTCGACTTGCCGGCGCCGTTCGGGCCGATGACACCGACGATGCCGCCCGGCGGCAGGATGAACGACAGGTTCTCGAACAGCAGCTTGTCGCCGTAGGCCTTCGAGATGTCCTTGACCTCGATGACCTTGCCGCCGAGGCGCTCGGGCACCTGGATGACGATCTGCGCCTTGCCCGGCTTGCGGCCGGACTGGGCTTCCTGGAGCTGCTCGAACTTGCGGATACGCGCCTTGGACTTGGTCTGGCGCGCGGCCGGGGTCTGCCGGATCCACTCGAGTTCTTCCTTGAGCGCCTTCTGGCGGCCGGATTCCTCGCGGTCCTCCTGCTCGAGGCGCTTGGCCTTCTTTTCGAGATAGGTCGAGTAGTTGCCTTCGTAGGGGAAGTACTTTCCGCGGTCGAGTTCGAGGATCCAGCCCACCACGTTGTCGAGGAAGTAGCGGTCGTGGGTGATCATCAGCACCGCGCCCGCATATTCCTTGAGGTGGTTTTCCAGCCATTCGACGGATTCGGCGTCGAGGTGGTTGGTCGGTTCGTCCAGCAGCAGGATCGAGGGCTTCTGGATCAGCAGGCGGGTCAGCGCCACGCGGCGCTTCTCACCGCCCGAGAGGCTGTCCACCGGCCAGTCGCCCGGGGGGCAGCGCAGCGCTTCCATGGCGATCTCGAGCTGGTTGTCGAGCGTCCAGCCATCGACCGCGTCGATCTTGCCCTGCAGGTCGCCCATTTCCTCCATCAGCGCGTCGAAATCGACGTCCTCCGGCGGATCGCCCATGATATTCGAGATCTCGTTGAAGCGATCGACGAGGTCGGCGGTCTCGCGCGCGCCGTCCTTGACGTTCTCGAGGACGGTCTTGGTGGGGTCGAGTTCCGGCTCCTGCTCGAGGTAGCCGATGGTGATGTTCTCACCCGCCCAGGCTTCGCCGGTGTAGTCCGTGTCGATCCCGGCCATGATCTTGATAAGCGTGGACTTGCCCGCGCCGTTCGGTCCGACGATGCCGATCTTGGCACCCTGGTAGAACTGGAGCGAGATGTTGCTGAGCACCGGCTTGGGAGCGCCGGTGAAGGTCTTGGTCATGCCCTTCATGACGTAGGCGTATTGGGCGGCCATGGGCGTCCTTTGGATGGAAATGGCGATAAGGGTAATTCTTGGGACCGGCCCTTACAGGCCCGGGGATGTAGCTGCAAGATGGGCGCGGCTGGCGGGGTATCAAGTCAGGCCGGTCGGCGCGCCGCCCGCAGCAGGTCGCGCACGAGGAGCGGGAGGAAGGCGAGCCCGGCGACCGCCATCGGCACCACGAGGATCGCCCAGTGGAAGTTCACCGGCCGCGCAAAGACCGCCAACAGCACCGCGACCGCGCCGATATAGGGCAGGGCGATGCGGGCCAGCGGCCTGGGCGCGGCGAGAAACCCGAGGATCGCCAGCAGCGTCACGCAATACGACAGCGGAGGTGGCACGAGATTGATCAGCGTCACCTCGGCGATGTCCCGGAGCGGCCCGGCGGGCCCACGCAAACCGCCCCAGCCCTGGGATGCGGCATCGCCCGGCAGGGACAGCGGCGCTACCGCCTGACGGTGCACGTAGAGCGCCAGCGCATAGGCCGCGAGCAGGGCGAGCCAGCACAGCGCCTCCCGCCGCCGCCCGTCCCGCAGCGCCCAGAAGCCCGCTACCAGCACGAACGGCAGGGCGAGTTCCCGGATCGCCAGTGCGCAGGCCGCGGCAATCAGCGCCGGGATCCAGTTGCCGCGCACGAGCAGCGCCGTCGCCAGCGCGACGAGGACGCCCGCCCACAGCTCGTGGGTGACGACGAGGTCGGCGCTGGCGACCATCGCCCCGCCGACCAGCACGAGCAGCGTCGCGCCGATCCGCACCGGAGCGTCAACTAGCGGCCGCAGCATGGCGAACCAGGCGAGGGCGGTCAGCCCCAGCAATCCCGCGAGCAGAAGGTGCGTATTGCGCCATCCCAGCCCGGCTTCGATCCACGCGAGGGTCGGCAGGCGGACGGTGACGAAGGGGCTCGTGGGGAAGCCATGGGCGCGGTGCAGGCGGGTGGCGGCGGGGTAGTAGCCCTCGCCGCCGGCCACCGCCTCGGCGATCTCGCGGTAGAGCTGGACATCGGAGTAAGTCCCGTCGCCGGTGATCGCGGCGCCGCCGGTTTCCGGCCGGATCGCGAGCGAAAGCGCGGCGAGCAACGCGATGGCGGCGATGACGGCGAGGGCCTGTATGCGGGTGAGCGAGGCGAGCATGGGCGCGGTTGTGTTCGCTCGAGGCTCCGCCCGCAAGCGCGATCGGCGGCGCTTTTCCACATGGTCCCGAACGCCACCTAACTGCACCTTGGCATGACATGGCGGCTCGGTTAGCACTCGGTGCCATGAACACTGCCATGACCCTCGGCGTCGCGATCGCCGCCACCGCCCTTTCCATCGCTCCCGCCCAGTCCAAACCCGTCGAGGGCGCGGGCGTCGCCTGGGACATCGTCGAGGGGCTGACCACCGAAATCGGCCCGCGCCCGGCCGGCTCCCCGGCCGAGGACCGCGCGCGGGACTGGGGCGCGGAGAAGCTCAAGGCGCTCGGCTTCCAGAACGTGCGGGTGGAGGAGTTCAAGACCCTCGGCTGGCAGCGCGGCCCCGAAAGCGCCAGCCTCACCGCGCCCTATCCGCAGCCGCTGGCGATCACCGCGCTCGGCTATTCGGTGCCGACGCCCAAGGGCGGGCTCAAGGCGGAGCTGGTGTACTTCCCGACGCTCGCCGCGCTGGAGGCGGCGCCGGACGGCTCGCTCAAGGGCAAGGTCGCCTTCATCGACCATGCGATGCGCGCGGCGCAGGACGGCTCTGGCTACGGGCCCTACGGCAATGTGCGGCGGCAGGGACCGACGATCGCATCGCGCAAGGGCGCGGCCGCCGTCGTCATCCGCTCGGCCGGCACCGACAGCCATCGCAATCCGCATACCGGCGTCACCATCTTCGCCAAGGACGTGAAGGCGATCCCCGCCGCGGCAGTCTCCAACCCCGACGCCGACCTGATCGCGCGCACCGCCGCGCGCGGCAAGCCGATGGCGATCGACCTCACGCTGATGGGCAAGCCGTTCCCCGACGCGACCTCCGGCAACGTCGTCGCCGACCTGCCGGGCCGCGATCCCTCGCTGCCGATC
>DATKFS010000148.1:0-6572 GCA_035511275.1 Novosphingobium sp.
GATCGTGACGAGGAAGATCGCCAGTCCGCCCAGCGCCAGCGCGCAGCCGATCCAGCCGGTCGAGGTCAGTCCGTACCCCGCCGCGATGGCCATGCCGCCCAGCCAAGGGCCGAGGGCGTTGGCCATGTTGAAGGCGCTGTGGTGCGCGGCGGCGGCGAGCGCCTGCGCGTCGCCGGCCACGTCCATCAGGCGCGTCTGCAGGATGGTGCCGAGGCCGCCGCTGAAGCCGATCAGCAGCACGACCAGGCACAGCGTCCAGATGTTGCCCGCCAGCAACGAGAACAGCGCCAGCGAAACCGCGCTGAACAGCAGCGCGGCGATGGCCGCCTTGGTCTGCGCGCGGTCGGCCACCCAGGCCCAGAACAGGTTGCCCACGGTCATGCCGACGCCGAAGATCGCCAGCACGGCGGGGACGAGGCGCTCGGAAACGCCGGTCACCTCGATCATGGTCGAGGCGACGTAGGTGTAGACGCAAAACAGCCCGCCGAAGCCGATCGCGCCCGTCAGCAGCGTCAGCAGCACCTGCGGGCGGCGCAGGGCGCCGAGTTCGCGCAGGGGGCTCGCGGCGGCATCGGCCTTCTGGACCGGCGCGTAAAGCGCGACGAGGGCCATGGTCAGCACCGCAAGCCCGGCGACGACGCCGAAGCCGGTACGCCAGCCCAGTTCCTGCCCGAGCCAGTTGGCGACGGGAACGCCGATGATCGTCGCCACCGTCAGGCCCGACATCACCATCGCCACCGACTGCGCCCGGCGGTTCGCGGGAACCATCGAGGCGGCGACCAGCGCGGCGATGCCGAAGTAGGCGCCGTGCGGAAGGCCGCTGATGAAGCGGCACAGCAGCAGGAGTGGGTAGCTTGCCGCCATGGCGGAGATGGCATTGCCGATGGCGAAGACCGCCATGAGGCCGATCAGCAGCGTCCGCCGCTCCAGCTTCGCGGCCAGCACCGCGATCACCGGAGCACCCACCACCACGCCGAGCGCATAGGCGCTGATCGCGTGGCCTGCCTCAGGCTCGCTCAGGCCAAGGTCGCGCGCGAAGAACGGCACGAGGCTCATCGCCGCGAATTCGGTGGTGCCGATGGCGAAGGCACCCATGGCAAGGGCGAGGGTGACGAGCGCGGGATGCGTCGTGCGGACGGGGGGCTGGGTCTGTTCGATCATGCTGCACTGCAAAATAGAGGTGAGACACGATCTAGACAACAA
Source organism: Novosphingobium sp. (assembly GCA_035511275.1). Classification (GTDB taxonomy): domain Bacteria; phylum Pseudomonadota; class Alphaproteobacteria; order Sphingomonadales; family Sphingomonadaceae; genus Novosphingobium. Next base: position 1,204 of record DATKFS010000148.1, read on the forward strand.
ACGCGACAATGAAACCCGCTCAACGGTGCGTTTAGTGCATCGGGCGTGACGCGGGGGGCAATCGGGTGCGCGGACGGTCAAGTCGCGCAGGAAATCACCGCCCCGGAGCAGGTCCGGGACGGCGGATCGTCAGAAGACCGGGTCGAATCCGGGCGGCAGTTCGCTTGCCGGGCCGTCTTCCTGGCCGGGGACGTGGATACCGCATTCGGTCTTGTCCCAGCCCTTCCAGCGGCCCGAGCGCGGGTCTTCGCCCGGCGCGACCTTGCTGGTGCAGGGCATGCAGCCGATCGAGGGATAGCCTTCGGCCACCAACGGATGCGCCGGCAGGTCGTGCTCCTCGATATAGGCGGCGAGGCGCTCCGCCGACCAGTCGATCAGCGGGTTGATCTTGAGGCGGCCTTGCGTGTCGGTGGTGTCGATCTCGAAGCGCGGCAGGCTGGAGCGGGTCGCGGCCTGGAACGACTTGCGGCCCGTCAGCGACGCGTCGAAACCGAGCAGGGCCTTGGCCAGCGGCTTGACCTTGCGGATCTCGCAGCAGCCGTCAGGGTCCCAAGACCAGCGCAACCCGTTCTCGTCCTTCTTCGCGATCTCCGCCTCGTCGGGCGTCAGGTTCACGAGGTTGCGGAGGCCGAGGCGCTCGACCAGCAGGTCGCGGTAGGCGAGCGTCTCGGGGAAGTGCTTGCCGGTTTCGAGGAACAGCACCGGCACCGTGGGGTCAACGCTGGCGACGAGGTGCAGCAGCACCGCGCTTTCCGCACCGAAGCTCGACACGATGCCCACGTCACCCGCCATGCGTTCCTTGAGCAGCGTCTCGAGCATCTCGCTCGTGTCGGTGCCACGGAACAGGCGGTTGAGACGCACGGCGTCGGCCTCGGCGAAGCGGGGGCCGGTGTCGATGACGTCGCGGACGCGGTCGGTGTCGGTTTCGGTACGGAGCATCGGGTATCCCTTCGATCCGGGTCCTTACGCGGGGTGGCGCTTGGCCCAGATGGCCTGCCGCCCATCGACGGCGGTGGCCTGGTAGACATTGTCCCAGCGGTCGAACGCGTTCTGCGCGTCGGCGGGGTTGAGCGCCTTGTCGGGCGCGAAGGCGTCGAAGCCGCAGCGCTGGAGGTGGCCGAGCATGTCGATCACCAGGTCGCCCACGGCGCGCATCTCGCCCGCATAGCCGGCCTCGCGCAGGATCCGGGCGGCGGAGTAGCCGCGCCCGTCGGTCCACGCCGGGAAGTTGACTTCCACCAGCGAGATGCGGCCGAGATGGGGCAGCAGCGTGCGGGCATCGTCGCCCGGCTCGATGCGGACGGCGGTGGCGTTGGACTGCTCGGAGAAAGAGTCGACCGTGACGGCGGGATCGTTGACGGCTTCGTCGTCACGGAAGCGGAACTGGACTTCAACCATAGATGGCTTCCTTGAACGGATCCATGCCGATACGGCGGTAGGTGTCGAGGAAGCGCTCCTCGCCCTGCTTGTTGGCGAGGTAGACCTCGGTGGCCTTCTCGATGGCGTCGACCACGCCATCCTCGGTGAAGCCGGGGCCGATGATCTTGGCGAGCGAGGTATCCGCGCCCTCGCTGCCGCCGAACAGCAACTGGTAGTTTTCCAGGCCCTTCTTGTCGACGCCGAGAATGCCGATGTGGCCCGCGTGGTGGTGGCCGCAGGCGTTGATGCAGCCCGAGATCTTGAGCTTCAGCTCGCCGATCTCCGCCTGCTTTTCGGCCGAGCCGAAGCGTTCGGAAATCTTCTGCGCGACCGGGATCGAGCGGGCATTGGCGAGGCTGCAGTAATCGAGGCCGGGGCAGGCGATGATGTCGCCCACGGTATCGAGGTTGGCGGTGCCGAGCCCGGCTTCGTCGAGCGCCTTCCAGACCGTGTAGAGGTCGGCCTTGCGGACATGGGGCAGGACGATGTTCTGGGCGTGGGTGACGCGCAGCTCGTCGAACGAATGATCGCGGCCGAGATCGGCCATGAGGCGAATCTGGTCGGCGGTGGCATCGCCGGGGATGCCGCCCACCGGCTTGAGGCTGACCGTCGCGATGACGTAGCCCGGCTGCTTGTGCGCGGTGGTGTTGCGCTCCACCCAGAGGCGGAAATCGGGATCGGAGAGGTCCAGCTCGTCCGGCAAGCCGGCTTCGAAGGCGGGACCCTCGAAGTGCGCCTTGATGCGCTCCAGCTCGGCGAGGGGGGGCTCGATCGGCTGGGTGAGCAGGTGCGCGAACTCCTCCTCGACCTGGCGGACGTATTCGTCGCGGCCCAGTTCGTGGACGAGGATCTTGATGCGGGCCTTGTACTTGTTGTCGCGGCGGCCGTAGCGGTTGTAGACGCGCAGGCACGCTTCCGAGAACGTGATGAGCTGCTCCAGCGGCACGAACTCGCGGATCATCGGCGCGATCATCGGGGTGCGGCCCATGCCGCCGCCCGCGTAGAACTGCGCGCCGATCTCACCCGCATCGTTGCGCACCATCTTGATGCCGATGTCGTGCAGGCGCATCGCCGCGCGGTCCTTCTCGGACGCGATGACGGCGATCTTGAACTTGCGCGGCAGCACCAGGAATTCCGGGTGGAAGCTCGACCACTGGCGCAGCAGTTCGGCATAGGGGCGCGGATCGACGATCTCGTCCGCGGCGGCACCGGCGAACTGGTCCGAGCTGATGTTGCGGATGCAGTTGCCGCTGGTCTGGATGGCATGCATCTCCACCTTCGCCAGTTCGGCGAGGATGTCGGGTGTGTCTTCCAGCCTGATCCAGTTGTACTGGATGTTCTGGCGCGTGGTGAAGTGGCCGTAGCCGCGGTCGTACTTGTCCGCGATGTCGCCGAGCAGCTTCATCTGCGTCGAGTTCAGGGTGCCGTAGGGCACCGCGACGCGCAGCATGTAGGCGTGGAGCTGGAGGTACAGGCCGTTCTGCAGGCGCAGCGGCTTGAACTGGTCCTCGGTCAGTTCGCCCGAGAGGCGGCGGCGGACCTGGTCGCGGAATTCCTCGACCCGGGTGTCGACCATCTGCTGGTCGTATTCGTCGTACTTGTACATCAGATCACCCAGTTCAGAGCGTCGGGGTCGGAAGGCTTGAGCGTCAGGTCGAGGCGCACGGTCGGCCCGAAGGCGCGGATGCGTTCCTTGATATGTGCGGGGCGGACGCCTTCGGCGGTCTTCTCGCCATCGACGACATAGGCGGCGAAGACGTTCTGCACGCCTTCCTCGCGCGCGATGATGGCGGGGCCGTGGTCGGCGACATCGGTGGCGTCGTTCACGTCGAGCGACCAGCTTACGCCGGTCCACCAGACGACGGCGCCGCTCTTGAGGTCGTTGCCGGTCAGGATTTTCACTGCATTGCCTCCAGCGCGCGAGCGCGCACGATAGTGTCATGGTCTGCGGTGACGTCGCCGATAACGATAAGCGCGGGGCTTTGCACCCTCTCGCTTGCCACGAGATCGGATAGTCCCGCGAGGGGCGCGCGCAGCACGCGCATCTCGGCGCGGGTGGCGTTCTCGATCACGGCGACGGGCACGTCCGGTGCAAGGCCGTCGGCGATGAGCTTCTCGGTGATCTGGGCAGCGGTGGCGAGGCCCATGAAGATCACCAGCGTGCGGCCCTTGCCTGCAAGGCCCGACCAGTCCTGGTCCGACAGGCCCTTGCACTGCCCCGCCACGAAGCTGACGATCGAGGCGTGGTCGCGGTGGGTCAGCGGGATCTGCGCGGCGGCAGAGGCGCCGAGCGCCGAGGAGATGCCGGGCACCACCTCGACCACGACGCCCGCGGCGCGGCAGGCCTCGGCTTCCTCGCCGCCGCGTCCGAACACGAAGGGATCGCCGCCCTTGAGGCGTACCACGTCGTTGCCGGCCAGCGCCTCGCGCACAAGGAGGGCGTTGATCTCCTCCTGCTTCATGGTGTGGCGCGAGCGGCTCTTGGCGACCGAGACCATCCGTGCGGAGGGACGCGCCATCGCGAGGATCGAGGGATCGACGAGGCCGTCGTGCACCACCAGCGACGCGCCCAGCAGCAGCCGCGCGGCGCGCAGCGTCAGCAGGTCGGGGTCGCCGGGGCCTGCGCCCACGAGGAACACCTTGCCTGCGTGGCCCTTGCGGCCGACTGGGACGGGATTCGATTCCATGGTGGCGCAGATGGCGACGAACGCCCGGTCCCGCCAGCCAGAATGGCTTTGTGGATGGTAAGGCGAGCTTTAGCTGCGGTTGCGGCACCGGCTATCGGCATCCGCGCAGGCTCCGCCCGCCTCCGAATCGCGCTGTCGAGGGCCTATTAATCGAGCCGATAACCGAATCTTAACCGAACCAGTGGACGCTTTCGCGACTTAGGAGGCGCTACGATGCCGATTGCGGCCCATTTTGAAGTTAACGCGGCTGACGATGGGCGGCCACGCGCCGAGCGGCGACGCCTGCTGCTCGAGACACAGGGCGCGCTGGAATCCGGCGCCGAAACGCAGGTCATCCTTCACAACGTATCGGAAACCGGCGCCCTGCTGGAAAGCCAGGTCGACCTCGAGATCGGCGAAACCCTCGAGATCGACCTGCCCGGAGCGCCGCAGTCCCGCGCGCGGGTGATCTGGGCGAGCGGCAAGCTCTATGGCTGCGCCTTCACCGCGCCGATCGCGGCGGCCACGCTGAGCGCGGCGCAACTGCGCGGCACGGCCCAGTCCGACTTCGGCCTTGCCGCGTCACCGTCGCCCGCCGGGCCAAGTCCGATCGGCGGCGAGAGCCTGGGCGAGCGCCTTCACCGCCTGCGCAAGCTGAGGGGATTGACGCAGGGCGAACTCGCCAACCGGCTCGGCGTCAGCAAGCCGACCGTCTGGGCCTGGGAGCAGGGGCGCGCCCGGCCGATCGAGGACCGGATCGAGGCGATCGCCGAAGCGCTGGGAGTGGAGAGCGCCGACTTGCGGCCCAGTCGCACCGTTCCCGGGCTGGCGGACCTCATCTCCCGCTGCCGGGACCAGATCGCCGCCGCCATGGAAACCGCGCCGGAGAAGGTGCGCATCATGGTCGAGCTCTGAGCCGCCCCTCGGTTTTCCCGAACCTTCGCGGAAATGAAAATTTCATCGGCACCGGTGAAGTTTCTGTATTTGCGCGCAAGTCGATCAATGGTAAACATAATCATAACAATAGATAAGAATAAAGTAAGTTATATAACAAAACTAACGTCAGGATTATTTAATCGTTGATTAAGTGTGAGGCGGAGAATTTCGCGGTCCAGATGCGTTTGGTAAATGCATGTCAGACGGATTCGCGTTGCCACGGCGGTTTTAACCACCGTCGGCTCCGTCAGATCATTGCAGGCGGGTTATTCGGGACGCAGTCGGCATGGGCATGAATTTCACGTTTCAGGAAAGCTCGGTGCTCTACGGGATGCTCGCCGAGAGTAC
>DATKFS010000149.1:0-2771 GCA_035511275.1 Novosphingobium sp.
AGCAGCGTCGTCGGCACCTGGATGAAGTGGCAGCCGCGCTTCAGCACCGAGGCGCAGAAGGCGGTGAGGTCGCCGATGACGCCGCCGCCCAGCGCGATGACATGGTCGCCGCGCTCCACCTCGAGCGCGAGCAGCCAGTTCACCGTGGCGGCGAGTTCGTCCCAGGACTTGGTCGCCTCGCCCGGCGGGAGGATGCGCCAGTGCGGTTCGTGGCCGTTGTCGCGCAGGCTCTGCTCGACGATGTTGCCCCAGGCGGCGTGGACGTTGGCATCGGTGACGATCGGCACGCCGCGCTTGCGCAGCCGGCCCCGGCAGTTGGGCGCGAGTTCGGCCAGCAGCCCGGCGCCGACGCGCACTTCGTAGGGCCGCGAGGCGATGTCGACGGGGATCACAGCCATTGCGAAATTCCCTGCAGGACCTTGTTGATAGTCTGGATGTGCGGACCGGCGCCGCTGGTGACGTGGATCGGGGCGAGCCGGTAGTGCCGTTCGCGCTCGGTACGCAGCCGAGCGAGGATCTCGCGCGGGTTACCGCCCTGCAGCAGCGGGCGGTTCTCCTTGCGCGCGGTGCGCTCGACCAGCGTGTCGAGGTCGCTGTCGAGCCAGACGGTGATCGCCTTGTCGAGGATCAGCGAGCGGGTCTCGGAATTGCAGAAGGCGCCGCCACCGGTGGCGATGACGATGCGCGGGCGCGGCCCGGCCTCGCGTTCGGTGACGAGACGGGCGATCACCCGCCGCTCGCCGTCGCGGAAGTAATCTTCGCCGAAGGTCTCGAAGATCTCCGGGATGGTCATCTGCGCGGAACGCTCGATCTCCTCGTCGGCATCGACGAAGGGGCATTCGAGCAGGGTGGCGAGCCGCTTGCCCACGCTCGACTTGCCGACGCCCATCATGCCCACGAGCACGATCGGGCGATCGATGCGGCGGGCGAGAGCCGCAATCTCCTGCGCGGAAAACCGGGTCTGTTGAACGTCCATTGCCCGATCGCCTATAGTTGCGCTAGGTCGCAGCGCAAGCACGGTTGAGATCGGGCAAGTGAAGGAATCCGAGTGACGATCAAGATGCGCAGGCGCAGGCTTGCAGGAGCAGTCGCCATCGCCCTGCCGCTCGCCGTCATCGCCCTGGGCACCGCCGCCTGGATGAATGCCGGCAAGGAGCCGGTCGAGGACCAGACCATCGCGGTGCCGCTGCCGCAGGAGGCCGCACGATGAGGGCGGTGCATCTCCTCGCAGGTGCCGCGCTGGCGATGACCTCGGTCTGGGCGGTCGCGCAGGACGCGCCCGAATCGCTGCTCCCCAAGATGTTCGACGAGCCAGCGCCGGCTCCCTCGCGCACCGCTGCCCCGCGCCCAGCACCGAGCCGCGCCGCCGCGCCGCGCCCCGCAACCTCGGCCAGCGCGACGCCCGCCGCGCCGCGTCCGGCGGCGACCTCCACGTCCACGCCGGTCATCCAGGCGATCCCCACCGGTCTGCCGCCGTCGCCTCAACTCGTCGCCGTGCAGCAGGACGACGGTACGCTCACCCGCATCCCGACGCTGGAAGAGCTTGAGCGGATGTCGCCCGAGGATTTCGAGGCGCTGCTGGGCAGCAAGGTGGTGATCGACATGCCGCCGCAGGCCCGCCGCTCGATTCAGCAGGCGGGACTGCTCGACGAGGAAGAGGGCGGGCTCGCGCAGGATTCGCTGGCGATCCAGAACGGGCGGCTGGTACAGGTCGCGCTCGCGGGGAACCGGGGCGCGCTGGTCTCGCGCTGGGGACATATCCTGTTGCGCCGCGCGCTGGCTTCGCGCCTGCAGCCGCCGCGCGGGATGAGCGCGCAGGACTTCCTCGCCCTTCGCGTCTCGCTGCTGCTGCGCATGGGCGAGACGGATGCCGCGCGCGCCGTGCTGCAGGATATGGACATCGCCGAGTTCACGCCCGCGATCGGCGCGGTGGTGCTCGACGTCTATGCCCGCAACGCCGACTTCACCGGTATGTGCCCCGTCATGGCGACCCAGGGTTCGCTGCGCGCCGACCCGGCCTGGGGAGTCACGCGCACGATGTGCGACGCGTTCCGCGGCAACAGCACGGCGGCCATCTCGCGGCTCGAACGCGATCGCAATCGTGGGACGATGGACCAGATCGACATGCTGCTGGCGCAGAAGTACGCCGGCGCGGCGGGCAAGTCGCGCCGCGCGGTGACCATCGAGTGGGACAAGGTGACCACGCTCGATCCCTGGCGCTACGGCCTCGCCATCGGTGTCGGGCTGGAGCCGCCGGCTTCGCTGATGCAGATGGCCGGCCCCGCCTACGACTACGTGACCGCGCTGGCGCCGATGGTCGGGCTGGCGCGCCGGGCGGCGGCGGCGGACCGCGCGGCGGCGGCGGGCGTGCTGTCGAACGCGGCGATGGTCGACCTCTATTCGCAGATCTACGCCGACCCCGATGTTACCGGAGAGTGGCAGGACCGCGCGGAGTCCCTGCGCGATGCCTATACGCAGGAGGATGCCTCGGCCCGGCTGGCGGCGATGCAGGCGCTGTGGAACGCGAAGGGCCCGGCGCACTATGCGCGGCAGGTCCTTACCGCCGCCGCCGCCGCACGCATGGCGCCCAGCGCCGATCTCGCCGACAGCGCACCTTCGCTCATCGCCTCCATGCTTTCGGCGGGCTATGACGCCAATGCCCTGCGCTGGTCGAGCGTGGTGAGCGCCGGTTCGCGCGGCTGGGGAATGCTCGTGCTGGCGGCACCGGGCCGGGTTTCCGGCGTCGATTCCGGCGCGATCGACAGCTACCT
>DATKFS010000150.1:0-12376 GCA_035511275.1 Novosphingobium sp.
AATCCGCAGGGGCCGCGTGGGCTGCCTGTTCAACGGCATCGGCGTGGCGGGCGCGCGCCGGGCGCAGGAAATGGCGGTCAACGACAGCCGCCTCGGCATCCCGCTGATCTTCGCGGGCGACGTGATCCACGGCCTCAAGACGATCTTCCCCGTCCCCCTCGCCGAAGCGTCCAGCTTCGATCCCGCGCTGGTGCAGCGCACGGCGCGGGCGATGGCGGTGGAGGCGACGGCGGCGGGCCTGCACCTGACCTTCGCGCCGATGGCCGACGTCGCGCGCGACCAGCGCTGGGGCCGCGTGGTCGAAGGCGCGGGCGAGGACGTGACGCTGACCGCGCTGCTCTGCGCCGCCCGCGTGCGCGGCTTCCAGACCCGCGACCTGCGGCGCGACGATTCGCTGCTCGCCTGCCCCAAGCACTTCGCGGCCTATGGCGCGGTGGCGGCGGGCCTCGAATACGGCAGCGTCGACATCAGCGACGAGACCCTTCGCGAAACCCACCTGCCGCCGTTCGGATCGTCCTTCGCGGCGGGCGCGCTGACCACCATGGCCGCCTTCAACGAGATCAACGGCGTTCCCGCCACCGCCGACCGGGACCTGCTGACCGACACCCTGCGCGGCGAGATGGGCTTCCGGGGCTTCGTCTTCTCCGACTACACCGCCGACGAGGAACTGGTCGCCCACGGCTTCGCGGAGGATGACCGGGACGCCGCGCGGCTCGCGGTGCTGGCAGGCGTCGACATGTCGATGCAGAGCGGGCTCTACATCCGCTACCTCCCCGAACTGGTGAAGAGCGGCGCGGTGCCGATGGCGACGGTGGACGTGGCGGTGCGCCGCATCCTCTACGTCAAGGCGGCGATGGGCCTGTTCGAGAACCCGTGGCGCTCGCTCGACGCTGAGGCGGAGGCCGGGAACATCGCCACGCCCGCGCACCGCGCCCTCGCACGCGAAGCGGCGGCGCGCTCGGTGGTACTGCTCCAGAACGACGGCGTGTTGCCGATCGACCCGGAAAAGCCGCGCAGGATCGCGCTCATCGGCCCCTTCGGCGAGGACCGCGACAACGTCTACGGCCCCTGGGCGTTCTACGGCGACCCCGGCAAGGGCGTGGACATCGCCGCCGGCCTGCGCGCCGCGCTGCCGGAAGGCGCGAGCCTCACCGTCACGCGCGGCTGCGGCATCCACGAGGCCATCGACGGCGGCATCGACGCGGCGGTGAAGGCGGCGAAGGCCGCCGACGTGGTGCTGCTGGCGGTGGGCGAGGCGCAGGACATGTCGGGCGAGGCGCAGTCCCGCACGACGATCGAGATCCCGCCCGTCCAGCAGCAGCTCGCCGATGCCGTCGCCGCCGCGGGCAAGCCTGTGGTCGTGCTCCTGCGCCACGGCCGCGCGCTGGCGCTGCACGAGGGCGTCGCCAACGCCAATGCGGTGCTGGCGACGTGGTTCCTCGGCTCCGAAAGCGGCCACGCCATCGCCGACGTGCTGCTCGGCAAGGTCGATCCCTCGGGCAAGCTGCCGGTCAGCTTCCCGTGGGAATCGGGGCAGGAGCCGTTCTTCTACGATCGCAAGTCCACCGGCCGCCCGATGGTCGATCGGGGCAGCACCGAATACAAGGCGCGCTACGCCACCACCGATAACAGCGCCCGCTACCCCTTCGGCCACGGCCTCAGCTATACCCGCTTCGTGCTCGACAAGCTGGAGCTTTCGGACGCCGCGCTGCGCTGGGACAGGAGCATCGACGTCACCGCGCGGCTGACCAACAAGGGACCGCGCAAGGGGAGCGAGGTGGTGCAGCTCTACATCCGCGACCGCGTGGCCAGCCGCACCCGGCCGATCCGCGAGCTGAAGCGGATGGAGCGGGTGACGCTCGACGCCGGCGGCAGCCGGACGGTGCGCTTCACGCTTTCACGCACCGACCTCGAGTTCGTCGGCGCGGGCAACCGGCGGATCGCCGAGCCCGGCCTGTTCGACGTGTGGGTGGGCCAGTCCTCGGTGGAGGGGCTCCACGCACAGATCACGCTCTATGCGGCGGAAGCGCCGGCCTCATGAAGGCGTAGACCGGGTCGCCCGGCCCCCGTTCGCCGTGGAGGTCGAGGACGCCGTACATGCCGCCCGCCATGTCGCGCGTGCTCGGCTCGCTGCGCGTCCAGTCGAGAACGAAGGTGCGCTCGGCGATGGCCCAGCGGCCCGCGCGGCGCTCGAACCGGTCGACGTAGCGGCCGCCGGTGAGCGTGTCGGTCGCCCCGTCGCGACTGGTGGAGACGGCGATGACGTAAGTCTCGCCGACCGCGCCGTCGCCGTCCACCTCGATCCACTGGTTGGCGATCGAGTGGAAGGTCTGGGCATAGCTTTCCGTGACCAGCGCGCAGATGGCGGGAGCGAACTCGGCGCCGCTGCCGTTGAAGGCGCCGCTGACGACGGTGGCGCCTTCGTGGAACACGCCTGCAAGCAGCTCCACGTCGGCACGGTCCACGCCCCGGCAGTAAGCCATTGTAATATCCGAAATATCTTGACGCGAGATCACCGCGTCGATCGTCTTCGCGTCATGGCTCATCGGCTCGGTTCCTCTTGCCTTGTTCTTCGCATGGGCCTGCGTGATGAGGGCGATTCCCGCATCCGCCGCGCCGTGGCCGCCGATCGGCACCTGATGCCCGGGCGCGCCGAGCCCCGGCAGGGCGGCGTGAATGCCCGGGCCGCCGGTCCAGTTCACATTGGTGTCGAGCACGTAAGTGCGGTGGCTCAGCCGCCATTCGCCGCCGCGCCGCTCGTGCCGGTCGAGGTAGCGCCCGCAGATGAGATGCTGGGTGGCGGGCCCGCCCTCCCCCGCGCCCTCCCCCGCGCTGGAGGCATAGGCCATGACGTAGCTTTCGGACGCGGCGCGCTCCCCCTCCACCGCGATCCACATCTGCGCGGTGCGGTGGAGCGTGACCGGCGCGGCCTTCTGCGCGCCGGTCAGGATCGCGGCGAAGTCCTTCGCCGGTCCCGCGTAGAAGCGGTAATCGACGGTGGCGTCCGGGTGATAGCAGCCCGCCAGCAGCCCCTCGTCCGCGCGGTCGACGCCGCGGCTGTGGCGGGCGAGGACGTTGGCGATGGCCTGCACGGCGGCGACACGGTCGATGCTCATCCCACCGTCTCCCCGTTGTCGATGACGATGTGGGTGCCGGTGATCTGGCGCGACTCCTCCGAGGCGAGGAACAGCACGAGGTTGGCGACGTCCTCCGGCCGGCCCTGCCCATGCGCATTCACCTGGTCGAGCCCGGCGTTGTCTTGTGGCAATTGCGCGAGCGCGGCCTGTGTCATCGGCGTATCGTGGGCGCCCGGCGCGATCGCGTTGACGCGGATGCGGTAGCCCTGCTCGATGCAATGGACAGCCACGCTGCGGGTGAGCGCGAGTATCCCCGCCTTCGCCGCGCTGTAGGCGGGGATCGCGCTGATACCCTTGAGCGCGGCGACCGAGGCGACGTTGACGATCGAGCCGCCGCCTCCCTTGGTCATGTGCGGCAGCGCGGTGTGGCAGCCGAGGAAGCAGCCTTCCACCATGACCTGCATCTGCAGGCGGAAGGTTTCGAGGTCGCACTCCTCGACGTTGCCGAAGCGCACGAGCCCCGCGTTGTTCACCAGCACGTCCAGCCTGCCGAAGTGCGCCATGGTGCGCGCGACGACCTCGCGCCACTGCGCCTCGTCGCGCACGTCGTGCTGGAGGAACAGCGCGCCCGGGATCGTGGCGGCGACTTCGCGGCCGAGGTCGGCCTGCATGTCGGTGATGACGACCTGTGCGCCCTGTGCCGCCAGCAACCGGGCGTCGGCGGCGCCGAGCCCGGAAGCGCCGCCGGTGATGAGGGCGACCTTGCCCTTTACGCGGTCCATGATGGGTCTCCCTGGAAGCTGTCGTCGCCCCCGCCCTTGCGGGGACGACGGGGTGTGGCCTGCGTCAGAAGTTCATGCTGGCGGAGGCGCCGAACTGGCGGGGCGGGGCGTAACCGGCAAGACCGGCATAGCCCGGAGAGTCGTAAACCGTTGACATGTAACGGCTATCCAGCAGGTTCGTGGCCCACAGCCCCAGCGACCACGCCGCGCCGTCCGGCTTGTAGGTGAGCGAGGCATCGACGAGATGCGTCGGCTGGATCTTCGAGCGCGGGGTGTCGAGGATCGCGGTGTAGTACTTCGAGCTGGTGTAGGTGTAGGTGACGTCGCTGACGAGGTCGGCGCCGTTGCCAAGTGGAATGACGAAGTTCGCGCCGAAGCTGGCGTTCCATTTGGGCGCGTTCTGCAGGCGGTAGCCTTCGAGGTCGAGCACCTCGCCCGAGAGCGGGTCGGTATAGGGGAATTCCTTGTACTTCGCATCGAGGTAGGCGAGCGAGGCGCGCAGGGTCATGCCGTCCACCGGGGCGGCGGTGGTCTCCAGTTCGAAGCCCTTGATCTCGGACTTGCCGGCGTTGAGGATGCGGTTGCCCTGCGTGGCGGTATCGGTGTCGAAGTAGATCTGCGCCACCTGCATGTCGCGGTAATTGGTGTAGAACGCGGCGAGATTGATGCGCAGGCGGCGGTCGAGCAGGTCGGCCTTGATGCCTGCTTCGAAGGTGTCGACCTTTTCCGGGTCGTAGGGCGTGTCGCCGTCCGCCGGAACGCCGACGCGCGCGGTGAAGCCGCCCGACTTGAAGCCGCGCGCCCAGCTTGCGTAGAGCAGCGTGTCGTCGGCGATCTCGTAGTCCGCGCCGAGCTTCCAGCCGACGTTGTTCCAGCTCTTTTCACCGCCAACGGTAAAGCTGGACAGCACGAGATTGCCCTCGCCCGAATAGTTCGAGCCCGCCGGGTCGCCGATGCTGTTGGTGAGGCTGGGCGTCGATTCCGTCCGCTCGTGGGTGTAGCGGATGCCCGCCTGCAGCTTCAGCCGGTCGGTCGCCTGCCAGTACGCCTGCGCGAAGCCGGAGATCGAGTAGTTGTCCTGATCCTGCAGGTTGGTCTGCAGCAGCCCGGGCGCGGCGAACTGCAGGCGATAGGCCTGGATATGGTCGTAGTGGTCCTTGAGGTAGAACGCGCCGACCAGCACGTTGAGGTCGTCGCCGAGTTCGAGGTTGGTGCGCAGTTCCTGGCTGAACTGCCAGCCCTCGGTGCGACGGTAGGTGTCGTTCATGAACAGCGGGGTGCCGTCCTGGTCGGTGTATTCGCGCAGCTTGAACTTCTTGTAGCCGGTGATCGCGGTCCAGTCGCCAAGGCCGGTGTTGCGCCAGTTCATCGTCAGCGTGCCGGAATAAGTGTCCATGTAGGACTGGTCGGGCACCGAGTTGTTGGCGCCGTAGTATTTGTCCGGCGCGGTGCACATGCCGGACTGTCCGTTGGCGGCGCAGGGGCCGACGTACATTCCCGAGGTGCCCGGCGCCACGTAGAGCGCCTCGCCCGGCCGCGCGCCGTTGATGACGATGGGCGAGCCGTTGCGGGCGTTGACGTATTCGCCCTGGAGCGTGGCGTCGAAATCGCCGCTCGGCGTGAAGCGCAGGTAGGCGCGCACCGCATCGAGGTTCTTCTTCCCCATGTCGGAGCCGTCGACCACGTTCGTCACCCAGCCCTCGCGCTGGGTGTGGATGCCCGCGACCTTGAGCGAGAGCACGTCCTCCACCAGCGGCGCCTCGATCGACCCGGTCACGTCGAAGCGGTTGTAGTTGCCGTAGACCGCCTTGACGTGGCCGCCGAACTCGCCGGTCGGCTGCGCGGTGACGACGTTGATGACGCCGCCGGTGGTGTTGGCGCCGAACAGCGTGCCCTGCGGCCCGCGCAGCACCTCGATCCGGTCGACGTCGTAGAGGTCGAGCAGCGCGCCCATCGAGAAGAACTGCGGCACCCCGTCGACCACGATCGACACGGTGTTGCCGGCGTAGGGGTCGGGCTCGATCACGCCGATGCCGCGCACGGTGAAGACGGCGCTCTGCGGGGTGTTGGCGAAGTTGTCGATCTGGACGTTGGGGATCTGGCCCTGCAGCGCCTGCAGCGACGTGCCCTGCGTCGCCGCCAGCGCCTCGCCGCCGACCGCGGTGATCGAGATCGGCACGTCCTGCAGGTTCTCGGACTTCTTCTGCGCGGTGACGACGATCTCCTGGATGCCGCCCACCTGCTGCGGCTCGTCCTGCGGCGGGGCCTCCTGCGCGAAGGCGGTCTGCGATGCCATCAGCGCGGCGGCGCCGAGCGCAAGTCGGGAACTGTCGTTGAGCCAGGTCTTCATGCGTCTTCTCCCACTTTTGTTATGTTCTGTCCGGCAGGCGCGCCAAGGCGCCCGCCGCCGTGCCGGACGGCGCGGTGATTTTCCTACATTCCAAAGCGCTGCTAGGGTCCGTTGCGCTCTTTCAACCGTGAACCCCTCGCCGCCGCCCGCCCCTACAAGGAAGCGGGCCGCCGCATGTACTTCATCAACAAGCCCCGCTCAGCGGCGGCCTTCGAGGTAGTCGTTCAGGACCTCGTGGAAAAATCTCACCCGCGTTTCCTGCGCCGCCAGGTAGGCGTCGTCGTAGCCGCGCGAATGCATCCCCTTCTGCTGCCCCTCGGCGAGCAGCATGTCCTGGTAGACGATCTGGTCCCTGATCTCGGGCACCCCGCGCCCGTTGTCGAAGGCACGGTGCTGGAACTCCGCCTCGCGCAGCGGCTGCGGGCCGGCCATGACCGATTCCACCACGGTCTGCCCCGCGACCGGGAAGGCCATGCACCACAGGTCGAAGGTGCACTCGTTCGGGTCGGTCGGATGGGGCTCGGTGCGGAAGAAGACGAGATTGTCGGGCAGGAAGCTGATGGTCACGTTGGGGAACATCACCGTGTGCGGACTGTCGGTGATCTCCTCGTCGTCCATGTGCTCGTAGTGCAGGTAGCCGCGCTCTTTCCAGAGCCGCTTCTTGGCGGCCTTGAGGTCGAGCCAGCCCTGCATCGCCTTGGTTTCGAAGTCCGGGTAGGAGTCCGGGTCGATGTCCCACTGGCGCAGGATCGCGTCGAAGGGATGGTCGACCCCCTCGGGCAGCCGGTCCGACAGCGACGGGCGCATCGGCTGCACGGTCCGGCCATGCCCGCCCAGCCACATCTCGTGGCGCGCGGTGTCGACGTCCTGGTCGATCCACGGCGGCACCTGCGGATGGGCGGTGCGGGTGTGGTAGCTCTCGGAGAAATTGTCGGTCGCGAACTTCCAGTTGGTCTCGAGGTCGATCTTCATCCAGAACACGCGGACCGCCGTGTCCATCGGGTAGTTCTTGTAAAGCTCGGGCATCGGCGCCAGGAAATCGAGCAGCTCGGGCGCCTCGTCGTCCATCGTGTACCAGACGAACCCACCCCAGGTCGCGCAGCGCAGTTCCTTGAGCTTGAGCTTGCCGCAGGGGTTGCCTTGCGGAAAGTCCTCCGGGTCCTGCGCCCTTTCGAGCACGCCGTCCTTGCCCCAGACCCAGCCGTGGTACGGGCACTGGAAAGAGTCCTGCGAACTCGCGTCCCAGACCAGCCGCTGGCCCCGGTGGCGACAGGCATTGTAGAACGCCTTGATCGACCCGTCGTCCTGCCTGACGCAGAACACGGACTCGTTCATGAAGTCATGGACGACGTAGTCTCCGGCCTCCTCCAGTTCCGCGGTGCGGCCGGCAACGTGCCAGATGCGGGTCCACATGTGGTCCCACTCGCGCTGCATGAATTCGCGCGAGGTGTAGCGATCGCCGGTGATCGGATCGCCCCTGAGGTTCGCGGCGTCGCGGCCATCGATCATCAGGGCGTCGATGTCTTGCCTTCCCATCTCGTCTCCTCTCGGTGCGCACGTCCTCGCCGATGCGGGTCATGTCGTTCGTTGGAGCCGATGGTATAGAAACTGGTCGATCGACCAAACTATCAAAACGATCAGGATGCCGGGTCCGCCAGGCTCTCCAGTCCCCGGGCGAAGAAGCGCAGCGCCGGGCGCGCGATGTCTTCCAGCCGCACCACCGAATGATGGCCCTGGCTCAGGTCGTCGAGGAAGCCCGGGTCCTGCACCATGAAGATCAGCGCCGCCTCGATCAGGTAGACCCCCGCGAGCAGGCTGCTTTCCGGAATGTCCGGACGATGGGCGCGCAGCCGCTCGGTCAGGATGCCCGACACGACGCTCAGCTTGCCGAGGATCGGCCGCAGTTCCGGCATCCGGTACGAACTCATCAGGTGCGAGGTCATGACGATGTAGTTGCGCAGCGGATCGTCCTCCCGCGACGCCGAATGGAGAAACGGCAGGATAAAGGCGGTGACGATCTCCTCCAGCCCGAAGTCTGCGGGGCGGGCCTCCGCCTCGGCGAAGCTCTCCGCGATGGTCTCGCGCAGCAGGCCGAGCTTGCGGTCCAGCGCCGCCTCGAGGATGAGGTGCTTGGCCCCGAAGTGATAGTGCACCAGCCCCATCGGCACGCCCGCGCCATGGGCAATGTCCCTCAGCGACGTGCCCAGATAGCCGCTGCGGGCGAACAGGATCTCCGAGGCGTCCAGGATCTGGTTGCGCGTCGCCTCTCCCTTGGCGGTCGTCCCCTTGGCAGGTGCCGCCGCGCGCGCTTCCTTTTTCGACCCGGTCATGACGGCCCGGTCAGGCCTTCAGATGCCCGGCATGCCAGGCGACGTGCTCGGGCATGAAAGTGGAGATGAAGTAGTAGGAGTGATCGTATCCCTCCTGCATCCTGATTTCCGCCGGCTGCCCCGCCGCTTCGCAGGCATCCACCAGCAGCCCGGTCCTGAGCTGTGTTTCGAGGAAGGCGTCGGCCGTGCCCTGATCGACCAGCAGCGCGGGCACGCGCGCGCCGTCCTCGATCAGCGCGCAGGCATCGTATTCGCGCCAGCCTGCCCGGTCGGCGCCGATATAGCCGGTCAGCGCCTTGTCGCCCCAGGGGCAGTTGAGCGGCGACACGATCGGCGAGAAGGCGCTCGCCGAGCGGAATCTCCCGGGATTGCGCAAAGCCACCGTGAGCGCGCCATGGCCGCCCATCGAGTGCCCGGTGATCCCCTGACGCTCCATGTCGACGGGAAACTCCGCCGCAACAAGCGCCGGAAGCTCCACCTCGACATAGGACTTCATGCGGAAATGCTGCGCCCACGGCTCCTGCGTCGCATCCACATAGAAGCCCGCGCCCTTGCCGAAGTCGTAGGCGTCGTCATCCGGCACGTCGTCGCCGCGCGGCGAGGTATCGGGCGCGACGAGAATCACGCCATGCTGCGCACATGCTGCACGAAACTCGCCCTTCTCGGTCACGTTAGCGTGGGTGCAGGTCAGGCCCGAGAGGAACCACAGCACCGGCAGCGTCTCGCCCGGCGCATGTTCCGGCACGAAGACGGAGAAGGTCATCTCCGTCCCCGTCGCGGTGCTCCAGTGGCGATAGACGCCCTGCGTCCCGCCCTGGCTGCGGCTGGTGGAGACGACTTCCATCAGAACACGACGACCGAGCGGATCGACTTGCCCTCGTGCATCAGGTCGAAGGCGGTGTTGATCTCCTCCAGACCCATGACGTGCGTAATCATGGGGTCGATCTCGATCTTGCCGGTCATGTACATGTCGACGATCTTGGGCACGTCGGTGCGGCCCTTGGCGCCGCCGAACGCGGTGCCGCGCCAGTTGCGTCCGGTGACGAGCTGGAACGGGCGAGTGGAGATTTCCTTGCCCGCTTCGGCCACGCCGATGACGATCGAGGTGCCCCAGCCGCGATGGCAGGCTTCCAGTGCCGTGCGCATGACTTCGGTGTTGCCGGTGGCGTCGAAGGTGTAGTCCGCCCCGCCCTCGGTCATCAGGACGATCTTCGCGACCACGTCCTCACGGCTCATGCCCCGGCTGTTGAGGAAGTCGGTCATGCCGAAGCGGCGGCCCCATTCCTCGCGATCGGGGTTGATGTCCACGCCGATGATCTTGTTGGCGCCGGCCAGGCGCGCACCCTGGATCACGTTGAGGCCGATGCCGCCGAGACCGAAGATGACGACGTTGTCGCCCACCTGCACCTTGGCCGTGTTGATCACCGCGCCGACGCCCGTAGTCACGCCGCAACCGACGTAGCACGAGCTTTGGAACGGGGCGTCCTCGCGAATCTTGGCCACCGCGATCTCCGGCAGCACGGTGAAGTTCGAGAAGGTCGAGCAGCCCATGTAATGGAAGATCGGCTGGCCCTTGTAGCTGAAGCGGCTGGTGCCGTCCGGCATCAGGCCCTGCCCCTGTGTCGCTCGGATCGCCGTGCACAGATTGGTCTTGCCCGAGAGGCACGACTTACACTGGCGGCATTCCGGCGTGTAGAGCGGGATCACGTGGTCCCCGGGTACGACCGATGTCACGCCCGGGCCCACCTCGCGCACGATCCCGGCGCCTTCGTGGCCGAGGATCGAGGGGAAGATGCCCTCGCTGTCGAAACCGTCGAGCGTGTAGGCATCGGTGTGGCAGATGCCGGTCGCCATGATCTCGACGAGCACTTCGCCCGCCTTGGGACCGTCGAGGTCGACCTCGACGATCTCGAGCGGCTTCTTCGCTTCGAAGGCAACGGCGGCGCGGGTCTTCATCGGGACGGTCTCCTTATCACGCCGCGCGTTCTAACGGCTTGCCGGAGGCTCGTTAATGGCTTTCTCGACAGATTTCCGGATTTATCCCGCGTTCGCTCGCATCAGGCTTCGCCGCGCGCCATCGCGAAGCTCTTCATCATGTGCTCGGTGAAGCCGTTTTCGAGCGGATGGAACGTCCATCGCCTGGTATCGTCGCGGATGGCGTTGAGGTCGGCGGCGACCTGGTCGATGGTCCATTCGGGGCGGTAGACGCCTTGCGTTTCCGTGATGAAAGCCCGGGCGATGCGTCCCGCCATGGATACGTAGAGTTCGCCGGAAACCGGGCAACTCTCGTGCGCCAGCAGGCCGACCACGGGTGCGACAAGGTCAGGACCCATCGGCGGGTACTGCGTGATGTCCAGGCCATCGGCCATGCGCGTGACCGCGCCGGGGAGGATGACGTTCGACTTCACGTCCCGATCGGCGCCCTCGATGGCGATCATGTTGTTGAGGCCGATCATCGACGATTTCGACATCGCGTAGTTCACGCCATGCGCGATCGAATAGAGGCCGCCGATGGACCCGCTGAGCACCACCCGGCCATACCCCGCCGCCGCCATCCGCTCGAACGCGGGCCGCACTACGTTGAACGCACCGAGCAGGTGAACGTCGATCACCGCGCGGAAATCCTCGTGGCTGATCGCATCGAGGCCGCCGTAGCGCACGTTCCCGGCGCTGTGGATGAGCACATCGATGCCACCGAAAGCGTCGAGCGCGGCGTCCACGATGGCCTTGCCGCCTTCCGGTGTCGCCACGCTTTCGGTGCAGGCCACCGCCTCGCAGCCCGCCGCGCGCAAGGCCCGTGCGGCCTCCTCGGCCGGACCGACGTCGCCCCCGTCACCGGACATGGCACTGCCGTTGTCGTTGACCACGATCCGCGCGCCAAGCGTTCCGAGGAGTTGCGCATACGCAAAACCCAGGCCTCTCGCGCCCCCCGTGATGACGGCAACCCGGCCATCGAAGCGACGCTCGCTCATGCAATGCTCCATGTGGTGTCGCCGGCCGCCCAGAGAGGCGCGCCACGGCTGTCGCGCAGCGAGGGAATCGTGCGACCGTCCTTGTCGGTCAGGCCATATTCGGCGGCGAGTTCGGCGTTGATGAAAGTCCCGCCCGATTTCGCCGCGATCCCGGGATCGGCAGCAAGCGCCGCGATGACCCGCCCTGGGAATTCGGGCGATGAGCCCACCGCGCTGTTCAGCTGATTGGCCATGCCCGGCACGGACTTGAGGTTCTCCGTCGCGCGCTCGGTGTAAGTGAAGCCCTGCCAGAGCGACAGGGCACTGACGCCGGTGTCCCGCAGTTCGTGTCCCATGTCGCGCATCATGCGATCCGTGGCGGTCTTGGTCGTGCCGAAGACGACATCATAGGTATACGTAACACCGACATAGCCCGACAGTGCGGCGATCAGGCCCGACCCCTGCGGCACCATGATCCGCGCCGCGTGCCATGCCGCCACAAAAGCGGCGCGCGCGCCGGTGTCCCATATCTGCCATTCGTCGGCGAGCGGCTTTTCCCAGAAGCCGGTGCGCTGCGTCATGGAATCGGGAATCGACATGGCGTTGTTGACCAGCAGGTCGAGCCGCCCCTCGTCGCGGCGGACCTGTTCGAACACCGCAGCGATCTGTGCGTCGTCAAGGAGGTCCATGGCAATGGCCACGCCGCGCCCGCCGCGCGCGTTGACTTCCGCCACGGTTTCTTCCAGCGACCCCGGAAGGACATGCCCCCCGGCGCCGACGGTTCGCCCGGTGACGTAGACGGTCGCGCCTTCATCGGCGAGCGCACAGGCGACGCCCTTGCCGATCCCCCGGCTCGCTCCGGTGACGACAGCGACGCGGCCCGCGA
>DATKFS010000151.1:0-4909 GCA_035511275.1 Novosphingobium sp.
CCCGGCCGCGCCCGTCGCGCGATGGTCCGCGCGAGTAGGTGGCGCGGGGCGCGCCGTCACGCGATCCGCCGCGCGGGGCGTCGTCGCGCGAATAAGTGCCGCGGGGCGCGGTGTCGCGCGGACCGGTATCGCGGGGGCCGCTGCGGGGCGAATCGCGGCGTTCGGCGCGCGGCGCATCCTCGCGGCGCGGCGGGCGCTGCGGTCCGCCGTCGCGAGATGCGCGCGAATCCGTGCGCGGTCCGCCGTCGCGCGAGTAGCCGGTGCGCGGGCCGCCGCGCTGCGAATCCTCGCGCTGGCCGCCGCCCCGGTATCCGCCGTCGCGCGCGCCCCCGTCGCGCGAGTAGCTATCGCGCGAGTAGCTGCCGCGCGAGCCGCCGCTGCGGGGCGCATCGCCCCGGCCGCCGCCGTCGCGCGAACCGCCGGAGTTGTAACGCGAACCGCCGCCGCGCGGCGCCTCGTCGCGGCCCGGTCCGCCGCGCCGCTCGCCGCCTTCGCGACGACCGCCGTCACGGCCACCGCCGCGCGGCGAACTGCCGAAGGAGGAGCGATCGCGCGACGAGCCGCCGCCGGACGATCCATGGGGCGGGCGACCGCGACCGGAGCCGCCGGACTTGCTGGGTGGTTTGGACATTCGAGCGCCCATACCTGTTGATCGCCGCTTCATCCAGCCTTCCCTTCACGAGCGGCCCCGCTAAGTTGCGGCC
The DNA here is from genome assembly GCA_035511275.1 of Novosphingobium sp. GTDB lineage: Bacteria > Pseudomonadota > Alphaproteobacteria > Sphingomonadales > Sphingomonadaceae > Novosphingobium. The sequence goes on from DATKFS010000151.1 coordinate 705, forward strand.
ATGTTCGCCCAGGTGGCGCCCATGTACGCTTAGGTAGCTTCAAGGAGACAGGCGTGGACGCCGATAGCAGTGTTGAGCGTCGCGGCGCCTGGGGCTCGGTAAAGCCTTATTTCGAAAGGGAATCCATCGCCGCGTTCATGCTCGGCGTGTCATCCGGCTTCCCTTACGCGATGATCGGCGCGACCCTGACGACCCGGCTGGCGCAGGACGGGATCGACAAGAAGGTCGTGACGGCCTTCACGCTGGCGTTTTTAGTCTATAATCTCAAGGTCTTCTGGGCCTGGATCATCGACGGCGTGCGCCTCCCGCTGCTCCATCGCATGGGCCAGCGCGTCTCCTGGATGCTGGTCTGCGGCCTCGCGGTGATGGCCGCCGTGGTGAACCTCGCCCTGGTCGACCCGGCGCAGGCGCTGCAGGCCACCGTCATCGCCGCCGTGCTGGTCGGCATCGCCGGTGCCAGCTTCGACATCGTGATCGACGCCTATCGCATCGAGACGCTCAAGCCGTACCAGCTGGGCACCGGCTCGGGCATGAGCCAGTACGGCTGGCGGATCGGCTCGGCAGGCGCGGGGGCGCTCGCGCTGGTGCTCTCCGCCCGCTACGGCTGGAGCGTCGGCTACATGGCCTGTGCCCTGTTCGCGCTGCCTGCGATGCTCGCCGCGCTGTTCCTCGGCGAGCCGGAGCGTCGCAAGGTGGTGGTCGAGAAGAAGGGCGTCGCGGAAGTATGGGGCTCGATCGTCGGGCCGTTCGGAGAGTTCTTCCGGCGCAACGGCGCGTTCCTCGTGCTGCTGTTCATCCTCGTCCACAAGATCGGCGACACGCTGGCGAACCTCACGTTCCGCCTGCTGTTCGACGACCTCGGCTTCAGCAACGACGAGATCGCCATCTACGACATCGGGCTGGGCTTCTGGGCCTACATGATCGGCGTGTTCATCGGCGGTGTCGCCTATGCGCGGCTCGGCCTGAAGCGGTCGGTCATGCTTTCGCTCGTCCTCATGGGCGTGTCCAACCTCAGCTTCGCGATGCTGGCGGCCTCGGGCCACAGCAACTGGGGCATGGCAGGCGCGATCGGGTTCGAGAACATCGCCAGCGGCTACGGCGGCGTGGTGGTGATCGCCTATTTCTCGGCCCTGTGCGACTTGCGCTACACCGCCTCGCAATACGCACTGATCTCGGCCGCTGCGAGCGTGGTCGGACGGCTGCTCACCGGCACCACGGCGGGCGCGCTGATCGAGGCGATGGGCTACGTGAACTTCTACCTGCTCACCACGCTCGCCTCGCTGCCGGGTATCGTGCTGTTCTGGTGGATGAGCCGCTCCGGCCTGGTCGACCAGGCCATGGGCTCTGCGGGCGAGGTGGAGAGCGAGGCGGACGTGTTCGCCTGAGCGGCCGTGCTCCGGTCCAGACGATACCTCCGTCATCCCCGGCTCGACCGGTTACTCTCGCCAGCGGTCCCCGATCAAGTCGGGGACGACGGTTTCGTCAGTCCGGCCACTCGCCATTCTCGCGCAGCACCGCGCCCGCGAGGTAGAGCGACCCGGCGATCAGCACCGAGCGCGGATTGCGCCTTTCCAGCTTCGCCAGCGCGGTGGCGACGTCCGGCGCGCATGTCGTCTCCACCGACCAGTCGGCGAAAGCCTCGGGCGGCAGGCAGTCGTGGCCCGGCACGGGGACCAGCGTGACGCTCTCGACATGGCGGTGCAGCGGATCGAGCAGGGCACCCGGGTCCTTGCCCTCGATCATGCCGAGCACGAGGTGCGGCGCGATCTCCTGGTCGGCGAGGAACTGCGCCAGCGCCAGCCCGGCGTCGCGGTTGTGCCCTCCGTCCAGCCATACCGGGGTGCCGGGAACCCGCGCGGTGAGGGGGCCTTCGCCCAGAAGCTGCATCCGCGCCGGCCAGCGCGCCGCGCGGATACCGGCGGCGATTGCCTCGGGATCGACCCGCAGCACGGATTGCCGCCGCAGCATGGCGACCGCGAGCGCGGCGTTGTCGGCCTGGTGGGCGCCGGGAATGCGGGGCAGCGGTAGAGTCAGCGAGCCGTCGCCGTCCTCGAACCAGATCGCATCGCTGGTGACCTGTGCGTTCCAGCATTTGCCACGCCAGTAGAGCGGCACGTGCTCCGACGCCGCGAGCGACTGCAGCACGGCCATGACCGGCACGGGATAGGCCTGCGTCACCAGCGGCACGCCGGGGCGGCGGATGCCCGCCTTCTCGAACGCGATGCGGGCGAGCGGCTCGGTCGGCGTGCCGTCCTCGGGCGCGAGGAGGAAGCGTTCGTGGTCGATGCCCAGCGTCGCGATCCCGCAGGCGAGCGGGGCGGGCAGGACGTTGGTGGCGTCGAACCGGCCGCCGAGCCCGACCTCGATCACGCAGGCGTCGGCCGGATGGCGCGAGAAGGCAAGGAAGCTGGCGGCGATGGTGACTTCAAAGAAGCTGACTGCGAGGTCCCCCGCCGCGTCCAGCACTTCGGCCAGCAGCGAGGCCAGTTCGTCGTCGCCGACAAGCTCCCCGGCGATGCGGATACGCTCGTTGTAGCGCACGAGGTGGGGGCTGGTGATGGCGTGGACGCGGTAGCCCTGCGCCTCCAGGATCGCGCGCAGGTAGGCGCAGGTCGAGCCCTTGCCGTTGGTGCCGGCGACGTGGAAGGCGGGCGCGATCTTCAGGTGCGGGTCGCCGAGGCGCGCCAGCAGTTCGCGGATCGCGTCGAGCCCGATGCGCCCTTGCGGCAGCGATAGCGCGGCGAGGCGGTCGAGCTGGGCCTGGACGGCGGCCGCGTCGGACACCGCGAAGTCGCGCATCAGCGCGCCGAATGCACCGCTTGCGCCAGCGCCGAGGTCAGCTCCCTGAGCGGACCGGCGGCCTTGTCGCCGTACTGCTTGACGAGATCGACCAGCGCCGAGCCGACGACGACGCCGTCGGCCACCTTGGCGATGGCGGCGGCCTGTTCCGGCGTGCGCACGCCGAAGCCGACCGCGACGGGGATCTTGCTCGCCGACTTGAGGCGGGCCACGGCGTCCTCGATCGAGCCTTGCACGGCCTGCTGCATGCCGGTGATGCCCGCGACCGAGACGTAGTAGAGGAACCCCGAGGACCCCTCCAGCACGGCGGGAAGCCGCGCGGTGTCGGTGGTGGGCGTGGCGAGGCGGATGAGCGAGACGCCCTTTTCGCGCAGCGCCGGGCCGAGCGCCGCGTCTTCCTCCGGCGGGATGTCGACACAGATGACGCCGTCGACGCCAGCCTTGGCGCACTCCTCGGCGAACCACTCGGGACCACGCACGGTCATCGGGTTGGCGTAGCCCATCAGCACGAGCGGTACATGCGCGTGGCGCTTGCGGAACTCGGCGGCGAGGCGGAAGATGTCGGCGGTCTTCGTGCCCGCAGCGAAGGAACGCAGGTTCGCTTCCTGGATCGCCGGGCCGTCGGCCATGGGATCGGTGAAGGGCATCCCCAGCTCGATCACGTCGGCGCCGCCCTCGACCAGCGCGTCGAGGTTGGCGGCGGTGTCGCCGTCACCCCCGGTGATGAAGCACACGAGCGCGGGGCCTTTGGCGAATGCGGTTTCGAAGCGGGTCATCAGGAAAACAGCGTCTTTCCGGAATAGCGGAGAATGGCGGCGGTCAGGCCGATGAACAGGGCGAGGTAGGCGAGGCTGACGGCGATGTCGGACCAGTCACCCCGGAAGGCGAAGGCCCAGAAATAGCCGGCACCGGAGAGATCGAACGAGCGGGCGCGGACGAGGTCGGCGAGGACCTTGATCGCCGGGAACACCGCCATCCACAGGACGGTGGCGTCGATCAGCGACCGCTGCCACCCGCCCTTCTTCAAAGCTCGAACCCCAGCGCCTCGGCGACGGTGAAGATGTCCTTGTCGCCGCGCCCGGAGACGTTGACGACGAGGATCTTGTCCTCGTCCATCTCGGCCGTCAGCTGCGGCAGGGCGGCGAGCGCGTGGGCGCTTTCCAGCGCCGGGATGATGCCTTCGAGCGCACAGCAGAGCTGGAAGGCTTCCAGCGCCTCATCATCGGTGATCGGCACGTAGCGGACGCGGCCGCTTTCGTGCAGCCACGAGTGCTCGGGACCGAGGCCGGGGTAGTCGAGGCCCGCCGAGATCGAGTGGGCCTCGGTGATCTGGCCGTCCTCGTCCTGCAGCAGGTAGGTCTTGTTGCCGTGGAGGATGCCGGGTTTGCCGCCGGTGAGGCTGGCCG
>DATKFS010000152.1:0-13670 GCA_035511275.1 Novosphingobium sp.
CGAAGGCGACGAAGCCGCGCGTGAAGACGCGGCGTTCGCCGTCCAGCGTGACGACGTAGGCGCCGCGGATCAGCGTATCCGCGAGCGCCCGGTCCTCCTCGCTCACTCGGCCGCGGCCTTCGCGAACTTGTCCTCGTCGAGGTCGTAGAAGCACAGCGCGACGATGCTGGCGACGAGGAAGGCGAAGGGGATGAACGAGGCCAGCCAGTAGATCGCCTCGATCGCGGAGGCCGGCTGCTCGCCGTGGGCGGCGTTCTGGACGTAGCCGGTCTTGCCCAGGATGATCCCGGTCAGCGCCGCGCCAAGGGCGTAGGCCAGTTTCTCGACCAGCGTGTAGACCGCCGAGAGCATGCCTTCGCGGCGCATCCCGGTGCGGCGGTAGTCCCACTCCATCGTGTCGGGCAGCAGCGACTGGCCGAACAGCAGCACCGCGCCGCCCATGGCGCCGAGCGCGATGGCGCGTCCGTAGACCGCCGCCAGCGCCTCGTCCGGGCCGACGAAGTACCAGCTCAGGTAGATCGCGCCGTAGAGGAAAGTGCCCGCCATGTAGATCAGACGCTTTCCGCGCATCCGGGCAAGGCGGACCCAGATCGGCTGGACCAGGATCATCGTCGCGTAGAACACGAGGAAGTAGATGCCCATGCGCGCATCGCCCAGCTTGAGCACGCGCTGGAACAGGAACGGCATCGCCGCCTGCGTCACCGCGAGCGCCATGAGCTGCAGCAGCTTGACCACCAGCAGCACCACGAAGGGCTTGTTGCCCGCCAGCGAGCGCAGCTTCTCGCTCCAGGTCGCCTTGACGGCGGGCTGGTAGTGGAACGGCGCGTTGCGGGTGCCGCGGAAGCAGGCGACGGCGGCGGCGATCACCACGACCGCGAGGAACACCGAAAGCGCGGTGTGGCCGGGACGGCCGCCGCCCGCGAAGGTCATGATCTGCGGGCCGACGAAGACCGCCAGCAGCGATGCCACGGCGACGGCGGAGACGCGGAACGAGATCAGGCGCGAACGCTCGTGCAGGGACGAGGTCATTTCCGCCGGCATCGCCATGTAGGGCACCGAGAACGCCGCGTAGCCGGTTGCGTAGACCAGCAGCGAGAGGATCAGGAAGCCCACCGAAAGCGCGCCGCCGCCGGCGGGCACGTTGAACAGCATGAGCGCCGCGATCGCCAGCAGCACGCCGCCCGCCAGCAGGAACGGACGACGCCGCCCCATGCGCGACTGGGTGCGGTCGCTGGCGGCGCCGATGACCGGATCGATCACGGCGTCGTAGAGCTTCGACGCCGCGATCAGACCGCCTGCCAGCACCGCGCTGATGCCCGCGTAGTCGACCACGTACCGCAGCAGCAGCACGTTGACCGAATTGAACAGCGCGGCGACGGCCACGGTGCCCAGCCCCCATGCCACGCAGGTCTGCAGCGGCAGGGTTCCGCCGTGGCCCGCAGCGCCCTCGCGAGGTGCGTCCGCGGTATTTCCGGTCATGGCCGTCATGCTGTTCGTGTACCTTGTCAGTTTGCCGCGACGGGCGCTTTCAGCCCTGCGCGTTCGAGGATTTCCGGGACCGAGCGGCGCACCGCCGCCACCGGAGCCCCGGCGACGAGACGCGCGAAGCGCTCGCGCTCGGCGGTGATCTGCGCGGCGAGGTCACCTGCGGGCACGAACTCGTCGAGTTCCTCGCGGGTGACGGAGCCCTTGGTCTCCAGCAGGTATTCGGTGACGATCTGGCGATCGCGCATGATCCACACTTCGGAGACGAGCGCCATGAGCATCCGCGCCACGTCGGTGACGCTGTCCTGGCCGAGGTAGTCCGTACCGGTCGGTTCCATCACGCCGCCTCCATCTGCACAGGGGCCGAGGGCTTCTTCGCCCGCGTGACCCAGGGGTACTGGTCCTGCCCGATGGCGTAGGACTCGACGTTCACGAAGCCCGCTTCCTCCAGCATGGCATCGAGGCTGTCATGCAGCACGGCCGAGAAGAACGGTTCCTCGCGGTGCTCGGTGTCCCAGTCGAGGATGACGGCGTGGAACATCGACACGGCGCGGAACGGCGGCGGGTCGGAGATGACGATGTCCGCGCCCGGCTTCATGATGCGGAACAGTTCGCGGAACATCTCGCGGTTGGCCTTGGGCGGCAGCTCGTGGTGGAGCGCGTAGGTGATGACGCCGTCGAAGCTCTCGTCCGCCTCGCCGGTGTCGTGCGCCGCGTCGGCGAGCTTCAGGTGGACCGGGAAGCCGAAGCGCGAAGCCATCTTCTGCCCGTTGGCGAGCAGCAGCGGCGACAGGTCCGAGCCGTGGAGTTCGGCCTCGGGGAACACCGAGTTGACCGCCTTGAGCGTCGAGACGCCGCCGCAGCCCGGCTCGTAGATCCGCGCGTAGCTGTCCTTGGGGAACTGGCGGATGGTGTTCGCGCGCTGCTGGGTGATGTCGTCACCCACGCCGACCGCCGCATAGCCGCCATGGCTGAACACATAGGGGCCGACGCCGTAGGCGAAGAGCGCGCCGTAGAGGTCGTAGCCGTCCCAGCCGCCGGGCTCCAGGTGCCATTCGACGCGGTCGTAGTACTTGGGCACCGAGACTTCGCCGGTCAGGTCGAGCGTGCCCATCAGTTCGGTCTCGCCCTGCGCAGCGTTGAATGCCTCGAACTTCTCGCGGCGTTCCTCGATCGCGGGGATGCCGCGATTGAAGTTCTCCTCGGCGACCCAGCGCTGGATGAAGCGCTCGAGGCGATAGACGTTGTCGCTCTCGCACACTTCGCGGGCCGCGTTGATGCGATCGCGCGCGCTTTCGCCGGGCTGGGCGGCGGCGTGTTCGGCCGAGAGTTCGTTGCCGCGCTTGTCGGCCTCGAAGTTCTCCGCCGCGATCGGGCGCAGCACGCCCGAGGAGTACTTCTGCACCGCGCCGAGCAGCTGCATCCCCGCGCGTCCGCGCTGGGACAGGGCGAAGGTGGGCACGGAGCCCGCCTTCAGCGTCTTGTCGTCGAGATTGGTCAGGAATGTCATGGGGACTTGCTCCTAATGCTTTCTCACTCAGAACCGAACGGAAAGGTCGGCACCGATCGTGCGGCGCTCGCCCGGGTAAACGCGGGTGTAGCTGACGCCCGAGACCGGGCCGCTGTCCGCGGTCGAGGCCACCACCGTCGCGCGGGAGATGTACTTGTCCTGCAGCAGGTTCTTTGCCCAGATCGCCAGTTCATAGTTGCCGAACTTGAGGCCGGCGCGGGCGTTCACCAGCGAGATCGAACCCTGGTCCTGCAGGTTGAGGCCCGTCGAGTACTTGCCCGCCTGCCAGCTGTAATCGGCACGGATGTAGCCGTCCAGCCCGTCCACGATGTCCGGCACGGTCCAGGCGGCGCCCAGCGCGAACTGCTTGTCCGAGGTGCGGGCGATCTGGTTGCCGCCGACGTCCGAGGTGCAGTTGCTGCTGGTGACGGTGGAGTTGGCCAGCTCGCCGCAGATGTACGAGACTTCGCCGTCCATCACGCCGTCCTTGTACTTCGGATCGAGCAGCGCGCCGCTGGCGGTGAGCGAGATGGTGCGGGTGGGGTTGAAGGCGATCTGCGCCTCGATGCCCTTGACCTCGGCGTCGCCGTTGTTGCCCACCACCGCGAGGGTGGAGAAGGGCAGCTGCTGCTGCGCGTTGATGTCCTTCCAGTCGACGTAGAACACGCCCGCGTTGGCGACCAGCGCGCCGCCGAGCCAGGTCGTCTTCACGCCCGCCTCGTAGGTCCAGTTGGTTTCCGAACCGTAGGTGAAGTAGTCGGTGCCGACGGCGTTGGCGTTGAAGCCGCCGGTCTTCACGCCGCGCGCGGCAGTGGCGTAGACGAGCACTTCGTCCACCGGCTTCCAGTTCACCGAGAAGCGCGGCGTCAGGTACTTGAAGGTCTGCCGACCGGTCGCGCCGGCAGCCGAGCCGCCGCCGATGAAGTCCTGGTCGTCGATGGTGTAGCGCATTTCCGCCTGCACGTTGAACTGCGGCGTGATCTCGTATCCGACCATGCCGTAGAGCGCGTGGCCCTTGGTCTTGAGCGTGCCGCCACGGGTGGAGAACGCGGGCGGGGGCGTGGTGCCGGGCTCGACGCCGACGAGCTGGAAGTTCAGCTCCAGGATGTCGGACACCAGCGAGTCGTAGTAGTTCATGCCGACCATCCACGACAGGCGCTCGCCCGGCTTGGAGCTGGCGCGGATGTCGTAGTTCCAGTCGGTGCTGCGGTCGGTCGCGGCGTTGGTGTAGAGCTGGCGCGAGAGGCCGCCGAAGTTGGGCACGTTGACCGCGTTCGGATCGCCGGTGGTGTCGACGAGCAGGCCGAATTCGGCGGTGGTGTAGCTGACCACGGCGGTCAGGTCGAGCGCCTCGCCCGAGTAGTTGAGCTTGCCGTAGTAGACCTCGTTCGAGCCGGTCAGGCCGTAGCCGGTCTTGTCGTCGAGCTGGAAGTTGGTCGGGTAGGGCAGCTTGCCGCAGTAGAAGGTGTTGAGCTGCTGCCCGCGCACGGTGGTGGTCGAACCGCAGTTGTTCATCGTCGTCGGCATCGAATAGAGCGCCGGGTGATCGTTCGAGGTTTCCGAGCGGACGCCGAACAGGTCGAGCGTCAGGTTGTCGGTGATCTCGGCGGTCAGCGCGCCGCCGACGCTCCAGCGGTCCTTCCAGCCGTCGAGGTACTTGCCGCTGAGGTCGTTCTTGATGGTGCCGTCGAATTCGGAGAAGCCGCCGAACACGCGCAGCGCCACGCCCTTCATGAGCGGGATGTTGATCGAGCCCTTGGCCTCGTGGCGGTCGTAGTTGCCCAGCGTTAAGGTGGCGTGGCCCGAGAACTCGTCAGGCTTGGGCGCGGCGGTGACGTAGTTGATGGCGCCCGCGAACGTGTTGCGGCCGTAGAGCGCGCTCTGCGGGCCCTTCACCACTTCGATGCGCTCGAGGTCGTACTGGTCGAAGGCCAGCGCCGAGCGGTTGTTGAGGTAGACGCCGTCGATGAAGATGCCGACGTTGCCCTGGGGGCCGGTCTGGTCGATCTGGGCGACGCCGCGCAGCACCGGCGCGGCATAGGCGCCGTTGACGTCCTGGAAGGCGAGGCCGGGGGTCTGGGCGGCAAGGTCGGACAGCGACGAGATGCCCTTGGCGCGCATTTCCTCGCCCGAATAGGCGGTGATCGCCAGCGGCACGTCCTGCAGGCGCTCCTCGCGCTTGCGGCTGGTGACGACGATGACGTTACCGCCCTCGTCGGCAACGCTCTCGGCGGCGGCGGGAGCGGCATCCTGCGCGAATGCGGGCATGGCGAAAGAAGAGGCGGCAACGGCGCCGCAGAGCAGGACGACCCGGAGCGCCTTGGCGCGGAACGCGAATTCAGTGTTCATGGTAACCCCCATCTTGTGTGTGTCTCACGATGCCCGGTGCCGGACACCTCCCTTTTGCATTCATGCTTTTTGCCGTCCTCGCGGGCCGGGATGCGGCCCGCGAGGAGGGATTATCAATTCGTGTCAGGTACGTAGGCGATCAGGTCGAGCAGGGCGTTGGCGCCCGGAACCACCAGCGGACCGCCGATCTTCATGGTGGTGGAAGCGGGCTTCACGCCCGGGAAGTGCGATGCCCATTCCTCGATCGAGTCGGCGAAGAAGGTGCCCTCGTCGTGGAAGCAGGCGCGGCGCACGACGTTCTCGAGCCTGGTGCCGCCGGCCTCGCAGATGGCCGCCACGTTCTTGAGCATGTAGCGCATCTGGTTCTTGCCCGGCAGGCCGTACCACGGGAAGTTCTCGTGGCGGACCATGCCCTCCGCCAGCACGCCCCGGGAATCGCAGGCCATCTGCTGCGACAGGAACAGGAAGTTGCCGACCTTGACCGCCTGCGGCTCGTGGCTCCAAGGCTCGGGCGCGTCGGAGGTCTCGATGCGCTCGATCTTCAGCGTGGCGTCGTCGGCCAGCAGGGTCAGCGCGATCTCGATGCGGCTGCCGCGCGTGCCGAGGCCCATGTAGGGGATGACGCAGCGCGCGGGCGGGCTGTCCTTGAACCAGCGCTTCCAGGCGCGGTCCATGCCGGCGTAGTCGGACGGGTCGCCGATGTAGACGTCGGCCTTGACCACGTTCTTCAGCGAGCCGCCGGCGGCCTCGGCGATGCGCTCCAGCTTGGAGAGCGTGTAGTCGGTCTGCGCCTCGATGTCGGAGCCGTACCAGACGTGCGGGTTGGTGCGCGCCTCGCGGGCCAGCGCGCCCGGCGCGCCCATGCTGCGGTGCTCGCCATAGTCGCCCTGCCAGTCGGTCGGGACCTCGCCGGCAAGGAAGATCCAGTCGCCGCGACGCAGCGCCGGGGAATATCCGGCGAGGGGGGCGGGAACGCCCTCGGGCGCGGCGAAGCCCTTGGGCTCGCTGCCGTCGACGATGGCGATCACGTCGATCTCGATGCGCGCGTCACGCACCGGCAGGGCACGGATGCTGACGGCGGTCGAGGCCGGGCGCGGCTCGAAGATGTAGTCGTTGCGCACGTCGAGGTACGGGGTGATGCGCAGGCCCTCGGGGTAGCAGTCGCCCTTGGCGAAGTCGGGCATCGAGGGGGTTTCCCAGGGCAGCCACTGCCAGATGCGCGCGACGTCCTTCGACAGGTCCGCCCCGCCGGCGGCGAGGGTGCGCTTCAACGTCTCCATGACGAAGCGCGACTGCAGCGCCTGGTCGGATTCGAGGTTGGGGTTAGCGGGACGCGCCTCGGCGGCGATGCCGGTCTTGAAATCGCTGGCGAGCTGGCCCGAGACGAAGATCCAGTCGGCGGCCTTCACGGCGGGCGAATAGGGCATCAGCGGCTGGGGAATGTCGGGCCAGATTGCCTGCGGTGCCTTGGGATCGGTCATGGTCATGTTTGCGCCCTCGAAGGTGTGGTTCAGGTATTCCTAGGTGTCGTCCGGGTCAGGCCAGGCCGCCGTCGATCACCAGCGTCCGGCCGGTGATCCAGCTCGCCTCGGGAGAGGCGAGGAAGGCCACGGCGCCCGCGATATCCATGGGCTCGCCGATGCGGCCGAGCGGCGTCTGCCCGCAGATCGCCGCCAGCGTCGCATCGTCGATCCACGCGGTCATCGCCGTGCGCGTCGCCCCCGGCGCCACCGCATTGACGCGGATTCCGCGTGCCCCCAGTTCCCGCGCGAAGCCCTGCGTCAGGCAGGCCACGGCGGCCTTGGCGGCGCAGTAGAGCGTCATGCCCGGCAGCGGCGAAACCGCGAGGTTCGAGCTGACGTTGACGATCGCCGCGCCCTCGCCCATGTGCGGCAGGCAGGCCTGGGTGACGAGCACCACCGACTTGACGTTGACCGCCAGTTCGCGGTCGATCATCCCCGCGTCCATCCCCCCGACCGGAGCCGAAGTGCAGATGCCCGCATTGTTCACCAGCACCGAAACACCGCCGAAGCGCGCGACCGCCTGTGCCACCATGGCGTCGACGGCGGCAGCGTCGGTGACGTCGGCGGCGACGGCCAGCGCCTGGCTCCCGGAGGCCTCGATCTCCTCCGCCAGCGCCCGCGCGGCATCGATGTTGCCGTTGGCGTGGGCGACGATGGGAAGGCCCTTGGCGGCCAGCGCCCGCGCGATCGCGCCGCCGATGCCGCCGGACGCGCCGGTGACGATGGCCGCACCGTGGACAGGGGTGGAATAAGGGGTCTGGGAAGCCATCGAAAATCCCCGCTCATTTGATCTTTTGATATAGCTATAATACATATCCGAGGCCGTCCAGATCGCAAGTGTCGCCTGACGGCCCGCCGGGCTGGAGCACATCGCCGGCCATGCCATGAACCCGGGGTCAATATATTGAAAAACCGTGACTTTATCGATCGCACCGTCGAAAGCGGGACTATCCGCAGTGCGAATAACGACGCAATACGCACCTTCGTGATGGCGCTCGCCTGCGGGTTGCTGGCGGCGAATCTCTACTATGCGCAGCCGCTCGTATCGGCGATCGGCGCGGACCTGCGCGTCGGCGATGCGACGCTGGGGCTGATCGTCACGGTGACGCAGATCGGCTACTGCCTTGGCCTGCTGTTCGTGGTGCCGCTGGCCGACCGGCTGGAGAACCGCTCGCTCGTCTGCGGCATGGTCGCGGTTTCGGCGGTGGCGATGGCCTGCGCGGGCATGGCGCGGGGGGTGGAGCCATTCTTCGTCGCCGTGACGGTCGCCGGGCTGTCGTCCGTCGGCGCGCAGATTCTCGTCCCCCTCGCCGCGCATCTGGCGCCCGAAGGCCGGCAGGGACGCGTGATCGGCACCGTCATGGCGGGCCTGCTGACCGGCATCATGCTGGCGCGCCCCGCGTCGAGCGCGCTGGCCGGGCTGGGCGACTGGCGCCTCGCCTTCCTCGTGCCCTCGGGCCTGCTGGCGGTGCTGGCGGTGGTGCTGTGGTTCATGCTGCCGCGCCATCGCGGCACCGGCACCGGCCACTACGGCACGATCCTGCGCTCTATGGCCGAACTGTTCCGCGAGGAGCCGCTGCTGCGCCGCCGGGCGTTCTACCAGGCCTGCCTGTTCTGCGCGTTCAACCTGTTCTGGACCGCCGCGCCGATGATGCTCCAGCGCCAGTTCGGCCTGAGCCACGAGGCGATCGCGCTGTTCGCCCTTGCCGGAGCGGGCGGGGCACTCGCCGCGCCGATTGCCGGGCGCATGGCGGACCGGGGCCTGATCCGTCGCGGCACGGTGATCGCGATATCGGCGCTCGGCCTCAGCTTCGCGCTCACCGCGCCTGCCGTCGCGATGGGATCGGTGCTGGCGCTGGCGGTGCTGGCGATCGTCCTCGACGCGGGGACGCAGGGCAACCAGGTGGTCAGCCAGAACGTCGTCTACGCGCTGCGCCCCCATGCGCGCGGGCGGATCAACGCGATCTACATGTCGCTGATGTTCGTAGGCGGCGCGCTGGGATCGGCGATGGCGCCGCTGCTCTACGTGCGCGGCCGCTGGAGCGCCTGCGCGATGGCGGGCGCGGGGCTGGCGCTCATCGCCCTCCTCGCCTTCGCCACCGAGAAGCGGCCCGCACGCGCCTCATAAAAAAAGCCGTCCGCGCCTGTGCGCGGACGGCTTCAGAGGATCGGGACCCAGGTGTTCCGCCGGTCCCGGTGAGGAACTGTAATCAGCGCTGCGGACGCGCCCGCGCCATGCCGCCCAGGACCTTCCACGTCCCGTCCTGCATGACCCAGGTGTGCGTCACTTCGAAATGCTCGTCTGCCGGAGTGCCGTCGGCGCGCATGGTGCGGTGGGTCTTGTAGTAGACCACCGCCGTGTCGCCGTTGAGCGCGAGGTCGAGGAACGTCATCTCCAGACGCTCCCTGGTCTTGCCCGCCAGGCTGGCTCCTGTCGCGCGCAGTCCCTCGTTGCCCTTGGGCACTTCGTTGAACGGGGGCCATGCGACGTAGTTCTTGGCAGTGTTGCCGAGGTAGAGTGACAGGTCGCCCCGGCCCCGGCCTTCGTAGATCGCCAGTTCCTTGGTCCAGATCGCCTGCTTCGCCGCTTCCCAGCGCGCGTCGTGGCCATCGCTGGCGTCGGCCGTCGCGATCGTCGCGACGCCGAGGGCGAAGGCGGCGGCCATTCCTAGGGTCACTTTCATGCGCCCTCTCCCGGCAGCGCAGCGGCGAGTTCGCCGGCGGTCGCGAACACGGTGCCGGGTTGCGCGGCGAGCCATTCGAGAAGTCCCTCGAACGCGCCCATGCGGAACGGCAGGCCCATGACGTAAGGCGTCAGGTGCAACGGCAGCACGCGCGGACCACTTTCGGCAGCGAGCCACGCAAAGGCGTCCTTCATCTGCTCGACGTAGCTCTCGGCGGAGTGCTGCTGGACCACGATCACCTGCCGGTCGGACAGTTCGTGGTTGTAGGGCACCGCCACCAGCGGCCCGGCGGCGGTCGTCTGCACATAGGGCAGGTCGTCGTTCACCCAGTCGAGGCAGTGGCCGAAGCCCTCCTCCACCAGCAGGCGCGGGGTGTTCCAGCTCTGCTGGCGGGCGAGCGACATCCAGCCCTTGGGCGCGGAGCCCATCGCGGCGGCGAGCGTGTCGCGCGCGGCGACGATCATCGCGCGCTCCTTGTCTTCGGGCACGGTGCTGTCGATCGTCGCGTCCATGTCGGTGGCGTGCGCGACGATCTCGTGGCCCGCCGCAAGGATGTCGGCAACGATCGAGGGATAGCGCTCGGCGATCACCGCGTTGACCGCGATCGTGGCTTTTGCGCCCACTTTCGCGAAGGCGTCGAGCAGGCGGTAGAAGCCCACCCGCGTGCCGTATTCGCGCGCGGTGTAGTGGCGATAGTCGGGATAGGCCGTCTGCATGTGACCCGGCGCGCGGAACGGCGCCTCGCCGGGGACGATCGGGAACCATTCGAGGCTGACGAGCAGACCGACCGCCATCTTCGCCCCGCCCGGCAGCGCCAGCGGCGCGCGCTCGGCGATGTTGGACCAGGGGTAGAGGTCATGGTCCATGCCCTTGCGGCGCATGGGATATTCGAGATAGCCGGGGTCGAGGGTCATGCCCGGTCCTCCTTGGCGTAGCGGGCGCAGTCAGCCTCGGCGGCCTCGTAGCCGCCGGTCGACAGGAAGTGGTCGGCGATGTCGCCGCTGCGGGTGATCCACGCGCGGCCGTCCGCCGCGATGTGGCGCAGCACTTCCTCGAACGGGCCGATGCGGTGCGGCTGGCCGATGAGGTAGGCGTGGAGCGGAATGCACATGACGGTGCCGCCTTCCTCCGCGAGCCGGTCGTACTGCCGGATCAGGGTATCGGCATATTCGCGCGGGCTCATGTTGTAGACGAAGAAGCCGTAGTGGTCGTTGACCTCGAGGCTGTAGGGCATCGAGATCAGCTGGCCGCTCTTGACCGAGACCGGGTTCGGGCGGTCGTCATGATAGAGATCGCAGGTGTAGCTCAGGCCATATTCGGCGATGAGGTCGAGCGTGCGCGGCGTGTGCGTCAGCGCGGGGGCGAGCCAGCCCTTGATCGTCTGCCCGGTGGCATCACGCACGGTGCGGATCGAATCCTCGATGATCGCGCGCTCCTGCGCCTCGTCCATGCCGTAGGAGTAGCGCGTATTGTAGATGCCGTGGCTGAAGAACTCCCAGCCCCGCTCGTTCGCATCGGCGACGATCTCGGGCATGTGCTGGCACATCGAGACCGAGAGGCTGACCGAGCCGGGGAAGCCGTGCTTCGTCATCACCTCGGCCATGCGCCAGTGGGCGACGCGGTTGCCGTAGTCGCGGTGGCCATAGCCCACCACATCGGGATGGACACGCGGCCACGAGGTGCGGTGCGGGTTCTTCGGCGGGTCGATCTCGTAGAATTCGAGGTTCGGCGAGACCCAGACGGCGACTTTCTTGCCGTCGGGCCATTCGATCGCCGGACGGTCGCGCCAGGGACGGAAGCCGTAGAGGCCGGGGTCGCGTTCGCCTTCGCGCATCAGCGTGCTCCGAACCAGTCCACCACGTCCTGCACCGGCACGACATCGGCGTACTTGAGCTGCAGGTCGGTGAGATTGGCGAAGTGGTAGCTTTCGTGCTTGTCCGCACAAGTCTCGATGGGAACGATCGTGCGGTAGCCGCGGCTCAGGCTTTCCACCGCCGTGGCGCGGATGCAGCCCGAGGTCGAGCCGCCGGTAATGACCACCGTATCGACCTTGTGCCACACCAGCAGGCTCTGCAGCGGCGTCTCGAAGAAGGCCGAGGGCATCCGCTTGGTGTAGATCGCGTCCACGCTCTCGTCGATTTCGCAGCGCTCGTCGAAGGCGTGGCGGTCGCTGTCGAACTTGATGTTCTGGAGCGAGTCCGGCGTATCGGTGCGCGTGCCCCAGATGCCGGCGTCGGCGGCGCTGTCCATGTAGGCGACGTGGGTCCAGATCACCGGCATCCCCGCCTCGCGCGCCAGCCGGGAGATCGTGTTGGTATGCTCGATCTGGCGCGGGTCGGTCTCATAGGCGGTCTTGTAGCGGTCGATCCGGGTATAGGCGTTCTGGAAGTCCACGTTGACGATCGCCAGCTTCTCGCCGAAGCCGAACTTCGCGCGGGCGGGGTTCGCCATCACGTCCTCGAAGATCTGGCGCGCGGTCTTGTCCTCGCGCACCATGCGGGTGCCGATAATGGTCATGCGAACGTCCTCACTATGTCGGAAGCATTTGGCGCAGGCGACCAGCCCTTGGGCACGCCTGCATCGGGGATGAAGCCGTAGAGCGGCTCGCCGGGCAGCGCGGCGGCGACGACGCGGCGCGATTCCTGGAGGCGCTCGATGTCGATGCCGGTGCGGCAACCCATCGCCTCCAGCATGAAGACGAGATCCTCGGTGACGATGTTGCCGCTGGCGCCGGGGGCGAAGGGGCAGCCGCCGAGGCCGCCTATCGAGGCATCGAACGTGGTGATCCCGGCATCGAGCCCCGCCAGCACGTTGGCGAGCCCAAGGCCGCGCGTGTTGTGGAGGTGCAGCCCGGTCACCGCATCGTCGCCGACCTCGCCGCGCACCATCTTCACGAGGCGGCGGACTTCACCGGGCGTGGCGTAGCCGGTGGTGTCGGAGAGGCCCACCTCGTCGCAGCCCGCCGCCATCAGCTCGGAGGCGAGGCGCAGGATCGTCGCGTCGGGGATCGCGCCTTCCAGCGTGCAGCCGAACACGGTCGACAGGCTGCCCTCGAAGTGCGGGCGGCGATCCTCGGGGATCTGCGAGAGCATTTCGGAGACGGCGCGCACTTCCTCCAGCACCTGCTCGTGCGTCTTGCGCAAGTTGGCGAGGCTGTGCGTCTCCGAGACGGAAAGCGGCAGCGTCAGCTTGTGGGCGCCCGCCGCCAGCGCATCGGCCGCGCCCCGGCGGTTGGGCACCAGCACGGCCACCGTCACGCCTTCGTGGCGGCGGGTGTGGGCGACGATCTCGGCCGTGTCGGCAAGCTGCGGGATGAGCTTGGCGGGGACGAAGGAGCCCACCTCGATCTCCCGGACCCCGGCGGCGACGAGTTCGTCGATCCAGACCTTCTTGGCCTCGGTCGGCATGACCCGCTTGACGTTCTGGAGCCCGTCGCGCGGCCCCACTTCGCTTACCAGAATGTCCATCGAGAACCGACCTCTTGCATCGCCCGGCCACGGCGCAGGCGTGAATATTTGTTCTAGATGTATAGCAATTGAAGGCCGATGCAAGCATCCAACCCGGCGCCCTGCTCGCCAGGCGGACAGACGCGACGCATCAGCCGAACGTCGGCGAGAACTGCCCCTGCTCGTGCATGTCGAGCGTGATGCGGTAGCGGTCGGCGCGGTAGTAGGCGTTTGTCACAAGCACCGTGACGCCGGCCGAATCCTCCACCAGACGCTCGACATGAAGGACGGCGGCGCGCGGTTCGCACTGCAGTTGCTCGGCCATGTCGAGATCGGCCACCATCGCCTCGATGGTCTGCACGGCGCCGCCGATCTTGACCCCCGCCTCGCGCAGCAGCGAGAGGATCGGGCGCTCGGTCAGCCGCTCGGGCGTGACGGAAACGCCGAGGCCCGCGCGCATGTGGCTGACGATCAGCCCCAGCGGCCCGTTGCGGGTGGAGCGCAGCCGCACCGCGCGGAT
This sequence comes from Novosphingobium sp., assembly GCA_035511275.1. Taxonomy (GTDB): domain Bacteria; phylum Pseudomonadota; class Alphaproteobacteria; order Sphingomonadales; family Sphingomonadaceae; genus Novosphingobium. The sequence goes on from DATKFS010000152.1 coordinate 13,518, forward strand.
CGCCGGCTCGCCCTCCATCAGCACGCCTCCAGGCTGCGCGGGTCGGCGATGCGCCCGGCGATCGCGGACGCGGCGACGGTGGCGGGCGAGGCGAGGTGGGTGCGCGTGCGCGGACCCTGCCGGCTCTCGAAGTTGCGGTTGGTGGTGCTGATG
>DATKFS010000153.1:0-17538 GCA_035511275.1 Novosphingobium sp.
GCGTGTTCGAGGCTTGGGGCTTCGGCTACTCGGTGATCGAAAGCTGGCAGCACGGCCCGCGCATGGATGCCGCGCTCGATCCCACCGAGATCGGCGAGGAGCTGAACCGGATCGTGCGCTTCGCCCGACCCAATGCCGGGATCGACCGCGACAGCTGGCTGGACCCCTGATCGGGGAGCAAGCGATGCACGCGTTCGCGGATTTCTGCGCCGGGTGGTTCGTGGACTACATGGCCGCGCGCCACGCAAAGGCCGTGACGGTGGACCGGTTCGAGCGCTTCACCCGCGGCACCTCCCGGCAGACGTGGTTCGTCCACTACCACGATGGGCAGGGCGCGGCGCGGTCGGTGGCGATCCGCACCGACCATCCCGCCGGGGCCGGCGATCCCACCAGCCTCGACCAGGAGTTCGCGATCTACGACCGGCTGGGGCGGCTCGGCCTGCCCACGGCCCGCGCGCTCTACTGGGAGGATGACCCGGCCCTGTGCCCGCGCCCGTTCTTCGTCCGGGAACTGATCGAGGGGAGCTGGCAGGTCGCAGGCTATGCCGCGCCCGGCGACGAGGGCGCGCGGGTGCGCCTCGCCGCCGCGCAGGAGCACATGCGCGCGCTCGCCGCCGTCCACGATGCGGACTGGCGCGCGGTCGGCTTCGCGTCGATCCTCGGCGCGCCCGAGGACGAGGCGGACGCCGCGCGGTTCTATGTGCGCCGCCAGCTGGCGCTGCTCGCGGGGTTCGGCGCCGAGCCGCAGCCGCTCCTCGCCGAAGTGGCGCGGGTGCTGCTGGAGAGCGCCCCCCCGGCCGGGCGGGTCAGCCTCTGCAAGGGCACGAACGGGCTCGGCGAGGAAGTCTTCCGCGACGGCCGGCTGGTCGCGCTCAGCGACTGGGAGGAAGCCTGGGTCGGCGATCCCGCCAGCGACCTCGCGATGGTGCAGGGCTTCACCGAGGCGATCGTGATCGGCGGCGAGACCGTGTGGGACCTCGACCGTGCGCTGGCGTTCTACAACACCCGCGCGGCGGTTCCCGTCTCGATCGAAAACGTGCGCTACTACCAGCTCGCGCGGATGTTCGGGCGGCTGGTGATGTTCGCCTATACCACCACGGTGGTCCGGCGCAGCGCCGATGCGACGGTGCGCCAGAGCTGGACCGCCACCGAAGTGCAGCACTCCGTCAAGCGCGTGCTGGCCCATGCGCTGGGCCTAGCCGAAGGGCCGGACCCGGCGCTGTTCGAGGAACTGAACCAGTCGGTCGAGATGCCCGCACAGGAGTCCCTGCCATGATCCATCCGACCTGCGGCGAAGTGCTCGCGACGGTGGCCGCCAGCTTCACGCGCGAAATCGTGCCCGAGCTGACCTCCATCGAGGCGCGCAGCAGCGCCGCGACGATCGAGCACCTGCTGCGCCACGTCATGCTGCGCATCGAGGAGGAAGGCGAAGTGCTGATGCGCGACGTCGCCCGCCTCGACGGGCTGCTTTCCCAAGCCGCAGACTGGCTGGACGAGAGCGGCTCTGGGGCGGCGGGCGCCTTGCGGGCCGTGCTGGCGCACGAGCGGGCGGACCTGTGGACCCTTTCGCGCCAGGGCGAGGAAGCGCTGCGGCTGCGCGGCGCTCTGGTGACGGTGCAGGGGCAGCTCGACGCGCTGGCCGAGGACTGGTCGCGGGACGAGGGCTACAGGGCGCTTCGCAGCGCGATCGGCGCCTATATCGGCGCGCAGCTGATGGACGAGGCCCGCCTGATCGGGCCGGCATTCTCTGGCAGGGGACCAAGGCGATGATCCGGTACGGCGCGACCTACCACGGCGAGGTGCTGCCCTTCGCGGCGGTGGCGCCCGAGGACGACCTGCTCCACGCCAACGAGCCCGGCGCGCCGTTCGAGCGGGTCGAGACGTACCTGCTGGGGTTCAACGTCCCCGAGGCGGACATCAACTGCAACATCTATCTCCTGTGGCACCCCGTGCTGGCCACGATGTCGGCGCACGTCTTCGTGAACCGGGGCGCGAGGCGGTTCGGGCACCAGCTCGAATCCGACTATTTCAACGAACACCTCTATCTCCCCGCCGCCGCCGGGCCGGACCGCTTCGCGCTGGAACTGGGCAGCCTCGCGATGGAGATCGCCATCGAGGAACCGCTCGAACGCCTGTCGATCCGCATGAGCGACGAGGCGCGCGGCTTCGCGCTCGACATGGTGAGCCGCGCGGTGCTGCCGCCGGTCGGACGGCCTGGCGGCAGGCACTTCACGCAAGTGATGCACAACCGCGGCGAACTGGTGCTGGCGGGGGAGCGCTTCGCCATCGACAGCCGCTACGTCCGCGACCGGAGCTGGGGATACCAGCGGCCGGAACAGCCCGAGGACACGCCGCCCTATCGCTGGATCACCGGCTGGGACGATGCCGGCGACGGCTTCGTGATCGCCTGGCTCGACACCGCGATGATGGGCGAGACTTACGCCGCGTGGCGCACGGAGACCGCGCAGAACCGCGCCGCCAACAAATGGGAGCACGGCGGCGCCACGCCCAGCGTCACGCTGCGCAGCGGCTGGATCTCGAAGAACGGCGAGCCGCGGGCGGTGCGATCGGTGGCGATCTCGTGCGAGGCGGACGCGGGCGATCCGCGCATGACGCGCACGATCCTGCTGGAAGTCACCGATGCGCTGGGCGACCGGCACGAGGTGCGCGGCACGGTGCGGCAGAGCTATCCCAAGATGTACTGGGGCACGATGCTGACCTGGATGCACCTGGTGGAACTGGACTGGGACGGGCGCCCCGGCCACGGCGACCTGATGGACACCTTCTCGCACTGGCACATGACACGCTGACCCCGCCTCAGCGCGCCATCAGCCGGTCGGCCGCGACATTGCCGCTGGAGACCGCCGCTTCCATCGATCCGAAATTGAAGATGTCCCCGGCGAGGTGGACGCGCGGTTCCTCGCCCACCGCGTCCCACAACCGGCGCGTGCGGCGGAAGTAGCCGGGCGTCGGCACCATGCAAACGCGCGGGTGGCGGCCGATGCGGCTGAACAGCAGGTGGCCCTCCAGTTCCGGGAACAGCCCTTCCAGTTGCGGCCGGATCACCGCCAGCACCTGTCCGTCGTCCATCGCATCGAAGCGGTCGAATTCGAGGTGCTCGGTGAAGATCGAGAACAGGCTGTGCCCCGGCGGCGCGCGGTCGGGCGCCTTGTTGTGGCTGAGCGAGATCACGCAGATGTCGCGCTGCTCGCGGTAGGGGCACATGACCATGGCCGATCGCGTGGCAGGCCGCACGCCGTAGCCCAGCTTGATGTCGAGCATCCGCAGGAAGGTCATCTGCGCGCCGTAGCCGGGATCGATCTGCTCCAGCCTCGGGAAGATGCGCAGGGCATCGTCGAACTGCGTGGCGATCAGGCATTTGTCGGCGGCGAGCGTCTCGCCCGAACCGTCGGCGCGGCGCACGGCCACGGTGACGCCGTCGTCGCCGGAGACGACGCTCTCCACGCCCGCGCCGTAGCGCACGTCGAGGCGCTCGGCGACCGCGAGCGGCAGGCGCTGCAATCCGCCCATCAGGCTTTTCATCTGCGCCCATTCGGCCAGCACGTAATAGACCAGCAGCGTGGAGATGAGGTCGCCGCGCGTCCCCGCCAGCGGGCGCAGCACTGCATCGAGCGCACCCAGCGCCGCCTCGCGGCCGAACGCCGCGACGGCGAGGTCCTGCGCATTCTCCAGCGGATCGTCGAGCGCTTCGCCATCGAGCAGGAACGGGGGAACGCTGCGGATCCTGCCGCGCAGCGCCAGGAAGCCGCGCGCGAACCGGGCCTTGTCGCGCCAGCCCAGCAGCGGCGTCATCGCCGCCTGCAGCGGCTTGCCGAGGTCGATCTCCACCGGCCTGCCGTTCTTGAGGATGCTGATCCGGCTCGGCGCGTCGACGAGGTCCGGGCCGAGGCCGACCTCCTCCGCTAGCTGCAGCCAGTGGCGGTAGCTCGATGCGGCCAGCTCCGGCCCGGTGTCGACGATGAAGCCGAGCTGCGCGATGCGATTGCTGGTGCGGTCGAGGCGGCAGCGACCGCCGGGCTGGTCGGCCGCCTCCAGCACTACCACTTCATGGCCCGCACGGCGGATGCGGTGGGCGGCGGCGAGGCCGGACAGCCCCGCGCCGATGACGATGTAGCGCAAGTCGGCCGGCCCCGGTTCAGCCGACCGTCTCGGGCAGCGGCCGTTCCGCTTCGGCCTCGGCGATCAGCCGGGCGGCCTCGCTGATGAAGCGGGGGAAGTGGTGGAAGGGCAGGATCGTCAGCTTGATGTCCTCCACCGGGCCGTTGCTGAAGCGCGTCGACAGGATGTTGCCCGCCGCCGCGTTGCGCACATGCGCCCAGGCGCGATAGAAGCGCAGGGCCTGCGGATCGACCGCGTCGCCGCCCCCGGCGCGGTAGGCCGCCATGAAGCGGTCCCAGTCCATCGCCCCCTCGGTCGCCATCGCGATGTAGCCCAGCTCCTCCGCCGGATCGCCGATATGCGCGAACTCCCAGTCGAGCACGGCGCTGAGGTCCTCGCCTTCGAACAGGAAGTTGTTGAAGCCGAAGTCGCCGTGCAGCAGCGCCGCCCGCCCCTCGCGCCCGGGCACGTTGTCGAGCAGCCAGCTGAAGATCGCGCAGAGCGCCGGCGAGGGGGTGTGCACTTCGCTGCGGTAGTAGTCGTACCACCCGGCGATGTACCGCCGGGCCGCCTCGCTGCGCGGCAGATGCCACAGGTCCGGGGCGATGAAGCTGGAAAGCGCGCCCAGTTCCTCCAGCGGCTCCAGCGTGTGCAGCCGCGCGGCGATCTCGCCCAGGACGTCGGCGAAGCGCGGCGGCACCGTGGCGGAAGCGCCGAAGATGTCGCCGCCGATGGTGCCGGGGGACTTGCGCATGATGATGAAGTCGCCGCCCGGCAGCAGCGCGTGTTCGGTGTCCACCCAGAGCGCGTCGGGCGCGGGGAAGCCACGGTCGAACGCCGCCTTGATGACGGGGTATTCGCGGAAGACCTCGTGACAATCGTTCGTAAGCGAATCGTTCCCGCCCGGATCACGCCGCATCACGAACTCGCCGGACAGCGCCTCGCCCGATACCGCGAAAAGAATGGTCTCCTTGCCGAAGCCGCCGGGGAGCGGGGCGAACGATGTGACCGTCAGTCCCGTGTCGGCGCAACGTTGCCTCAGGTAGCGTTCGAGTGCGTCCCGCGTCACGGCAAGGTCGGCGTTCTCACCGGCGCTTTCGGCCTCCAGCTGACCCGTCAAGTCGGCCGCCTCCCAGCGGACGAGAACCCCCGCCAGTGCGGCCTTGTCGGCGACGGCATCGTCCGCAAGCAGGGTGTGGACGCACTCCTCGAACCGCGCAAGAGCGCCGCGCAGCGCGGTTTCTGCGCTCTCGACGGTGCCGGGAAGCGGAGCCGCGAGATCGGCCAGCAGGGCATCGCAAAGCCGCAGGCCCTCGCTCGATCCGGCGGCCAGCGCGCGCACTTCGCGCAGTGCCTCGGCAAGGGTCCGCGCCTGCGCCGATACCGCTTCGACGCCCCCTCGGGCGCGGGTGGACAGCAGGTTCAGGGCATGGCCCATCGCCACCCCGGCCGAAGCCTGGACTCCCGCCTGGCTGAGCATCGGCTGCATCCGCGCATATTCGCGGCGGGTGGCGTGGAGCAATTTGTCGTTGTTAATCAGCATGTTCAGCGCCTCGCCGCGTAAGTGACGTCGAGGCTGTCGAGCGTGTGGACATGGTAGAGCGCGGCGAACTGGGGACGCGGTTTCCCGGGCGCGAAGGCGAGGCCGTCGATCCGTTCGAGCAGGCGGCCCACGGCGATGCGCATCTCGGCGCGGGCAAGCTGGTTGCCGATGCAGAAATGGATGCCGCGCCCGAACGCCAGGTGGTTCTTCACGCCCTTGCGGTCGAGGTTCAGCTCCGCCGGGCAGGCGAACTGCGCCTCGTCGCGATTGGCCGCCAGATAGCTGACCTGCACGATCGCGCCCTTGGGAAGCGCCACGCCGCCAAGCTCGGTATCGGCAAGCACCTCCCGGTACAGGTGCGGGGAGGGGGCATGAAGGCGCAGGATTTCCTCGCAGAAAGTGCCGATCTTCTCGGGCTGTTCCCGCAGCGTCTGGGCCAGCGCGGGCTCGTCGATCAGCTTCCACAGGGCGATCGCGATGGCGCTGGTGGTGGTCTCGTTGCCGGCCACCAGGAGCTGCTCGGCGATCGCCACGATCTCGGCGGGGGCGATCGGTCTTCCGTCGACTTCCGAATTGGCGACCATGCTCAGCAGCTTGTCGGCGGGCTCCCGCTGGTACTCGCGGGCCCGGTCGTAGAGGTAGTTCTGCGCCTCGACCAGCAGGTCCGCCAGCTCCAGTTCGCGAACCGGATCGATCGCCGGGTTGATCATCTCGATCTCGGCGTCGGACCAGGCCTTGAACTGGCGCCACATCTCGCGCGGGACACCGAGCTGGTCGCAGATCACGAACATCGGGATCTTCAGGCAGTATTCGTGGAGCAGGTCCACCGTGCCGGCCTCGGGCAACGCGTCGATCAGGGCATCGGCGATCGCGGTGATGCCTGGCTCCAGCGAGCGCACGAAGCTGGGCGCGAAGACCTTGTCGACGACGGCGCGATAGCGGCCATGGTCCGGCGGGTCGTTCGACACGAGGGTGTGGATGCGCGGGAAACCGTTCTCGCGGAAACGGCGCTCGATCTCGGTGGCATTGGGGCTGTGCGCCTTGGAGATCAGCAGCGTGGTCTTGTTGGAGAACAGCGCCGGATCGGCATTGACCAACGCCACGTCGGCATAGCGCGTGACCACGAAGAACCCGGTCACCGGATCGCGATAGACCGGCGATTCGGCATGGAGCCGGTCGATGAACGGAAACGGACAGCGCTGGACGGCAGGATCGGCGAAACTGCTGGGGGATTGGGCGTTCAAGGCTGTATCCTCTCGAGACTTGCGTGACCGCTTCGCGCGTGCCATCGGTTCGCAGGCATACTAATATGCCCGGCCATTCATTCAAGCCGGGAAATTTCGCCGTGCTTCGGGAGAGCAATGTGATCGAGGAAATCAGCCGGGGACCCTATCTCGTGACGCTGTCCGAGGGGGTCCTGACGCTCACTTTCAACCGGCCGGAGGCGCGCAACGCGATCCCGACCGAGGCGATCGTCCCGCTGGCCCGGCTCTTCGCGGACATCGCCGCCGACAGCGCGGTGCGCGTGGTCCTCGTCAAGGCGGTGGGCGACAATTTCGGCGGCGGCGGCGACGTGGCGGGCATGGCCGCATCGCTGGACCTCGGCCGCGAGGAGCGTGGGCGCAGCTACTGGCAGCGGCTCGACCATGCGAGCGCGATGGTGCGCAACTGGTGCGCGATCCCCCAGCCCATCGTCACCGCGGCGCGCGGTTCGGTGGCGGGCGCGGCGATGATGTACACGCTGGGCGCAGACTTCGCTTTCGGCGATGCCAGCACCTATTTCCTCTGCGCGCACGGCCTCATCGGCCTCTCGCCCGATAGCGGCCTCAGCTACATGCTGCCTCGTGCGATCGGCGTGAACAGGGCGACGGACATGTTCCTCAGCGGTCGCCGCGTAGGCGCGGAGGAAGCGCTGGCGATCGGCCTGCTCGGGCGTGTCGTGCCTGCCGACGAACTGGACGAATCGGCCGAGCGTCAGGCGCGGGCACTGGCGCGCGGGCCCGGGAAAGTGCTGCGCGACGCCAAGGCGATGATCGCCGTCGCAGAGGCCAACGGCCTCGCCGCCCAGCTCGACCTAGAGCGAGACAAAGTGGCGGAAAACGTGGTTTTGCCGGATTTCGAGGAAGGTGTCTCCGCCTTCATCGGGAAGCGTCGCGCGCAGTTCGGCAAGGACTGATCTCTCACGGGACCAGCGTCTTGGCGGTTGCCAAGGCGCTCGTGCCGTGCTTAGAAACAGTTCGCTAGTGAACTAAAATGCGGGAGAGTGTCTTGGAGATCGCGCTGAGCGAAGAGCAGGAAGCCATTCGCGACGGTGTCCAGAAGGTCTGCGACCAGTTCGGGGACGACTATTGGTCGCAGAAGGAGCAGGACAAGGAGTTCCCCTTCGAGTTCCACCGCGCCATGGCCGATGGCGGATGGCTGGGCATCACCATGCCGGAGGAACTGGGCGGCGCCGATCTGGGCGTCACCGAGGCGGCGATCATGATGCACACCGTCAGCCGCAGCGCGGGTGGCTATTCCGCCGCTTCCACGATCCACCTCAATATCTTCGGCCCGCACTCGGTGGTGGTGAACGGGACGCCGGAGCAGAAGGAACGGATGCTCAAGCCGCTGATCGAGGGCACCGACCGCGCCTGTTTCGGCGTCACCGAGCCCGATGCGGGGCTGGATACTACCAGCATCCGGACTTTCGCGACCAAGGTGGACGGCGGCTACCGGGTGACGGGGCGCAAGATCTGGACCTCGTCGGGACAGGTCGCGAACAAGATCATCCTGCTCACGCGCACCACCCCCAAGGACGACTGCAAGCGTCCGACCGACGGCATGACGCTGTTCTACACCGATCTCGACCATTCACAGATCGAGGTGAAGCGCATCCCCAAGATGGGCCGCAACGCGGTCGATTCCAACGCTACCTTCATCGACGACTACTTCATCCCTGACGCGGACCGTATCGGCGAGGAGGGCAAGGGCTTCCACTATATCCTGCACAGCCTCAACCCCGAGCGCATCCTGGTCGGTATCGAGGCGGTCGGGCTGGGGCAGGGCGCGCTCGACCGGGCTGTCCGCTATGCTGGCGAGCGTAGCGTTTTCGGACGGCTGATCGGCCAGAACCAGGGCATCCAGCATCCGCTGGCGGAGAACTGGATGTATCTTGAATCCGCCTACTGGATGCTGATGCGCGCGGCGTATCTCTATGACGCGGGCCAGTCCTGCGCGGCGGAGGCCAATGCGGGCAAGTTCCTGGGCGGACGGGCCGCGTTCGAGGCGGCGACCCGCGCGGTGATGACCCATGGCGGCATGGGCTACTCGACCGAATACCAGGTCGAGCGGCTGTTCCGCGAGTCCATCCTGCTGCGGATCGCGCCGATCACCGAGCAGATGATCTGCAACTTCATCGGCGAGAAGGTTCTCGGCCTGCCGCGCAGCTACTGACGCGCAGCGCAGGTCGAAGGGAAAGGCAAGAGATGAGCGATTTCGGGATTACCGCATTCGGCGCCTACGTTCCGCGCATGCGGCTCGACCGGGGGGCGATCGCGGCGGCGCACCAGTGGATGGCGCCTTCGCTGCGCAGCCTCGCCAAGGGCGCGCGCGCGTTCTGCAACTGGGACGAGGATACCGCGACGATGGCGGTGGAGGCAGCGCGCGATGCGCTGGTCGGCACTGACCGCACACAGCTACAGGCGCTGGGCTTCGCGACGACGCGGCCGCCTTACGCGGACCTTCAGGCGAGCGCGATCGTTGCCGGGGCGCTGGGACTGCCGCGCACGCTGCGCACCATCGACGGCGCGCTGGGGCAGCGGGCGGGAACGTCGGGTCTTCTGGCGGCGCTGAAGGCGGGCGAGCGCTCGCTGTTCGTCGCCTCCGACGCGCCGCGCGGCAAACCTGCCAGCACGCAGGAGATGACTTACGGCGCGGGCGCGGCGGCCTTCGTGCTGGGCAGCGAGAACGTGGCCGCGCGGCTGGTCGGGGCGGGCAGCATAGCCGCGAACTTCGCCTCGCACTTCCGGCCCGAGGGCGAGGACTTCGAATACCACTGGGAAGAGCGCTGGGTGCGCGACGAGGGCTATGCCAAGCTCGTGCCTCCCGCGGTGGACGCCGCGCTGGCGCAGGCTGGGCTGCAGATCGGCGATATCGCGCATTTCGCGATGCCCTCGCCGATCCGCGCCATTGCCGCCGCCGTCGCGAAGCAACTGCGCGTCACGGGCGAACTGGTCGACGGGCTGGAGGATGGCTGCGGCTATGCCGGCAGTGCCCACGCGCCGCTGATGCTGGCGCGCGCGCTGGAAACAGCGCAGCCGGGCGAGCGCATTCTGGTGGTCAGCTTCGGGCAGGGCGTCGATGCGCTGGTCTTCGAGGTCACCGACGCGATCGCGGCGGCGCGCCCGGCACGCGGCGTCTCGGGCTCGCTGGCACGGGGCATCGTCACCGACGCCTACCTGCGGATGCTCAGCTTCGAGCAGGGCATCGAGCTGGAATGGGGCATGCGCGCGGAAAAGAACGCCAAGACCGCACTGACCGAGCAGTACCGTTCGGGCGGGCAGATCGACACGTTCGATGCCGGCGCGTGCGGCTCGTGCGGGACGATCCAGTTCCCGCAGTTGCAATACTGCGTGAAATGCCACGAGCCCGGGAGCGGCTTCACCGCCGTGTCGCTGGTCGATGCGCCGGCCAAGGTGATGACGCAGACTTCGGACTGGCTCTCCTACTATCCGTCGCCCCCGCTTTTCGGCGGTTTCGTGCAGTTCGACAACGGCGCGCGGTTGCAGATGGAGATGGTCGACGTCGGGCCGGAGGGGCTGGAACTGGGCATGCCGCTGGAGATGGTGTTCCGCATCAAGGAGCAGGACCGGATGCGCGGATACAGCCGCTACTTCTGGAAAGCCACGCCCAAGCTGGACGGTAAGAAGGACTGATCGCATGGCAACGGGTATCAAGGACAAGGTCGCCATCATCGGCGCGGGTTGCTCGAAATTCGGGGAGCGCTGGGACAAGGGTTCGCCCGACCTGATGGCGGAGGCCTTCGAGGAAGCGCTGGCTGACGCAGGGATCGAGCGCAAGCAGATCGAGGCCGCGTGGTTCGGCTGCTATGGCGATGCCATCAACGTGGGCAACAGCTCGATCCCGGCGGCCACCGCGTTGCGGCTGGAGAACATCCCGGTCAGCCGCATGGAGAACATGTGCGCTACCGGCACCGAAGCCCTTCGCGGCGCGACGTATGCTGTGGCCTCGGGCGCGGTGGATATCGCGCTGGCCATCGGCGCGGAGAAGCTCAAGGACACCGGTTACGGGGGCCTGCCGCCCGCGTTCAAGGGCACCTTCAACGACCTGTGGATGCCGATGGTCTCGGCGCCGGCCGGCTTCGCGCCGCTCGCGGATGGCTACCGGACGCGATACCAGATCTCCAGGGAAGACCTGAAGCGCGCCATCGCCCACGTCAGCTGGAAAAGCCATCAGAACGGCGTCCATAGTCCCAAGGCGCATTTCCAGAAGGCGGTGTCGATGGAGACGATCCTGAACGCACCGATGATCGCCGACCCGCTCGGCCTGTTCGACTGCTCCGGCGTGTCCGACGGCGCCGCCTGCGCCATCGTCACCACGCCCGAGATCGCGCGCGCTCTGGGCAAGAAGGACATCGTCTCGATCAAGTCGCTGCAGATCACCACGAGTTCGGGCCGCGAGACGCAGATGAGCGAGTGGGACGGCTCCTACGTTCCCAACACCCGCAACGCCGCCGCGCGTGCCTATGCCGAGGCGGGCATCACCGATCCGCGCGCACAGCTCAGCCTGACCGAAGTGCACGACTGCTTCTCGATCACGGAATTGGTGACGATGGAAGACCTCGGCCTCTCCGACGACGGGCAGGCGGTGCGCGACGTGCTCGACGGCAAGTATGACCGCGACGGGGCGATCCCGTGCCAGATCGACGGCGGCCTGAAATGCTTCGGCCACCCGATCGGGGCCTCTGGCCTGCGCATGGCCTACGAGGTGTACACCCAGCTTCTGGGCCGCGCCGGACCGCGCCAGCTGTCGAACCCGTCGATGGGGCTGACGCACAACCTTGGCGGGGTGCCCTATCAGGGCGTCGCTGCCATCTCGATCCTGGGGCTGCTCTGATGGCCGGGCTGTGGTTCGACGACCTCAAGGTCGGGCAGGTCTTCCAGCACGACATCCGCCGCACCGTGACCGAGACGGACAACCTGCTGTTCTCCACCCTCACGCACAACCCGGCGCTGCTGCATCTTGATGCCGAGTACATGAAGACGACCGACTATGGCCGCATCCTCGTGAACTCGACTTTCACGCTGGGGCTGATGGTGGGCGTCTCGATCGCGGATACGACGCTGGGGACGGCCATCGCCAACCTCGGCTGGGACGAGGTGCGCTTCCCCGCCCCGGTGTTCATCGGCGACACGCTCCATGTCGAGACCGAAGTGGTGGACCTTCGGGAGTCCAAGAGCCGCCCCAACGCCGGCATCGTCACGTTCGCGCACCGGGCCTTCAACCAGACGGACACGCTGGTCGCCTCGTGCAAGCGCAGCGGGCTGCAGATGAGGAGGCCGGCATGAGCCTGCTGCGCTCGTTCCTGTTCATCCCCGGTGACAGCGAGAAGAAGCTGGGCAAGGTCGACGGTTGCGGCGCCGATGCGGTGATCCTCGACCTGGAGGACGCGGTGGCGCCGGACCGGAAGCTGCTGGCGCGCGGGATGGTGACGGACTTCCTGCGCGAGCGCCCGCGCGGTGGGCGCGGCGTGCAGCTGTGGGTGCGGGTCAATCCGTTCGATACCGGGATGACGCAGGACGACCTGCGCGCCGTGATGGCGGGCGCGCCCGACGGCATCATGCAACCCAAGATCGACGGGCCGGACTGCGTCGCCCGGCTCTCGGCACTGCTGGACGAGTGCGAGGCGGAGCAGGGCATCGCGCCGGGCTCCACCCGCATCCTGCCGGTCGCCACCGAGACGCCGCTGGCGCCGTTCCGGCTGGGTGATTTCGCGGGTGCGGGCCTGTCGCGGCTGGCGGGCCTGACGTGGGGGGCGGAAGACCTGTCGGCCGCGATGGGCGCGAGCACCAACCTCGGCCCGGACGGCAGATGGGCCTTCACCTACCAGATGGTGCGCTCGCTGACGCTGATGGCGGCCCATGCGGCGGGCGTGCCGGCCTACGAGACCCTCTACGTCGATTTCCGCGACGATGCGGGCCTGCGCGCCTCGTGCCGCGCCGCGCGCGCCGAGGGATGGGCGGGCCGTATCGCCATCCACCCCGTGCAGGTCGCCGGGATCAACGAGAGCTTTTCGCCGAGCGAGGAGGAGGTCGCCTTCGCGCGCCGCCTGCTCGATGCCTTCGCCGAGGCGGGGCAGGGCGGCACCGTGGGGATAGACGGGAAGATGTACGACATCCCGCACCTCAAGGCCGCGCGGCGCACCCTGGAGATGCACGAAGCCGCCGGCAACTGAGCGGCAGTCTGGGAAAGGAACAGAGGCATGGACGTACCGGTACAGGAGTATCCCTGGCGGGGCGCATTCCCCGAAACGCCGAACTGGAGCGAGAATTTCCTGCTGGCGGGCGATGACCCGAAGGCCGGGGTCGGCTTCTGGCTGCACATCGGCCGCTGGCGGCACGACCTGTCGATGTTCCGCGAAAGCGTGATCGTGCGCCTGCCCGACGGCAGCGTCATCGGTCACCGCGCGATCGGCGACACCCGCAGCGCGCCGGAAGGGCCGGGCGGTCCGCACTACGCCATCCGCGTGATCGAGCCGGGGCGCAAGCTCACCTATTCGTTCTCGGGCGGCGTGCGTCGCCTCTCGCCCGAAGCCATGCGCGCCGGTCTGGTGGGCGAGGGGCCGCGCGTATCGATGCGCTATGAACTCACGTTCGAATCCGACGCCGACATCTGGGACCTGCACAAGGTCGGTGGGCTCCAGGACTTCCTTCCCGCCGGCCACATCGAGCAGATCGGCCGCGTCACCGGCTGGTTCGAGATCGCCGGCGAGCGCCACGAGATCGACACGATCGCCAACCGCGATCACAGCCTCGGCCCCCGCGACACGCTGGACTTGCGCAACCACCAGTGGATGCAGGGCTACTTCCCGAACGGCATCAGCTTCCTGCTGTTCGACGCGATGACCCGCGCCGACGGCAAGGTCGTGTTCTCCGAAGCCGTGGTCTACGAAGGCAACCGGATGTTCCCCGCTTCGCTGACGATCAGCGAGAGATGCGAGGATGCGGCGCGCTCCGGCGATCCGATATCGCTGCGGCTGGACTATGCCAACGGAGTGCTCGACGTCGTCAGCACCGGCCTTCGCAGCGATTCCTGCCTGTCGATCACCTCGCCCAACGATATCCTGCCCGGCGTCTACGGCGGCGTGGAAAGCGGCAGCATGGTGCTGATGGAACAGTCCGTCTCCCTGAGGCTCAACGGCGAGATCGACGGCTACGGCTGCTTCGAACGGACCGTCGCGGGAACCGTGGCGCTGGAGCGCGAGGTGGAAACCTGGGCTGGGTGAGATGGCGCTTGCGCCGCGTGCTCAGGTCAAATAGTTAGCATGCAAACAATATCGCCCGGGCGACCACTACGGGACAGATGACAATAACCGGAGAGACCAATGGCCGTCCAGACGGCGCATGACAGCGGAAGCTTCGTCGAGCGTGATATCTTCGAGCCCGAGCACGACGCCTACCGCGATTCCGTGCGCCGGTTCGTCGAGACAGAGCTGCAGCCCCACCATGCGCAGTGGGAAAAGGACGGCATCGTCCCGCGCGAGGCATGGCTCAAGGCGGGCGAAATGGGCATGCTGTGCCCCTCGGTCCCCGAGGAATACGGCGGGATCGGCGCGGATTTCCTCTATAGCGTGGTGATGATCGAGGAGATCACGCGGGCCAACGTCACGGGCCCCGGCTTCATGGTCCACTCCGAGATGGTCGCGCCCTACATCCTCGCCTGGGGCAGCGAGGAGACCAAGCGGCACTGGCTGCCGCGCATGGTCACGGGCGAGGTCATCGGCGCGCTCGGCATGACCGAGCCGGGGGCGGGTAGCGACGCCAAGGAACTGCGCACCCGTGCCGAGCGGAAGGGCGACGAATACGTCATCAACGGCCAGAAGACGTACATCTCGAACGGGTCGCAATGCGACCTCGTCGTGCTGGCCTGCAAGACCGACCCGGCCGCCGGCGCGCGCGGGGTGAGCCTGATCGTCGTCGATGCCGACCAGCCCGGTTTCGAGCGCGGGCGGCGGCTGGAGAAGATCGGCCTCAAGGCGCAGGATACCGCCGAACTGTTCTTCAACGATGCCCGCGCTCCCGTTTCCGCCCGGCTGGGCGAGGAGGGCAAGGGCTTCGGGATGCTGATGAGCAAGCTGGCGCAGGAGCGCCTGTCGATCGGCGTCAAGGGCCTCGCCGCCAGCGAAGCCGCGCTGCGCTGGACGGTGGACTATGTCCAGGAGCGCAAGCTGTTCGGCCAGATGCTGGGCGACATGCAGAACACCCAGTTCGTGCTGGCCCAGCTCTGCGCCGAGGTCAGCCAGGGCCGCGTCATGGTCGACTGGGGCATCCGCCGCTTCATGGCGGGCAAGCTCTCCGCCGTCGATGCCAGCAAGATCAAGCTGCTGGCGACCGAACTGAACGGCCGCGTCGTCGACCAGTGCCTGCAGTTCTTCGGCGGCTACGGCTACATGACCGAATATCCGATATCGCAGGCCTTCGTGGACGCCCGCATCTCGCGCATCGCGGGCGGCGCCAACGAGGTCATGCGCCAGATCATCGCCAGGGACCTTTTCCGGAACTGACCCGGACAACGACAATCAAGGAGAGAGGGCCAATGTCCAATTATCCCGTGCCAAGCAGCGACCAGCTTCTCGACATCTATCGCCGGGCGATCACCATCAAGCTCAACGACGAGCGCATCATCCGCGAGATGAAGACCGGGCGGCTGGTGACGCCGTACTACAGCGCGCGCGGGCAGGAGATCATTCCTGCCTCGGTGATGCCGAACCTCAATGACGACGACTACTTGTGCACGATCTATCGCGGCACGCACGACATGGTCGCCAAGAATTTCCCGCTCGACGTGATGTGGGCGGAATTGGCGGGCCGCGTCACCGGATCTTGCAAGGGCAAGGGCGGCACCATGCACCTGACCCACCCGGAAACCGGCTCGATGGTCACCACCGGCATCGTCGGCAGTTCCATGCCGATCGCCACGGGGCTCGGCTGGGCGGCCAAGCTCAACGGCCGGGGGCAGGTCTCTGTTGCCAGCTTCGGCGACGGCGCGTGCAACATCGGCGCTTTCCACGAGAGCCTGAACTTCGCCGCAGTGTTCGACCTGCCGGTGATCTTCCTGTGCCAGAACAACCGCTATGCCGAGCATACCAGCATGGCGAAGTCGACCCGCGTAGACCGCTATTCGAAGCGCGCGGCGGGCTACGGCATCGAGGGCGTGACGGTGAACGGCAACGATCCCGAGGAGATGTTCGGCGCCGCCAAATGGGCGATCGACCGCGCCCGCGCCGGTGAGGGCCCGACCCTGATCGAGGCGATGACGTTCCGCTTCAACGGTCACCTTCTGGGCGATCCGGGCGAGTACATCCCCAAGGACGAATATGCCGAGAACCTCGCGAAGGACCCGGTGCCGGCGCTGCGCAAGCGCCTGCTCGAACAGGGTGTGGCCGACGAGGCCGCGCTCGGCGCCATCGAGGCCGACATCCTCGCGCGGATCGATGCGGCGGTGAAGGCCGCCTACGCCGCCGAATACCCCGACGTCGCCGAACTGAAGCGCGACGTCTACGCCCACGAACTGGCCTGAGCGGGAGAGAGATCATGGCAACGACCGAAAAAATGAACATGATCCAGGCGATCAACCGCGCCCTGCACGATGCGATGGAGGCCGATGCCACCGTGCTCGCGCTGGGCGAGGAAGTCGCCGATCCCGAAGGCGGCGGCATCGTCGGCGTCACCAAGGGCCTGTCGGAGCGCTTCGGCGAGACCCGCGTGCTGTCCACCCCGATCTCCGAACAGGCGATCATCGGCTCGGCCGTGGGCGCGGCGATCGGCGGCTATCGCCCGGTGGCCGAACTGATGCTGATGAACTTCTCGACCGTGGCGATGGACATGCTCGTCAACCACGCCGCCAAGCTGCGCTTCATGTCGGGGGGGCAGACCAACGTGCCCATCGTGGTGCGCACCGCGACCGGGTCGGGCCTCGGCACCGGCGGCCAGCACTGCGATTTCCTCGAGGCGTGGTTTGCCCATACCGCGGGCATGAAGGTGGTCATCCCCTCGAACCCCAGCGATGCCTACGGGCTGATGCGCTCGGCGATCGAGGACGACGATCCGGTGATCTTCGTCGAGAACATCCCGATCTACTTCACCCCCACCGAGACGACGCTGGAGAAGATCCCGCTGGGCAAGGCCAAGGTCGTGCGCGAAGGCACCGACCTCACCATCGTCGCCTATGCGCTGATGGTCCACCACGCGCTTGCCGTGGCCGCCGAACTGGAGGCCGAGGGCAAGTCGGTCGAGGTGATCGACCTGCGCACCATCGCCCCCTGGGATCGCGAGACGGTGCTCGCCAGCGTCGCCAAGACCGGTCGCCTGATGGTCGTCCACGAAGCGGTCAAGGAACACGGCGTCGGCGCGGAAATCGCCTCGGTGGTGAACGAGGAACTGTTCGGCAAGCTCAAGGCCCCGGTGAAGCGCCTTGGCGCCTCGTTCTGCCCGGTGCCGTTCAGCAAGCCGCTCGAAACCGCGTTCGTCCCCAATCCCGCAACCATCGGCGAGGCCGCGCGCGCCATCCTGGCGTGAGCGGGCCCGTCCAAGGAGAACCATGACATGGCGACCGAAGTGCTGCTCCCGAAGATGGGCTTCACCATGAACGAGGGC
>DATKFS010000154.1:0-10815 GCA_035511275.1 Novosphingobium sp.
CGGTCACCAGCCACGACAGGAAGGTCAGCAGCAGCACGGCAAGGCTGGCGTAGACGGCAGGCATGATCCACGCCGACGAGCGCGAGGCGGGAACGCGGTCGTACATCGTGAAGGGCGAGATCATGTCGAAGCTCCAGCGCACGACCTTGCCGTCCACCACTTGCGCGGCGAGGCGGTCGTGGCCGAAGCGGGCGCGCCAGACGAAGGGCGAGATCTCGTCCCACTTCTGCGGCGCGCCGCCGGGGCCGTGGAGTGCGGGAACCAGCAGGCCGCCGTCGTCGTCCAGCGTCACTTCGGTCTGGCCGAACAGGTTGAGCACGTCGACGAAGTTGGAATGCCCGCGGCGGCTGGCGTCCCACAGGCCGGTCATCATCCGGGCGTGCTCGGCGGCGGTCTTCGCATCGACCCGGCCATCCTTGGCGGTGGCGGGGAAGTAGCGGTCGGCAAAGTCCTGGAACATCTGGCTGCGCGCGAGATGGGCGCCGCCTTCCTTGCCGGCGCTGTTGAACGAGACGTAGAAGCCCACGCCTTCGCGCATGAAAAGGTGCAGCGAGGTGTGGAAGTTCTCGGTATCGCCCAAGTGCGCGATGACCTGGCGGCCGTTGATGTTGGTTTCGAAGAAGCCCAGTTCCATGCGGTTGAGCGGCGGGATCAGCGACGCCGGGTCGATCTTGTCGAGCGGGCTGTCGTGCATCATCGCCGCCGTCTCGGGCCGCAGGATGCCGCGCCCGTTCTCGAGATTGGCGATCATGAACTTCGCCATGTCGAGCCCCGAGGCGGAGAGCGATCCGGCGGGCGCGGGCACGACCACCTCGAATGGTTCGGCAGGCTTGGACGCGCGCGGATAGCCGATCGCGGCCAGCGGGCGCAGGCCCGGCTGGAGCGGCTGGCGGAAGCTCGCGGTCTTCATGTCGAGCGGCGTGAAAATGCGCGCCTCGACATAGTCGTCGAACGGCATCCCCGACACGCGCTGGACCACGTAGCCGGCCAGCGTGGTCGCCCAGTTGGAGTAGGCGGGCGTCGTCCCGGCATCGAAGATGCGCTCGGGCACCCAGCGCTTCAGGTAGGCGTCGATCGGGATCGCGCCGTCCTGCCGGTAGGTGATGAGGTCCTTCATCGCCTCCTCGAAGCCGGCGGTATGCGTCATGATCTGGCGCATCGTCACGGGCTTGCCGTTGCGGGCCGGAATCTTGAAATCGAGGTAGGTGTTCACATCGGCGTCGAGGTCGATCTTGCCCGCCTCGACCTGCTGCATCACCGCCGTCCAGGTCACCAGCTTGGAGACCGAGCCGGGGCGGAACAGGGTCCTTGCGGGGTCCACCGGCTTGCGCCGGGCGATGTCGGCATAGCCGTAGCCGCGCGCAGCGATGACCTGGCCATCCTTCACTACCGTCACCACCGCTCCGGCAATGTCGTTGCTGTGGAGCGCGAAGGGCACATAGCCGTCGAGCCAGGGGTCCAGGTCGGCGGCGGTCAGGTCACGGCCGCCGCCGGGCTTCTGCGGAGTCGTGACGGCGGGGGAGGGGGAGGGGGCGGTGGGGGAGGGCGTCGTCGGCACCTGCGCCCAGGCCACGCCGGCGGCAGCCAGCAGTGCCGCCGCCGCTATCCCTTTCGAACGTCTGGAAAACCGTGTCCAGAATGATCCCGCTTTCCCCATTGCCCCGTCCTTTCGCATCTCCCCCGTTGCGCCCCGGGCGAGGGGGCGATACTGTCAGGGAAAGGTGTTCCGATTAGGACGATGTTATCCTGATTGGAAAATTCGTCAATGGTGCTGAAAGGAATGCCGGGTGCCGACCTCGCCGCCGACTTTGGGAGCATTGCTGCGCGCTCTCCGCGCAAGGGAGGGCTGGACCCTCAAGGAGATGAGTCAGCGCAGCGGCATCCCCGTGTCCACGCTCTCCAAGATCGAGCATGACCGCCTGACGCTGACTTACGACAAGCTCCAGTCGCTCGGGCAGCGGCTCGGCCTGCGCATGGCCGAACTCTTCGCCGAACCGGGCGAGGACGCGGCGCAGCCCGTCACCGCGCGCCGCAGCCTCGGCGACCTCGCCAGTTCGGTGCGGGTCGAGACGGCGAACTACGACTACTATTACCTCTGCACCGAACTGCGCCGAAAGCGGATGATCCCGGTGGTCACCAAGATCCGCGCGCGTTCGGCCGAGCAGTTCGGCGAACTCGTCCGCCACTCAGGCGAGGTGTTCATCTACGTCCTGAGCGGCAGCATCGTCGTCGAGACCGAATTCTACGATCCGGTCACTCTGGAGGCCGGGCAGTCGCTCTACATCGATTCAAGCATGGGCCACGCCTACCTCGCCGCCGAGGGTTGCGACGAGGCGGAAGTGCTCGGCGTCATGTCCAGCGCGGACGACACGCTGATGGAAGCGATGCTCCACATCCACGAGGAGCAGCGCCTGAACGCCGCCCCCGCCAACGAGGACACCCCGCCAGCCCCGCGCCGCCGCGCGAAAGGAGCCCGATGATCCGCCTGCCAGCTCTCGTCCTGCTTTCCGCCCTCGCCGCCGCAACGCCCGCCATCGCCGCCGGTCCGGCTCCGGACTACGCCGCCCGGGTCGCGAAAGTGCTGCGCGCCACCCCGCTGATCGACGGACACAACGACTGGCCCGAAGCCCTGCGCGAGAACGAGGGCGACAAGCGCTGGGACCTCGATTTGACGGATCTTTCGGCCACGCCCGGCCGCTACAACACCGATATCGCGCGGCTGCGCAAGGGCATGGTCGGCGGGCAGTTCTGGTCGGTATGGGTCTCGCCCGAATTGCCGGGCGACGAGCAGGTGATCCAGACGCTCGAGCAGATCGACCTCGTGCGCTCGATCGTCGCGCGCTACCCGCAGGCCTTCATGCTGGCCCGCACTGCTGCCGACGTGCGCCGCGCCCATGCCTCGGGCCGTATCGCCTCGATGATCGGCGTCGAGGGCGGGGGGCAGATCGACGGCAACCTCTCGATCCTGCGCACTTACGCGGCACTGGGGGCGGGCTACCTGACGCTCACCCATTCGCGGACGATCGACTGGGCCGATTCCGCCACCGATAACCCGAAGCACGGCGGGCTCACCGATTTCGGCAAGCAGGTGGTGCGTGAACTTAACCGGCTCGGCATGCTGGTCGACCTTGCCCATGTCAGCGAAGGCGTGATGCGGGACGCCATCGCCGTGTCGAGCGCACCGGTGATCTTCTCGCACTCCAGCGCGCGGGCCGTGGACGATCACCCGCGCAACGTGTCCGACGATGTGCTGCGGCTGCTCAAGGCCAATGGCGGCGTCGTCATGGTGAACTATGCATCGCCTTACGTGTCTGACGCCTATCGCCGCTGGGCGGCGGATTCGGCGGCGGAGAAGACCCGCCTCAACGCACCCCCGTTCGGCGGGCTCGACATCGGCCAGCCCGAGAAGGCCGCCGCTGACTATGCCGAATGGCTGAAGACGCACCCCGCGCCGCGCGTCACCCTGAGCGAAGTCGCCGACCACATCGAGCATATCGCCAAAGTCGCCGGCGTCGACCACGTCGGCATCGGCTCGGACTTCGACGGCGTGGGCAACCAACTGCCCGAGGGTCTCGCGGACGTCTCGACTTATCCCGCACTGCTGGCCGAACTGATGCGTCGCGGCTGGAGCGACGCCGACGTGGCGAAGCTGGCTGGCGGCAACCTCCTGCGCGTCATGGAAGCGGCCGAACGCCGGCGCGGGTCATGAACTCGAGCCGGACGATCGCGGAAATGTGGCGGACAGGGTGGGATTCGAACCCACGGTGAGCTTGCACCCACGGCGGTTTTCAAGACCGCTGCCTTAAACCACTCGGCCACCTGTCCGCACATCTGCGCGCATAGCCCAATGTGGCGCGGGCGCAAGAGGGGCAATGCGATGGCCGGGCACGAGGGAAGGGTCGTCGGTGAAGGGCTCCGCGCTTGCGATGGCTGTCCACCGGGAAGCCTGTCGTACCATTTGCAACCTTCGCCGTTTGTGCGAAGTTCCTGGGCAATGACATTTCGATCCTTCCTGCGTTCGCTGCGTTTTCCCTCCATCGCCCTTGCCTTCGTCATGGCGCCGCTGCCCACGATGCAGGCTTGCGCGCAGTCGGAGACTTTCCCGGCCTATCTCCAGCAGGTGGCGTCGCATGCGCGCGCACAGGGTGTCAGCGAAAGCACCATCGCCAGCGTCCTGACCGGCCTGACCCCGAACGAGCGGGTGATCGCGCTCGATACCGCGCAGCCCGGCCGACAGGCCAGCCCGCCGCCGCTCGCGCCCTATATCGCGCAGCACGTAGGGGGCTCCATCATCGAGCGGGGCCGGGCGCGTTATGCCTCGCTTTCTTCGATATCCGCGCAGATCGAGCGTCGATACGGCGTGCCCGCGCCGATCCTGTTCGCGATCTGGGGGCATGAGACCAACTACGGCAGCTACACCGGCGACTTCGACCTCGCCCGCTCGCTCGCGACGCTCGCATGGGAAGGCCGTCGCCGCGCCCTGTTCGAGGGCGAGTTGATTGCGCTGATGAAGATGGTCGATCGCGGCGTGCCGCGCTCGCAGCTCAAGGGCAGTTGGGCAGGGGCCTTCGGCTACCCTCAGTTCCTGCCGAGCGTCTACCTGCGGCTCGCCGCCGATGGCGACGGTGACGGGCGGACCGACATCTTCAACAGTTCGGCAGACACGATCGCCTCGATCGCCAACTACTTCCGCGACGCCGGTTGGCGGCCCGGCCAGCCTTGGGGCGTGCGGGCGAGCGTTCCCCCCGGGTTCGACGTGGACGCCTATGCCACCAAGCTCGACGCGCCGAGCTGCGACCGCGTCCACGCCCGCCATTCGCAATGGAAAACCGTTGCGCAGTGGCGCGCGCTGGGCGTCACGCCGCAGCGCGCGTTGGGCGACACCGTGCTCACCTCGCTGTTCCAGCCCGACGGACCAGGCACGCCCGCATGGCTGTTAACCGGTAATTATCGGGTCATCCTCCAGTACAACTGCTCGAACTACTACGCGATGTCCGTGGGGTTGCTTGCAGATGAGATTTCCCGTTAACCATTCCCTGCCGCTCGCGGCGCTGATCCTGCTGGGAGCCGCCAGCGGTTCGGCGGCTGCGGACCGCAGGCAGCCGCCTCCGGACCTTCCGGCGACGGGTCCTGCGGCCGACTATCCTGTCGTGGTCGGTGAGCCTTTCACCATCGACGGCAAGGAATGGACGCCCGTAGACCAGCTCAACTACGACGCCGTCGGCCAGGCCGTCGTCGGCGAGGGCGCGGGCGTGACCGGCGCGCACAAGACGCTGCCGCTGCCCTGCTACGTCGAAGTTACGGCGCTCGACAGCGGGCGCACGATCCTCGTCCGGCTCGAGCGGCGCGGCCCGATGACCAACAATGCCCTGGTCGAACTCTCGCCCGATGCCGCCGCCCAGCTCGGCATTTCCGCCGGTGGGAAGGGAGCTGTGCGCCTGCGCCGCGTCAACCCGCCCGAGCAGGAGCGGGCGCTGCTGCGCAAGGGTGGCCGCGTTCCCGAACGCATGGAAACGCCCGAGGGGTTGCTGAAGGTGCTGCGCCGCAAGCTCGCGGACCAGTCGCCGTTGATGCCTCCGGTTCCCGCTCCGCCCGCCATGCCTACGGGCGCACGGGTTTCGCCGAGTCCGGCGCCGGTAGAGGCCGCAAGGCCGCCGATCGCACCGCCTTCCGCCAAGCCTGCTCCCGCGCCCTCGGCAAAGCCCGTGGCCAAGGCTCCGGCCGAGCCGGCATCGCCGAGCCGTGCCGCTGCCACCGCCAAGGGTGCCTTCGTCGTACAGGTGGCCGCGTTCTCGTCCGAATCCTCCGCCCGCAAGGTGGCCGGCCAACTGGGCGGCAGCGTATCGGCCGCCGGCAAATTCTGGCGCGTCAGGCTTGGTCCCTACACGAACCGTGCACAAGCTGCTCCGGCGCTGGAGAAGGCCAGGCGCGCGGGCTATAGCGACGCACGAATCCAGAGCGCGGAGTGACCTGAAGGCTCCCGCGCGACACCAGGTGCCGACCGGGCGCGCGGGAGAATACGGGTCTTGAAGTCCTTTTCGCATGTTTTGAAGCTGGCCCTCGTCGTCGCGCTGCCCGCCAGCGCTGCCGGGGCCGCAGTACCGACGCCGCCCGCACAGCTCGCGCCGATCCCTGTCAGCATCCTCGTGGATCTGGGATCGGGGCAAGTGCTCGAGCAGCGCCATCCCGACACGCCGTTCCTGCCCGCCTCGGTGACGAAGGTGATGACCGCCTACGTCGCCTTCGAGGAGATCGGTGCGGGTCGCCTCAGCCTCGACCGCACTTTCGCCGAACGCCCCGAAACGGAGCGCGAATGGTTCGCGAAGGGCACGAACATGTACATCACCACCAAGGACCGGCCGACCGCGCGCGACCTGCTTCACGGTATCATGACCGCGTCCGCCAATGACGCAGCAGTGGTGCTCGCCGAAGGCCACGCCGGCAGCATCGAGGCGTGGGCCGCCAAGATGAACGACGCGGCCCGCCGCCTCGGCATGACGCGCAGCCACTACAACACGCCCAACGGCTGGATGGACGAGGGCAACACCTACGTCACCGCCAGCGACCTCGTGAAGCTCGCGGACGCGATGATCATGCGCTACCCCGACCTCTACCGCGAGTTCTCGGGCCACAAGCGCTGGTTCTGGCGCGATGTGGCGATGCGCAGCCACGATCCGACGGTGGGCGTGGTCCCCGGCGCGGACGGGATCAAGACCGGCTACACCCGCGAGGCCGGCTACAACTTCCTCGGCACCGCCGAGCGCGGCGGGCGGCGCCTCGTCATGGTGCTGGCCGGGTCCCCGCTTCCCAAAGTGCGTGACGATGCAGCCAAGGCGCTGCTTGAATGGGGCTTCGCCGCGTGGGACACCCGCCACCTGTTCGACCAGGGGCAGACAGTGGCGCAGGCCCGGGTGCAGGGCGGCGACGCACGCTCGCTCCCGCTCGTCGCGAACCGGGAAGTGCACGCCACGATCCCGCGCGGAACCACGCCCGGCGTGACCCTTGCCGTGCACTACCGTGGCCCGATCGTCGCCCCGGTCCGCAAGGGCGAGCAGGTGGGCGAACTGGAAATCCGCGTCGCCGGTCTGGCACCGGGGCGCGTGCCGCTCTACGCCGGGCGCGACGTGGGTGTCGGCGGTCCGCTGGACAGGCTGTGGAACGGGTTTATCAACCTGTTCTCATGATGCAGGGTCGATTCATCGCGCTCGAAGGCGGCGAGGGGGCTGGCAAGTCCACCCAGGCGCGCCTGCTTGCCGACGCGCTGCGGGAACGAGGCCTGGAAGTCGTCGTGACGCGCGAGCCCGGTGGCACGCCGGGTGCCGAGGCGATACGGGCGCTCCTGCTCCATGGGGTCAAGGGCGACGAAGGCATCGGCTGGAACCCTCGCGCGGAGGCGCTGCTGTTCGCGGCGGCCCGCTCGGACCATGTGCATCGGCTCATTCGTCCCGCCCTCGCCCGGGGCGCATGGGTGGTCTGCGACCGTTATCTCGATTCGAGCCGCGCCTATCAGGGCGGTGGCAGCGGGCTTTCGGACCACGAGATCGGCGTGCTCCACAGGATCGGCAGCGAGGGCCTGCTCCCGGACCTGACACTGCTCGTCGAGGTCTCGCCCGAAGTCGCCGTGGCCAGGCTGGCGAAACGCGACGTCGATGGCTCCGACCGCATCGGTGGACGCGCGCCTGACTATCACGCCCGGGTGGCAAGCGCCTTCTCCGACATCGCGGAGGCTGAACCGGCCCGGTTTGCCCGGATCGACGGCAATGGCGACCTGCAGGCGACGCACGCGCTCGTGCTTGCCGCTCTGGCGACCTTGCTGCCGTGAGCACGCCGACGCCCTTCGCCGGCCAAGACGCCGCGTGGCAGGAATGGCTCGCCGCCATAGCCTCCGAGCGCATGCACCACGCCTGGCTGCTCAGCGGCGCCAAGGGCCTCGGCAAGCGCGCCTTCGCCCGCGCCGCCGCAGCCGAACTCGTGCGCCTGCCGGGCAGCCCCGCGCCGGAAGTCGACAGCCATCCGGACATCCATATCCTCGAACACCTTCCCGCCAACGACGACGAGGCCAAGAAGAAGGCCGAGGGCAAGCCCTACCAGACCAAGCGCAACATCACCGTCGACCAGGTGCGCGAGATGATCCGCCGCCTCGCCACGAAGCCCACTTTGGGCGAAAGGCGCGCGATCGTCATCGATCCTGCTGACGACATGGAAAAAAGCGCCGTCAATGCCGTGCTCAAGGCGCTGGAGGAACCGCCTGCCGGGACCTACTTCCTGCTCGTCACGCACCAGCCCGGTCGCCTTTTGCCCACGATCCGCTCGCGCTGTCGCATCCTGCGCTTCGCGGCGCTCGACGCCGCCGAACTCGACGCCATGATCCGCCGCGACGAACCCCATGCCGACGCTGCCACCCGCGCCGCCGCGATCGCCGCGGCGCACGGCTCGCCCGGCATCGCACTCGATTTCGTGGAGCATGACCTCGGTGGCCTTCACGCCTTGATGACGCGGATCCTGCGCGAAGGCGATCCGCATTTCCACCTGCGCGGCGCTCTTGCCGACGAGATGGGCGCGCGCCCCGCCCGAGACCGCCAGGTCGCCACGCTCGAACTTGCGCGTTCGGTTCTGGTCCATGCCCTGCGCGACGCTTCGCGCGATCGGCAACTGCGGATCATCGAAGCCCACGGCGTCCTCACCGAACTGTCCACCCAGGCAACGACCTACAATTTCGACGCCGGGCTCCTCATTATGGAAATTGGCGGGTTGCTGGCCTCGGCTGCGATGCCTAGAGAAGCCGTTCGCTAGTGCATTCTCTCGCATGGCTCACCCTCCGCGACGCCGACTTGAGAATACACATGAGCTTTGAACACTAAACATCACAGAAAGCGCGACGCCGCATGGGCGAGCCCTATTACATCACGACCGCCATCAGCTATCCGAACGGCAAGCCGCACATCGGCCATGCCTACGAAGCGATCGCCGCAGACGTCATCGCCCGGTTCAAGAAAGCCGAAGGCTTCGATGTCAGGCTCCAGACCGGCACCGACGAGCACGGCCTGAAGATGGCGCAGAAGGCGCGCGACCTTGGCATCACGCCATCCGCGCTGGCGACAGAGATGTCGCAACATTTCATCGACATGTGCGACACGCTTAATGTCGATTACGATGTATTCATCCGTACCACGGAACCGCGCCACCATGCCGCCACGCAGGAACTGTGGAAGCGGATGGAAGCGGCCGGCGATCTCTACCTCGACCGGTACGAGGGCTGGTACTCCGTGCGCGACGAAGCCTACTACGACGAGAGCGAACTCGTTGCCGGCGAGGGGGGCGAAAAGCTCTCACCCCAAGGCACGCCGGTGGAATGGACAGTCGAGGAATCGTGGTTCTTCCGCCTGTCGAAGTATCAGGACCGGCTCCTCGAACTCTACGCGGCGAGCGATTTCATCCGGCCCGACAGTCGCCGCAACGAGATCCTGCGCTTCGTCGAAGGCGGACTGAGAGACCTGTCGGTGTCGCGCACCAGCTTCGACTGGGGCATCAAGGTGCCGGGCTCCGACACGCATGTGATGTACGTCTGGGTCGATGCGCTGACCAACTACATCACCGGCCTCGGCTTCCCGGACGAAACCGGGGACTACGCGAAGTACTGGCCTGCCGACCTTCACCTGATCGGCAAGGACATCGTCCGTTTCCACACCGTCTACTGGCCCGCGTTCCTGATGAGCGCCGGCCTGCCGTTGCCCCGGCAGGTCTTTGGGCATGGATTCCTCCTCAACCGCGGTCAGAAAGAATCGAAGTCGCTCGGGAACGTGACCGACCCCATCGGCCTTGCGGAGACTTTCGGCGTCGATGCCGTGCGCTACTTCCTGCTTCGCGAAGTCGCCTTCGGCCAGGACGGGTCCTGGTCCCCCGAAGCCATCGTCACCCGCGCCAATGCGGAACTGGCGAACAGCTTCGGCAATCTGGCCCAGCGCAGCCTTTCCATGATTTTCAAGAACATGGATGGCGAAGTTAAATCCGATCTGCCATGCACCGCCGACGATGATGCCCTCGCCGCCGCTGTCGCGGAAGGCATCGCCGGCTTGCGCAAGGCGTTCGACGAACTCGCGTTCAGCGACGGCCTCGACGCCTGGATGCGCGCTGTCTTCGCCTGCAACCAGTACGTCGACGAACAGGCTCCATGGGCATTGCGCAAGTCCGACCCCGATCGGATGGAAGCCGTCCTCATGACCCTGTTCCGCGTCGTTCGCGACCTCGCGATCGCCGTGCGCCCCGTGGTTCCGGCTTCCATCGACGCGCTGCTCGACCAGATGGGCGTGGAGCCGCAGGCCCGCGATTACGCAGCGCTGGCGGACCCGGAGTGGTTCGCCGCGCTTGTGGCATCCGGCTACAAGGTCGACAAACCGACCGGCGTGTTTCCACGACTGGAGTTGCCGGAGGCGGCAGCCGTCTGATGCTCGTCGATTCCCACTGCCACCTCGAATACGAAGGTCTGGTCGAGGACCAGCGCAGCGTGCTGGCCCGCGCCCGGGAAGCCGGCATCGGCGGGTTCCTCAATATCTCGACCCGGCGGCGGGAGTGGGACCGCGTGGTCGCCACCGCAGAGCGCGAGCCGGATGTATGGGCATCCGTGGGCATCCACCCCCATGAGGCCGATCAGCATGCGGATCTGGGCGAGGGGGCGCTGCTCGAAGCGGCCGCGCATCCCCGCGTCATCGACGTCAAGGAAAAGGCCGGCCGCACCGGCGCGCTGCTGTTCGTGACGGTGCGCCACGATTACCACCAGGCGGGTGAAATCGTCATCCAGGAAGAGCAGGACATCGT
>DATKFS010000155.1:0-3134 GCA_035511275.1 Novosphingobium sp.
TCGATTCCGGCGCAGACGATTATATCGTCAAACCCTTCGAGATCGACGAGCTCGCCGCGCGCATCCGCGCCCTGCTGCGCCGGCCTGGCGTTCGAACCCAGCCCGTCATCGAAGTCGGCATGCTGCGTTTCGACACGGCAAGCCGCTCTGCCAGCATTGGCGATCGCGAGATCGACCTTTCGCGCCGCGAGGCGGACCTTCTGGAACTGCTGATGCGGCGAGCCGGCACGGTGGTCCATCGCGAAGTGATCGAGAACGCGCTCTACAGCTTCAACGATCCGGTGACCCCCAATGCGGTCGAAGCCGCCATTTCGCGTCTGCGCCGCAAGCTCGAAGACACGGGCGTGGCCGGCGCGCTCCATACCGTTCGGGGTGTCGGCTATATGCTGAAGGACGGGAAGGCATGACCGTGCAGCGCTCCATCTCACGGCGCCTCAAACGCGGTTTGGGCCTGATTGGTGTGGCGGGCACCGTTCTGCTGCTGGCGGCGGTCGCCTTCTTCTACAGTGTCACCTTCACACATCTCGATGCACGCGCGGCGATGATCCGCGCGATCAAGGAAATGCTTGAGCATGTCGCTCTGCCGCTTGTCGTCCTGCTCGTTCCCGTCGCGATCATGGTGCTCCGAGTGATCCGCCAGGCCTTCGCACCGCTGGAAGATGCCGCCGCCCGGATCGAGGCTGCACAGGGCCACGAACGAGGGTTCCGCATCGATGCGTCGCAAATGCCCGCCGAGGCGCTACCCTTCGTCTATGCGGTCAACGATCTGTTGGCGCGGCTCGATCAGGCCGCGCGGCGGCAGGAAGCGTTCGCCGCCGACGTCGCGCACGAGTTGCGCACGCCGCTCGCCCTCCTGTCTCTCGAACTCGACCGGCTTGACTATGACGACGCCGCGCGCCTCAAGGAAGACGTGGCGGCCATGCGCCGGCTGATCGACCAACTCATGCTGCTCGCGCAGATCGACGCGGCGGAGGCCGCCCAGACCGCTCCCGAACAGGTGTCACTCGCGGATGTGGCGAGCGAGGTCGTCAGCGCCGTGGCGCCGGGGATCATCGCACAAGGCAAGCTGATCGCGTTCGATACCCGCGGTCAGGCTGCGGTCGTGAACGGCAGGCGCGAAGCGATTGCGGCAGCGCTGCGCAATCTGATCGAGAATGCCGCGCGCGTGACGCCGGCTGGTGGCACGATCCAGGTCTTCGCCGGCCCCCACGCGCTATTGGGCGTGCGGGACGAGGGCCCTGGGCTGGCGCTCGAAAGGTTGCGCGACCTTGTGCAACGCCACCGCCGCGCCGACCATGCGAGCAAGGATGGCGCCGGCCTCGGCCTCGCTATCGTCGACCGGATCATGGCGGCCCATGGCGGCACGCTTGAGACCGATCCGGCCGACCGTGAACTGGTGCTGCGTTTTCCCGCGACCTGATCTTCAATCCTCATATCCCGTCAGGGTTCGGTCAGGAACGCTCCCTAGCCCGAGCGCATGTCCAGACGATACACCCTCATTGCGGGCGCCGCGACGATCGCCTTGATTCTATCAGGCCTGTGGTGGTTCGCCAGTCGGCCGGTCGAGACGGGCAACTCCGCGCCGGCAAGCAACGCCCAACCGACAGATGGGATCCTGGCGGTGGATGCGCGCCGCGCCGCGCAGATGGGTATCCGCCTTATGTCCGCGACGGCAGCCGCGGATGCGGCGCTCGCCACCATCCCCGCGATGATCGAGCCTCCCGCCAACGCCCGGGTGGCGGTGGCCGCGACCTTTCCCGGCACCGTGTTGCGGACTCTCGTGGTCGAGGGCGACAGCGTGCGGCGGGGCCAGCCGCTGGCGATCATCGCCAGCCGCGACGTGCTGACGATCGGCGCGGACCTCAGCCGCGCGAACGCGCGGCGTGGCGTAGCCGAGGCCAATGCCGCGCGGCTCTCCCTGCTCAGCCGCGAAGGCATCATCGCAGGCGCGCGCGCTGACGAAGCCAATGCCATCGCAGCCGAGGCTCGCGCCGACGTTTCGGAAAAGTCGCGCATCCTGGCGATGGTGGGCGGTCATGGCGCCAGCGGCTCCTATACGCTGACGGCTCCTATCGCGGGTCGCGTCACCAGCGCCTCCATCCAGACCGGCAATCCGGTGGACGGCACCACCGCGCCCTATGTGATCGACGCGACGGATCGCTATGAAGTGGTCGGCCAATTGCCCGAACGGCTGATCGGGCAAGTGCGCCCCGGCATGAGCGTGCGGCTACTTCCCAACCTCACCGGCCGGATCGTCGCGGTGGGAACGGCCATCGATCCCGCGACCCGTTCGGCCGGCCTCAAGGCGGAGATTCCGGCCGGACCCGGTGTTGTCGCGGGGCGCGCAACCAGCATCGTCATCGTCGGCCCGGCGCCGGCGGGCGCGGTCAGCGTGCCCGATACGGCGGTCACCATGATCGACGGCAAGCCGGTTGTGTTCGTGACCGCGCGCGGCGGCTTTGCCGTGCGCGCCGTGACCGGCGGCGGCGGCAGTGATGGCCGCACGGTGCTGCTCTCCGGGATCAGGCCCGGTGAACAGGTGGTGGTTTCCGGTACGAGCGCGCTCAAGGCGCTCGCCACCGCGCAATAGGCTCTCCCGATGCTGCGTTCGCTTGTCGCCACCGCGCTGTCCTATCGTCTGCTCGTCCTGATCCTTGCCGCCGCCACGGCCGGGCTCGGGGTCTGGGCTTTTGTCAACTTGCCGGTCGATGCCTATCCCAACATCGCGCAGACCCAGGTGAAGCTGATCCTCAAAGCCCCCGGCATGACGCCGGAGGAGGTCGAGAGCCGCGTCATCACGCCGATCGAGACGGAGATGCTCGGCATTCCCAACCAGGCGATCCTGCGCTCGAGCGCCAAATATGCCATCGCCGACATAACCATCGACTTTACCGACGGCACCGACATCTACTGGGCGCGCCAACAGGTCGCCGAACGGCTGGCGGGCGTGACGGGCGATCTGCCTGCTGCCGTGACCGGCGGTCTCGCGCCGATCTCGACGCCCCTGTCCGACGTCTACATGTTCACGATCGAAGGGCCGCTGTCTCTCCAGCAGAAACGCGAACTGCTCGACTGGACGATCCGCCCGGCGCTGCGCACAGTGCCCGGCGTCGCGGACGTGAACGCGCTGGGCG
>DATKFS010000156.1:0-29385 GCA_035511275.1 Novosphingobium sp.
CCGCCCCCGCCGCCCCCGCCGCCCCCGCCCCCGCCGGTGGTCTGCAACAAGGGTCCGTACATCGTGTTCTTCGACTGGGATAAGTCGGACATCACGCCGGAAGCCTCGACCATTCTCGACAGCGCCGTCAGTGCCTATGGCAACTGCGACAGCGTGCCGATCATGCTCGCCGGCTACACCGACCGTTCGGGTACGCCCAAGTACAACCAGGGTCTGTCGGAGCGTCGTAACGCGTCGGTCCGTTCGTACCTGACCAGCCACGGCATCCCCGACGGCTCGATCTCGAGCCAGGGCTTCGGCGAAAGCAACCCGCGCGTTCCCACCGCTGACGGTGTGCGCGAGCTGCAGAACCGCCGCGTCGAGATCACTTACGGTCCGGGTTCGGGCATGTAAGCGAACCGGCAACGGTCAAGATTGGGGGGTCGGAGCAATCCGGCCCCTTTTTCTTTGCCTGCCCTTCACATGGCGCTCCAGGTCATCGTCGCCCATGCAAAAACACCCCGGTACAATGGTACCGGGGTGCAGCGATTGCCAGCAATCAGGAAGCGTCAGGCAGCGTAAGGCGTCGGATCCATCAGTCCGGCGTCGGCGAAACCCGCCTTTCGCAGGCGACAGCTGTCACATAGCCCACAGGCATTGCCATCGGGCTGCGGGTCATAGCAAGACCAGCTCATGCCGGGATTAAGGCCCAGCCGGTCAGCCTCTCGTGCGATGTCGGCCTTGCCCAGGAACTGCAGCGGAGCATGGATTCGAAGCGCCTGTCCTTCGGCGCCTGCCTTGGTGGCAAGCTCCGCGATGCTCTCGAAGGCGGAGATGAACTCTGGACGGCAGTCGGGGTAGCCCGAATAATCAAGCGCATTGACGCCGATGAAGATGTCCCGAGCACCGATCGCTTCCGCCCATGCCAGCGTGAGCGACAGGAACACGAGGTTGCGTGCCGGCACATACGTGACCGGGATATCCTCCCCGACGCCTTCCTTGGGCACGGCGATATCGTCGGTAAGTGCCGAACCACCAAACTGGCGCAGATCGAGCGGCAGCACCACATGGCGCCGCGCAACGACGAACGCCGCGATCTCAGCCGCAGCCTCCAGTTCACGCCGATGACGCTGGTTGTAGTCGATGGTCAAAGCATTGACCGCAAACCCCTGCTCGCGCGCGATGCCGGCGCATACCATGGAGTCGAGGCCGCCGGACAACAGCACGACGGCTTGCCTGGGTTTGGAAGAGTTCATGTCCTGCATGATCTGCCCGCTACTCGCGCCTGGCGGCCACGGCAATGGTCAACCGCCGGTTCAGCCTTGGCACGCGCCGGTTCGGCGCCCTTCCGCAGAGTAGGAGAAGGGCAGACCGTTGACGATCCCCTGGGTGTCGATCTGGATCAGCCTGTTGGTCTCGCGCCGGATCTGCGTCCGGCCATATCCCTGCCCGCGACAAGTGTATTGCACGGTGACCTGCAAGGCGCTGTCCTTCACGACCACGCTGCTGCATGGGAGCCCTGGATGACGCAGCTGAATGAGCCGTCGCCCGCTTTCCAAGCAGATGTTGTGGACCGAACCCTCGCCGCCCCGCTCGCGAAGCTCCCAGCCGCCATGCTCAAGCTCGTCGAGCATGCCCAGCGCCGGCTTCTGCCCGTGCACAGGCAACGCTATGACCGCAAAAGCCGCCACGGACAGCACTGAAAGAGCGGCCTTCAATGTCATTCCCCTGATTCCACCGACCCCACTGGCCTCTACAGTATCGGTAGGCGGCGACGGAAATTCAACCCGCCGGGTCATTTGGCACGCTGCACGCGCCTGCCCGGCGCGTCGCTGAGCTTTCGACAAACCGCATTTCCGGGTCGTCAACCGCCGTGCGACGGCCAGCGGCGTGTCAGGCCGGTATGCGAAGGATCTTCGAACAGAATGCACAGTCGACCGGGATCATCCCGTCGTCGTCGCGCATCTCCGCCCGCTGGTCTTCCGGAAAACTCGACAGGATGCCAAGGTAGTGCTCGACACTGCACCGGCATCCCCGCTCCAGCGGCGCCAGGGGTTCGACGCGCACTTCCTCTTCCTCGTGAAACAGCCGCCACAGAAGCTGCTCCAGGTTAAGTACGGGATCGACGAGCTCGGCTTCCTGCACGCTGCCCGCCATGATGGCCACGTGCTCCCAATCCGGGTGGTCTTCCTTCGCGTGGAGGCGCGCCTTGCCTTCCTCGCCATCGGGGAAGTGCTGGACCAGTAGCCCGCCCGCCGTGCAGCGCTGGCCGTTCGACCGCACCGCGATGCGAATCAGCGTCGGAACCTGTTCCGACTGCGCAAAGTAGCTTTCGCACGCTTCCGCCAGCGAAGCGCCTTCCAGCGGCACCACCCCCTGATAGCGTTCGCCGGACGTCGCGAGATCGAACGTGATGGCGAGATAACCGGTGCCGAACATCGTCTCGAGCGAGCAGTCCTCCGCCAGCGCCTCCACCTTGTCGGGATCGTGCCGCAGGTATCCCCTCAGCTCGCCGCCGCGATAGTCACAGACGAGCAGGTCCACCGCGCCGCCTTCGGCCTGTGCCTGGAAGGTAATCTGGGCGCCCTCGTCCTTGAGCAGCGAGCCCATCAGCGCTGTCAGCACCAGCGCCTCCGCCAGCACGTGCTTGACGACCTTGGGATAGTCATGCGCCGAGAGCACCGTCTCCAGTACCGGCCCCAGCCGAACAACGCGCCCGCGCGCATGGCGCGCCGGCACGGTGAACGCCAGCACCCGGTCGAAGCCGGTGTCGTCGCGGCGCAAAAGGTCGTCCTCGATCACAGCTTGCCCAGCGCCCAGAGCAGGACCGACTTCTGCGCGTGGATACGGTTCTCCGCCTCGTCCCAGATGGCGGACCGCGGGCCATCCATGACCTCGTCGGTCACTTCCTCGCCCCGATGTGCGGGCAGGCAATGCAGGAACATGGCGTTCGGCTCGGCCGCCGCCAAGAGCGCCGCATTGACCTGATAGGGCTGCATTGCCGCGACGTGCACGTCGCCGCCGGCCTGCCCCATCGAGACCCAGGTGTCGGTCACGACCACCTGCGCACCGGCAACCGCCTGGCGCGGATCCTGCGTCAGCACGACTTCGCCGCCCGCCGCACGGGCGCGCTCGATGAAGGCGGCGTCCGGCTCGTATCCGGCCGGACCGCCGATACGGACGGTGAACTTCATCAACCCGGCCGCCTCAATCAGCGAGTTGGCAACGTTGTTGCCATCGCCCAGCCAGGCCACCTGCAGCCCGGGCAAGGCAAAGCCGCTTTCCACCACCGTCAGCAGGTCGGCGACGATCTGGCACGGGTGCGACAGGTCGGTCAGTCCGTTGATCACCGGCACGTCGGCGTAGTGTGCCAGTTCCTCGATCTTGGCGTGGTCGTCGGTGCGGATCATGATTGCATCGACCATGCGGCTGAGGACCCGGGCGGTGTCCGCGATCGATTCGCCGCGCCCGATCTGCGTGCTGCCCGCCTCCATGATCAGCGCGGAACCGCCTAACTGGCGCATGGCCATGTCGAATGACACGCGCGTGCGGGTGGAATTCTTCTCGAAGATCATCGCCAGCACATGCCCGTCGAGCGGTGCATCGGCGTCGGCGCGGCCCTTGGCCCATCCCTTGCGGGCGGCCTTGCGGTCCATGGCGTCGTTGATCATGGCGGCGATCGCATCCCCGCCCGCGTCCGTCAGGTCGACGAAATCCTTCGCCATCAGGCGACCTCCTCCGGCACGTAGCTCGCGGCGGCGGCAGAGAGCTTATCCATGAACTCGTCGATGTGACTGTCGTCGATGACGAGCGGCGGCAGGATGCGCACCACGTTGTCGCCGGCCGAGACCGTCAGCAACTGATGGTTGTCCCGCATGTGGGCAACGAAAGCGCGGGGCTCCACCCTCATCTTGAGACCGATGAACAGCCCGCGCCCGCGCACGAGTTCGAACAGTTCCGGATAGTTGCCGATGAACTGTTCGAGGCGCGCCTTGATCCGCTCGCCCTTGGCGCGCACGTCGGCAAGGAACGCCTCTTCCGGGATGACGTCGAGCACCGCGCCGATCGCCGCCATGGCGAAGGGGTTGCCGCCGTAGGTCGATCCGTGGGTTCCGGCGGTCATGCCGCGCGCGGCCTTCTCGGTGGCGAGGCAGGCGCCGACCGGGAAGCCGCCGCCGATGGCCTTGGCTGTCGACAGGATGTCGGGCTCGATGCCGTACTGTTCGTAGGCGTAGAGGGTTCCAGCCCGGCCGACGCCGCTCTGCACCTCG
This sequence comes from Novosphingobium sp., assembly GCA_035511275.1. Taxonomy (GTDB): domain Bacteria; phylum Pseudomonadota; class Alphaproteobacteria; order Sphingomonadales; family Sphingomonadaceae; genus Novosphingobium. Next base: position 4,251 of record DATKFS010000156.1, read on the forward strand.
TCGAGCACCAGCATCAGGTCATGCTCGTCGCACAGTGCGCGCAGGCACTGCAGGAATTCATCGGTGGCGATGCGGATGCCGCCCTCGCCCTGGATGGGCTCGACAAGGAAGCCCGCAGTGTTCGGGCCGATAGCCGCCTTGGCCGCTTCCAGGTCGTTGAACTCCACGTACTTGAAGCCGGGGAGCAGGGGCAGGAAGCCCTTGTGCATCTTTTCCTGGCTGGACGCGCTGATGGTGGCCATCGTGCGGCCGTGGAAGGCGTTGTTGAAGGTGATCAGCTCGAACTTGTGGTCGTTGCCGGCCGACTGGTGATAGGCGCGCGCGGTCTTGATCGCGCATTCCACCGCTTCGGCACCCGAGTTGGTGAAAAACACGGTGTCGGCGAAGGTGAGATCGACCAAGCGCTTCGCCGCGGCCTCGCCCTGGGGGCTGCCGTAAAGGTTGGAGACGTGCATCAGCGTCTCGGCCTGCTTCTGGATCGCGCCGATGAGGCCCGGATGCGAATGCCCGAGCGCGTTTACGGCGATGCCGCTGGCAAAATCGAGGAAACGGCGACCGTCGTCGCTGATCAGGTGGCAGTGCTCACCGCGAACGGGGCGTACGCCGCACCGGGGGTAGACGGGCATCAGCGGGGTGATCGACATGTCGGTTATCCTCGAAACAATTTCAGCACGTGAAGATCGCAAACGACAAATGGCGGCCCTGTGGGGCCGCCATTTGCGCGTATTTAGACGTTTGCAGTCTCCCGGTCAAACCGCCGGGAGGGATGCAGGCAGGATCAGCCCTGGAGCGCCGTCAGGTTGACCGCCGAGTACTTGCCTCGTCGATCGACCTCGATGTCGAACTCCACGCGATCGCCTTCGTTCAGGCCCGACAGGCCCGAGCGTTCCACCGCGCTGATGTGCACGAATGCGTCCGGCTGGCCGTCATCACGGGTGATGAAGCCGAAGCCCTTCATGGAATTGAAGAACTTCACCGTTCCGCTGGCCTTTTCACCGGTCAGCTGACGCTGCGGTGCGGCCGGCTCGCGCTTGGCGACAGGGATCACGTCGCCCACGACCGACAGGTCGGTGGCCGAGACCTTGCCGCCACGATCGACGAGCTGGAATTCGAGCTGCTGGCCTTCGGCCAGGCCTTCGAGTCCGGCGCGCTCCACCGAGCTGATGTGCACGAACACATCATCGCCGCCTTCTTCGCGCTGGATGAAGCCGAAGCCCTTGGCTGCGTTGAAGAACTTGACCACGCCGCGGCCCTGGCCGACGACCTGGGCAGGCATTCCGCCGCCACCGCCGCCGCGCGGGCCGCCGCCGAAGCCGCCACCGCCGCCGCTGCGGAAACCGCCGCCGCCGCCACCGCCGAAGCGATCACCGCCGCCGCCGAAACCGCCGCCGCCACCGCCACCGCCGAAGCGGTCACCACCGCCGCCGCCGCCGAAGCGATCACCGCCGCCGCCGAAACGATCCTGTCCGGCAAAGAACGGGTCGAACTCGTCCTCTCCAAACCGATCCCGCTTGTCGCGTCCCCTTCCGCGACGACCTCTGTCAAAACCCATGTCTACGAACGTACCTTCGCTGCGCCCCATAAGCATTCGCCCGGACGCGTGGACGTAGCACGCCGGGCCTCAGGTGGAACGACCGGGCACGACCCAGCGCTCTCCTGCGATCATGTCTCATACACGAGTCCAAGATCAATAGCGAACGGAAATACACGCCCTTTTCGGACCGTATCGGCGGAATATTCGATTTCCCGCCGCGAATTTGGCTTGCCTGTTCAGCCTCGAACGGCTTGATGGCCGCGATGGTGGCCCCGGCCGCCAAGCAGGAAAATCGATTCCGGAGAGAGCGAGCCATGTTCCGCCAGATCACCGACACCGTCTTCGCCAGCCCGCAGATCAGCACCGATGCGATCGCCGAAGCCAAGGCGATGGGGATCGTGCGGATCATCAACAACCGCCCCGAAGGCGAGAGCGACGACCAGACGCCCGGCGCCGAGATCGAAGCCGCCGCGCGCGAGGCCGGGATCGACTACGTCTCCATCCCCGTCACCCATTCCGGCTTCAGCCAGACCCAGGTCGATGCGATGGAGCAGGCGCTGGAAGCGGACGGCCCGGTGCTGGCGTACTGCCGTTCGGGCACGCGCTCGACGCTGCTGTGGGCGCTGGCCCGCGCCAAGGCCGGCGACAGCCCGGCGGTCATCGCCTCGAAGGCGGCGGGCGCGGGCTACGACGTAACGCCGATCCGCCAGATGATCGAGATGCTGTCCGCGCGCGGCTGATCGCGGTCGATCGCACCGCCCGACCCATCAAACAGCACCGGCCTGCTCAAAGGGCGTCGTCGCCCTGCTCGCCGGTGCGGATGCGCAGGGCCTGCGCCAGCGGGAAGACGAAGATCTTGCCGTCACCGATCTCGTCGTTGTTGGCGTGCTGGCGGATGATCTCCAGCACCTTGTCCTCGAGCGCATCGGGGACCGCCACTTCGAGCCGGATCTTGGGCAACATGCTCTTGGCATATTCGGCGCCGCGATAGACTTCGGTCTGTCCCTTCTGGCGACCGTACCCGCTGACCTCCGACACCGTCAGGCCGGAAACCCCGGCGGCGCTCAGCGCCTCCTTCACCTCGGTGAACTTGAACGGCTTGATGATGGCCGTGATGTACTTCATGCGCGCCTCCCCAGATCGCCGGAAACTGCCCCCGGGGGCAGTTTCCCATAGCCGCGCGCCCTCCACAAAGCATTTCGCGAAAGCGCTCCACTCCGGACGAAAAAAGGGGCCGGAGCGGCTGGCTCCGGCCCTTCAAAGGCTGTGTTCGCAGGAGGAACATCGGTTGGCGACGACGGGTGGGAGGAGAGGAGGAAGTACCCGCCGCCGCCAAACTCTGGAACTTTTGAACTCAGTTGTAGGCGCGCTCGCCGTGCTCGCCGATGTCGAGGCCGTCGGATTCGACTTCCGGCGAGACACGCAGGCCGGTGATGGCCTTGGCGATGTAGATGGCGATCGCGGTACCGACGACCGAGAGGGCGATGGTGGCCGCCACGGCCGAGACCTGGGTGACGAGCTGGCCGCCCATGTCGAAGTCCGCGCCGCCCGGGCCGCCGAGCGAAGGGGCATAGACGATGCCGGTGCCGATGGCGCCGACGATGCCGCCGACACCGTGGATGCCGAAGGCGTCCAGCGAGTCGTCGTAGCCGAGGGCCGGCTTTACCTTCGAGACGAAGATGAAGCAGACGATCGAGGCCACGGCGCCGAGGACGATCGCACCGAACGGACCCGAGTTACCGGCCGCAGGCGTGACGGCGACGAGGCCGGCGATGATGCCCGAGCAGTAGCCGAGCGCCGAACCCTTGTGACCCGAGAACTTCTCGGCAAGCATCCAGAACAGCGCGGCCGAAGCGGTGGCGACGAAAGTGTTGATCATGGCGAGAGCGGCCGAACCGTTGGCTTCGAGCGCCGAACCGGCGTTGAAGCCGAACCAGCCCACCCACAGCAGGCCGGTGCCGACGAAAGTCAGCGTCAGCGAGTGCGGCGGCATCGGTTCAGCGGGGTAGCCCTTGCGCTTGCCGAGGATCAGGGCCGCGACCAGCGCCGAGACACCGGCGTTGATGTGGACCACGGTGCCGCCGGCGAAGTCGAGGGCGCCCATCACGAAGAACACGCCGCGCGCTTCCCAGACCATGTGGGCGATCGGGTAGTACACGATCAGCAGCCACACGACGGTGAAGGCCATCACGGCCGAGAACTTCATGCGTTCCACCACCGAGCCCAGGACCAGCGCGACGGTTATCGCCGAGAAGGTCATCTGGAAGGCGATGAACACGTATTCCGAGATCACTTCGTCGGTGAAGGTCGCGGCGGTCGAGTCCGGCGTGACGCCGGCGAGGAAGAACTTGCCCCAGCTGATGAACTGGTTGCCCTCGGGACCGAAGGCAAGGCCGTAGCCGACGATCACCCACATGAGCATGGCGAGCGCGGTGACGCCGCCGATCTGGGTCATGGTCGAGAGCATGTTCTTCGAGCGGGTCAGGCCGCCGTAGAACAGCGCGAGGCCGGGAAGGATCATCATCAGGACCAGCAGGGTCGAGGTCATCATCCAGGCATTGTTGCCGGGGTTGGGCACCGGAGCGGCGGCGGCCGCTTCCTGGGCCCAGGCGGGCATGGCGGCGAACAGCGACGCGGTGAGCGCCCCGGTGCCGCAGATAAGCTTGCGGTTCATCATGGAAATCCCCCTCAAAGCGCGGTGTCGCCGGCCTCGCCGGTGCGGATGCGCACGGCGGACGCCAGGTCGAGGACGAAGATCTTGCCGTCGCCGATGGCTTCGGTGCTCGCGACCTGCTGGATCGTTTCCACGATCTTGGGCGCGAGATCGTCGGGCGCGGCGACCTCGATCTTCACCTTGGGCAGCATGTTGGTCGAGTATTCGGCGCCGCGGTAGATTTCCGTCTGGCCCTTCTGCCGACCAAAGCCCTTCACCTCCGACACGGTCATGCCGGCGACGCCGATTGCCCCGAGCGCCTCCCGCACTTCGTCGAGCTTGAAGGGCTTGATGATGGCTATGATGAACTTCATGCCTATCCCCTGTTAGCCACCGGCCCCAGCGCCGGCTACGGATAGGCAATGCAAACGGCGTGCCAGTTAACCTGGACACAAGATTTCGGACCGATTCAGTCTCCGGTTAATCCGCAGGTCGAGGGAAATGCACGTAGTATCGCTCGATTCCTGAGCAGATGCCTAAATTTTAGGCAGTGCGAGCGAGGCAAACACCGGCAGATGGTCGGATCCCGTGGCCGACAACGGGCTTCGGTGCACGTCGGTTCCCAGCACCTCCCACTCGCGCGAGACGACGATGCGATCGAGCGGCGCCATCGGCCGGCGCGACGGGAAACTGCGGCCCGGCGCCAGGACGCGCCACGCCTCGTCGAATTCGCGCAGGCAGCCGCCGCGCTGGGCCCATTCGTTGAGATCGCCCATCATCACCGTCGGCACCCGCGCCTCGCAGTCGTCGCAGTGCGACAGGACGCTGCGGACCTGATGACGCCGTCTCAGGCCCGACAGGTCGAGGTGCATCCCCACCACCCGCAGCCGCCGCCCCTCGATGACGAGGTCCGCCCGGATGGCGCCGCGCGGCTCCAGCACCGGCAGCGGCACCGGCGCCGCCTCGACCAACTCGATCCCCTTGCGCACGAGGATGGCGTTGCCGTGCCAGCCCAGGCTGTCCGGCTTCATCGACATCGGCACCGGCACGTAGTCGGTGGCGGCATGGATGATGTCGAGCGGCAGCACCGCCATCCGCCGGCCGTACCGGCGGTCGACCTCCTGCAGCGCGACGATGTCGGCGTCGATCTCCCTCAGCACCGTCAGGATGCGCTCGGGGTCGCGCCGCCGGTCGAGACCGACGGCCTTGTGGATGTTGTAGCTGGCGAACTTGATCTGCAACGAAGGCATCCGATGGCGTGACCTTTATGACAATCCGCCGGAGCCCCGTCAGGTTCCTTTATGGTCCGATCAGGTGCGTTTAGGTGCGCCTTGGTGCCGCCAATGTCGGCCTAGCGTTCCTTGGTCGCGCTGAACGCCAGCTCCGGATTGCGCTCCTGCTGATAGTTCACGTCCCAGGCCGAACGGGCCATGAACACCGGGTCGCCGTCGCGATCCCGTGCGAGATTCATCTTGTTGATCTCGCCGAAGTCGCGCAGCGCCTTGTCGTCGCCCTTGATCCATCGCGCGGTATCGAAGGGCGAGGGTTCGAGCATCGCCTCGACCTTGTATTCGGCCTCGAGCCGCGAAATCAGCACGTCGAGCTGCAGCTGGCCGACCACGCCGACGATCCATTGCGAACCGATCTCCGGGTAGAACACCTGAATCACGCCCTCTTCGGACAGGTCGTCGAGCGCCTTTCGGAGTTGCTTGGTCTTGGTCGGGTCCTTGAGCTGGACACGGCGCAGGATTTCCGGCGCGAAGTTGGGCAGGCCGGTGAAGCGCACGTCGTTGCGCTCCGAAAGCGTGTCGCCCACGCGCAGGGTGCCGTGGTTGGGGATGCCGATGATGTCACCGGGCTCGGCGCTGTCGGCGATCTCGCGGTCCTGCGCGAAGAACAGGATCGGCGAGTGGACCGCGATCGGCTTGCCCAGCCCGGACGGCGTCAGCTTCATGCCGCGCCTGAAGGTGCCTGAGACCAGTCGCATGAAGGCGATGCGGTCGCGGTGCATCGGGTCCATGTTGGCCTGCACCTTGAAGATGAAGCCGGTGACTTCCTTGAAATCCGGCGCGATCGTCCCCTGGTCCGAAGGCTGCGGGCGCGGCGGCGGGGCGAGCTTCGCGATCGCGTCGATCAGTTCCGCGATGCCGAAGTTCTTGAGTGCCGAGCCGAAGTAGACCGGCGTCAGGTCTCCGCCGCGATAGGCATCGAGATCGAATTCGGGATAGCCGACCATCGCCAGCTCCAGTTCCTCGGCCACCGCGTCAGGCAGCGCCGCGCCTTCGTCGACCTTGCCGAGAAACTCCTTCGACGGGCCTTCCGGACGGCTGATCCGGCCGCTGGCGATGTCGAGGATGCCCTCGAACACGCCGCCCATGCCAACCGGCCACGACATCGGGCAGACGTCGAGCGCCAGCATGTCCGCCACTTCGTCGAGCAGGTCGAAGCAGGCCCGGCCCTCGCGGTCGACCTTGTTGATGAAGGTGATGATCGGCACCGAGCGCAGGCGGCAGACCTCGAACAGCTTGCGCGTCTGCGGCTCGATGCCCTTGGCCGCGTCGATCACCATGATCGCCGAATCGACTGCGGTGAGCGTGCGGTAGGTGTCCTCCGAGAAGTCCTCGTGGCCCGGGGTGTCGAGGAGATTGAAGGTGATCCCGTCCCGCTCGAACGTCATGACCGAGCTGGTCACGGAGATGCCGCGCTGCTGCTCGATCTTCATCCAGTCCGACCGCGCACGCCGCGCCGCGCCGCGTGCCTTGACCTGCCCGGCGAGGTGGATCGCGCCGCCCTGCAACAGCAGCTTTTCGGTTAGCGTGGTCTTGCCGGCGTCCGGGTGGGAGATGATCGCGAAAGTGCGGCGGGAGTTCGTCATCCGGCGCCTTTAGTGGGGCGCGAGGCAGAAAGAAAGTCCCGGGGCCAAGACCCGGCATCCCCGCGCAGGCTGGGACCGTCGGCCCAGCCGCGCCCGCCTGTCGGCAACGTCGTGCCTCAGGAGTAATCAGACATCCCCGCCTTCGCGGGGACGACGATGGCTACTTCACTGGCCTTCCCGCGCGACCTGGAAGCCCGCGAACGACTGGTTCACCGGCATCAGCTCGAGCGTGTTGACGTTCAGGTGCGCCGGCAGCGAGGCGACCCACAGCACGGTCTCGGCGATGTCCTGCCCGGTCATCGGGTTCACTCCCGCGTAGAAAGTGTCCGACGCCGCCTGGTCGCCGCCATTGCGAACGACGGTGAACTCGGTTTCGACCATGCCCGGCTCGATCGAGGTCACGCGCACCCCCGTGCCCGAGAGGTCGGAGCGCAGGCCGAGCGCGAACTGGCGCACGAAGGCCTTGGTGCCGCCGTAGACATTGCCGCCGGTATAGGGATAGGTCGCAGCGACCGAGGACAGCATGACGATCGCCCCCTTGCGCGCGATCAGCCCCGGCAGCAGCTTGTGCGTGAGCGACGCGAGCGCGACGACGTTGGTGTCGATCATCGTCTTCCAGTCGGCAAGGTCGGCCTGCTGCGCGGGCGCCGCGCCGAGGGCGAGGCCGGCGTTGTTCACGAGGCAGTCGATCTCGGCGAAAGCCCCCGGAAGCGCGGCCAGCGCTGCATCGCGCGCGGCCTCGTCACGGACGTCGAACACGCAGGGCTGGAAGCGGTCCACGCCCAGTTCATCGACGAGCCCCTGCAGCCGCTCGGCGCGGCGCCCAGTGCCGACGACGCGCCAGCCGGCGCCGACGAAGGCCCGGGCGCAGGCTTCACCGATTCCCGAAGTGGCGCCGGTGACGAGTACGGTCTTCATGAGGTTCTCCATCAATCGGCCGAAAGAACGGCCACGTCCATGCGGAAGCTGCGTGCCTCTCCGGGCGGCAGCGTAATGACGCCCGGCTTCTCGCGGAAATCGCCGGTGAAGCCGAGCGGGTCGGCAATACCCTGCCACGGCTCGATGCACAGGTAGGCCGCGCCGGGCTTCTGCCAGACGCCGAGCATCGGCGTGTCGGGGAAGGCAATCGCGAGTTGGGTCGCGCCCGCCGCGCCGAACGTCAGCGAACGGCTGGAGAGGCGGTCCCAGATCAGCGCGTCAGCTTCGAAATGCGCGGCCTCTGGGCAGAGGAGATGACCCTCGACCGGTGTAGCGACGGGTTCCGGCAGGACGAGGCCGGTGGCCGGCTCGATGCGGCGGATCGGCTGCGGCTCGGGCTGCTCGAAGGCGATCATGTGATCGGCCTTGGCGGCGCCGCCCGGCAGCGGCCACGCGAAGGCGGGGTGGAAGCCGAAGCTGAAGGGCAGCGGCTCCTCCCCGGGGTTCGAGACGCGCGCCTCCATGTGGAGCGCCGTGCCGTCGAGGCGGAACATCACTTCGAGCACGAAGGCGAAGGGGTATACCGCCCGGGTCGCCTCGCTGTCGGTCAGGCGCAGCAGGGCGTGGTCCGCCCCGGCCTCGACCACCGCGAAGACCGAGCGCCGGGCGAAACCGTGCTTGTCCAAGGCGTATTCCCGCCCGCCGACCCGGTAGAGGCCTCCGTTGAGCGCGCCGACGATGGGGAACAGCAGCGGCGCGTGCCCGGTCCAGAACGCCGGGTCTGCGTCGGTCATGTACTCGCGCCCATGGCCGTCGGTCAGCGACCACAGCTCCGCGCCGAGCGGGTTGATCCGGGCAGTCAGCTCGCCGGAGGAGATGGTCACGAATTCCGTTGCGGTCACAGCCATCTCCTTCGCGCAAAATGGCGACCCCGGCTTGACCGGGGCCGCTGCATTCCTTGAGGCTACCTCGCGGGCCGCGTCACCCGCGCAGGACAGCGCCCAGCTTGGCGGCGGCGGCGGTCACCTTGTCGCCGATCGCCTTGATGTCCTCGTCCTTGTAGCTCTTGTCGAGCGGCTGGAGCGTGACTTCGAGCGCGAGCGACTTGTGGCCCTCGGGCACGCCTGCGCCGCGGAAGTCGTCGAACAGGCGGGTGGCGACGATGTTCGCCTTGTCCGCGCCCTGCACCACGCGGACGAGATCGCCCGCCGGAAGCTCCGCAGGCACGAGGAACGCGAAGTCGCGCGTCACCGCCTGCAGCGGCGGCGGCGCGTAGGAGACGCGGGCGAAGCTGGCCGCGCCCTTGCGCGCCGGGATGGCGTCGAGATGGATCTCGGCGATCGCCACCGGCCCGTCCACGTCGAACTGCTTCGCCACCGCCGGGTGCAGCATCCCGAAGCGCGCGAGCACCGTCTTGGGACCGAGGCGCAGCGTGGCCGACTGGCCGGGATGGAACTGCGGCCCGGCCTCTCCCATCACCTGCAGCTTGTCGACCGGGGCACCGGCTTGCGCCAGCAGCGCGACGACTTCGGCCTTGGCGTCATAGGCGTCGAAGGGGACGGCCTTGCCCGTCGCCCAACCGCGCTGGACCTTCTCGCCCGCAAGGACGAGACCCAGCGCCAGCTTCTCATCGCTCGCCCCGCCGGCACCGCGCAGGTAGCGGCGGCCCAGCTCGAACAGCCGCAGCGAGGAAGCGCCGCGATCGAGGTTGCGCTTCGCCGCCATCAGCAGCCCGGGCAGCAGCGAGGGGCGCATGGCCTTCATGTCCTCGCTGATAGGGTTGGCGAGAATCCAGAGGGGGCCATCCGCGAATGGCTGTGCCGCAGCCTCGGGCAGGAACGACCAGGTGACGGCCTCGTGCAGGCCCCGTGCGGCAGCGGCACGGCGCACGCGACGCTCCAGCGCCTGCGCCGCAGTGGCGGTGGGGCGGGCGACGCCGTCCGCGCGTGGCAGCGGCACGCTCTTCACCTTGTCGAGGCCGTGGATGCGCACGACTTCCTCGACGAGGTCGGGCGCGCCGTCGATGTCCGGGCGCCAGCCGGGGACGGTGACCGCCCAGCTCTCTTCCCAGTTCGCCTCCTCGCCCACCACGGAGAAGCCGAGGCTTTCGAGGATGCGCTTCTGCTCGCCCGGCTCGACCTGCACGCCGCCCAGCTTTTCCACCAGCGAAGGCGTGAAGTGGACGATCTTCGGGGTGGCCGGGGCCGCGCCCGCGCGCACCACCTCGGAAGCCTCGCCGCCGCAGAGCGTCTGGATCAGCTTGGTGAGGTGGGCGAGGCCGGTGTCGAGGAAATCGGGGTCGATCCCGCGCTCGAACCGTCCGCGCGCGTCGGAGGTCAGGTTGAGCTTGCGGCCCGTCCGGGCGATGCGCTCGGGGTCGAAGTAGGCGATTTCCAGCAGGATGTCGGTCGTGTCGTCACCGCAGCCTGAGTGCTCTCCGCCCATGATGCCGGCGATGTCGTGGACACCGGCCTGATCGGCGATCACGGTCATCTCGGCGTCGAGGGTGTAGGTCTTCTCGTTCAGCGCGACGACGGTTTCGCCCTCGACCGCGCGGCGGGCGACGACGGCGCCGTTCAGCTTCGCGAGGTCATAGGCATGGGCCGGGCGCCCATAGGCAAGCATCACGTAGTTGGTCGCGTCCACCAGCGCCGAGATCGGGCGCTGGCCAGCGGACTTCAGGCGATCCTGCAGCCACTGCGGCGAGGGGCCGTTCTTCACGCCCTTGATGACGCGGCCGTAGAACGCGGGGCAGCCCTCTGTATCCTCGATGCGGATTTCTACCGGGCAGGGATAGCTGCCCTCGATCTCGAGCGCCTCGATGGGCGTGAGCGTCCCCAAGCCCGCCGCCGCAAGGTCGCGGGCGATGCCGTAGAGGCCCATGCAGTCCGGGCGGTTGGGGGTGATGGCGACGTCGATCACCGGATCGGCGCCATGGTACTGCGCGAAGGGCGTGCCCACGGGCGCGTCCTGCGGCAATTCAATGATGCCGTCGTGGTCCTCGCCCAGTTCCAGCTCGCGCGTGGAGCACATCATGCCGTTCGATTCGACGCCGCGGATGGCGGACTTCTTCAGCACGAGCCCGTTCGCGGGAACGGTGGCACCCGGCAGGCCGAGCACGCCGACCATCCCGGCGCGGGCATTGGGCGCGCCGCAAACGACCTGCAGGGGCTCGCCCTCGCCAGTGTCGACCGAGAGGACCTGCAGCTTGTCCGCGTCAGGGTGGCGCGCGGCGGTGAGCACTCGGGCGACGCGGAAGCCGGCGAGCTTCTCGGCCGGATCCTCGACGCCTTCGACCTCGAGGCCGATGGCGTTGAGCTTCGCGGCGATCTCCTCGATCGTCGCATCGGTTTCCAGGTACTGCTTCAGCCAGGAGAGCGAGAACTTCATCTAAATATCCTTTCCGCTCAGACCGGGGTGCCGACGCCGCCCGAAAGGGTCGGCACGTCCAGGGCGGAGAATCCGTAGTGGGAGAGCCAGCGCACGTCGCCGTCGAAGAAGGCGCGCAGGTCGTCCATTCCGTACTTGAGCATGGCGAGGCGATCGACGCCGATGCCGAAGGCGAAGCCCTGCCATTCGTCCGGGTCGATCCCGCCCGCCGCGATGACGTGGCGGTTGACCATGCCCGAGCCGAGCACTTCCATCCAGGCATGGCCCGGCGCGTCGCCCGAGCCGCCCACCACGCGGCGGCCGCCGGTGCTGGAGTACCCGACATCGACCTCGATCGAGGGCTCGGTGAAGGGGAAGTAGCTGGGGCGCAGGCGCAGGACGATGTCGTCGCGCTCGAAGAAGGCCTTGAGGAAGGCTTCCAGTGTCCACTTCAGGTGGCCGAGGTGGATGCCCTTGTCGATGACGAGGCCCTCGATCTGGTGGAACATCGGGGTGTGGGTGGCATCGCTGTCCGAACGGTAGACGCGGCCGGGCGCGACGATGCGCAGGGGGGCGCCGTCCTTGAGCATCGTGCGGATCTGCACCGGCGAGGTATGCGTGCGCAGCAGCATCTCGCGGCCGCCGTCGTTCCTGTCGGGGAAGTAGAAGGTGTCGTGCATCGCGCGCGCCGGGTGGCTTTCCGGCATGTTGAGCGCGGTGAAGTTGTGCCAGTCGTCCTCGATCTCGGGGCCGGTGGCGACCGCGAAGCCGAGGTCGGCGAAGATTTCCGCCAGCTCGTCCATGACCTGCGAGATGGGATGCACCGACCCCTGCGGCGCTTGCGGCGCGGGGAGCGAGAGGTCGATGGTCTCGGAGGCGAGGCGTGCGTCGAGCGCGGCAGTCTCCAGCGCATCCTTGCGGGCGGCGATGGCGGCGCTCGCGCCTTCGCGCAGGGCCTGGATCTTCGGCCCCTCGACCTGGCGCTGCTCCGGGCTCATGCCGCCCAGCGTCTTGAGCAGGCCCGAGATCGAGCCCTGCTTGCCGAGGTACTGGATGCGCAGGGCCTCCAGCGCTTCCAGCGTTTCGGCTCCGTCGATCTGCGCGATCACCTGGTCGATATCAAGCACGATACTTACCCCAAAAAAACTCGTCATTCCCGGGACGGCGGGAACCTGTCTGATGCTTCGGCCCCGCGCTCCTTAAGGAGAAGGCGCGCAGATCGCAACGCAAGAGGGTTCCGCGCGGAGGCGCGAAGATGAAGGAAGAGGTTGGTCACGCAGAGACGCAGGGCCGCAGAGATGTCGCGTTTTGCGGCGAAGCCGCCTTCGCAGCAATGCCGCGTGTGTCGCAACGTCCGCAAAACGAGATAGCCTGCGGCGCTGCGCACCCCCTCTGCGCCTTTGCATCTCTGCGTGATACCAAATCTTATTCTTCTCCGCGCCTCCGCGCGAAACCCTGCCCCCTAAAGCCAGACGCGAAAAGGGCGCGGACGGCACTTGCCATCCACGCCCCTGAAATCGCGCTGTGAAGCGAGACCTTCGTGCCTTGCGGATTATGCCGCGGGCAGTGCTGCCTTCGCCTGCGCGATGACGGCGGTAAACACGCCACCTTCGTTCATGGCGAGATCGGCCATGACCTTGCGGTCCATTTCGATGCCGGCGAGCTTAACGCCGTGCATGAACTGCGAGTAGGTCAGGCCTTCGGCGCGGACGGCAGCGTTGATGCGCTGGATCCAGAGCGCGCGGAAGGTGCGCTTCTTGATCTTGCGGTCGCGGTACGCGTACTGGCCGGCCTTTTCGACGGCCTGGCGTGCGACGCGGATGGTGTTCTTGCGGCGGCCACGGTAGCCCTTGGCCTGTTCCAGGATCCGCTTGTGCTTGGCGCGGGTGGTGACACCCCTCTTGATACGGCTCATCGGTCAGTACTCCTCAGTTGAGCCCGTAGGGCGCCCACTTCTTGATCGTCTTGGCATCGGCGTCGGAAATGACTTCGGTGCCGCGATTCTGGCGGATGTACTTACCGTTGTGGCTCATCAGGCGGTGGCGCTTGCCGGCCACGCCATGCTTCACCTTGCCGGTGGCGGTGAGCTTGAAGCGCTTCTTCACGCCGCTCTTGGTCTTCAACTTGGGCATTTCGGTCTCCTTTTCAGGGACACGTCCAGCCGGCCATGGCAGCCCTTTTCGCCAGGCCGACGCGCGAATCTCTTGGATCAAGACTCAACCGTGTCGATTGAAGTGCGGGCCCTTAGTGGCAGACGCCGCCAAACGCAAGCGGCGTGAAGCGAGACTTCAGGCGTAGATCATGCGCCTGGTCATGCCGCCGTCGACCACGATCTCCTGGCCCGTCACGAACCCTGCTCCGACGAGCCACTCGACGGTGCGGGCGATATCCTCCACCTCGCCCACCCGGCCGACAGGGTGCTGTGCGCGGTCCTCAGCCGAATGGTTCGGCTCCCGGCGCCGGTCCTCGCGCTGCCAGGGCCCGGTCTCGATCCAGCCGGGGAGCACGGCGTTGACCCGGATGTCCGGGCCGAGGCTGACGGCCATGGCATGCGTCAGCGCGCTGATCCCGCCCTTGGCGGCGGCATAGGCGAACGTGTCCGGCTCGGACTGGTGCGCCCGGGTGGAGGATATGTTGACCACGCTGGCGGGAGCGCCCGCCCGCAACAGCGGCAGCGCCTCGCGCGAGCAGAGGAACGCCGCGGTGAGGCTGGCATCCACGACGGCCTGCCAGCGCTCCAGCGTGACGTCCTCCAGCGGGCCGTCGAGCGGATCGGCGATCCCCGCGTTGTTGACGAGCAGGTGCGCCGCCTCGGTCCATCTGCCGATCTTCGCGAAGGCGGAACGCACCGCTGCTTCCCGGCCGACGTCGCATTCGATCGCCAGCAGCCGGTCGGCGGGGAGCAGCGCGGAAAGCTCCTCCAGAGCCGCCGCGTCGCGGTCGAGCGCGACGACGCGCCAGCCAAGGCCCGCGAAGTGAAGGACGAGGCCGCGCCCGATGCCGGCTCCGCCTCCGGTGATTATCGCCGTGTTCTCGCTCATGTCCCCGACAACCCATAGGCGCGCAGGCGGTTGCCGCGCAGCCAGCCGGGGAAATCGCCATCCGCTATGACGGGGGCTCCGTCAGGCAGCGCGATCCGCCAGAGATAGAGCTGGGCGATCACTCTCCCGGACGCGGTTCGCACGGGAGAGGCGATCCGGCGGTACTCCCGCCCCTCGTACCGGTCGAGCCGGGCAAGGTCGCCCGGCCGCAGCCTCAGGTCGCACAGGGTGCCCCGGACCCAGCCAGCGCCGCGAGTCAGGGCCGGATACCAGGCCCCGACCGCCGGGATGCCGTGCAGACGGCCCGGTGCGCACGCCTGCCGCGAGCCGACGAGCCGCTCGGCAATCCAGTCCCCCATCGCCGTGCCGCCACCGGGCTCCAGCGTGCCGTAGACGAACAGGCGCAAGGCCCGCGCCACGCCGCCGTCAGTCGTGGTGGTGGCAGGCCATCGCCTCGACCACGTCCTCGAGCCGCGCGGGGTCGCCGATCGCCAGCACCTCGCCGCCCGAATCGATGTTGAGCGGCTCGCCGTTCCAGTCGCACATGGTGCCGCCCGCGCCCTCGACGATCGGGACCAGCGCCGCCCAGTCGTGCAGCTTCAGCCCGGCCTCGCAGACGAGGTCGATGTGGCCGCTGGCGAGGAGGCCGTAGTTGTAGCAGTCGCCGCCGAACATCATGCGCTTGTGATCGGTCTTCGCCGCCAGCGCCATGAAGTGATCGCCCTGGTGGTCGTCGAAGTACTGGGGGCCGGTGGTCGCCATCATCGCGTCCGACAGCTCGCGGCAGGCGCGCGTGCGCACCGGCTTCCCGTTGAAGGTGGTGGGATGGCCGCTGGCGCCGACCCAGCGTTCGCCCAGGATCGGCTGGTCGATGATCCCCAGCACCGGCCAGCCGTCCACCAGCAGCGCGATCAGCGTGCCGAAGATCGGCCGCCCGGCGATGAACGAGACGGTGCCGTCGATCGGATCGAGCACCCAGGTCCGGTTGGACGAGCCCGCTTCCGTGCCGAATTCCTCGCCGATGATGGTGTCGCGCGGGACTTCGGCCTTGAGGATGCGGCGCATCGCCTCCTCGGCGGCGCGGTCGGCGACGGTGACCGGCGAGGCGTCGGACTTGCGGTCGCCGGTGAGGCCGGTGCGGAAATGCGGGCGAATCGCCTCGCCCGCCGCATCGGCGAGCCGCAGGGCGAGGGCGATGTCCTGTTCGATTTTCATGAATATCGCTCTGCCCGCACGCCCCCGACCCGGTCAAGTCCGGGCGCAGATGGCGTCATTTGTAATACAATACGATTTCTAACGGAACTTGTGGGTTTTCCTGCATTGCCGCGCTCCCTCGCGCCCACTATCGCCATGGCAGGGCATTCGCGGCTGGAGTGGGCATGCAGCGCAAGAACCGCCCGGCGGTGGATCATGCGATCGCAACGCAACAGGGCGAGACACGAGACGGGCAACCCCTGTCGTACAACCGGGCACCGGCGCTCGACCTCGCGCCATGGATCGCGCGGCTCTACGTGACCAAGGTCCAGGCCCCCGACGATTACACCCTGTCATGCGGCGTGTTCAACGACACCGCCTTCGTGCGCATCCAGCTCGCGGGTAAATGGCGGGCCGAGACGGCGACCGGGGTCATGACCTCGGAGCGGGACGCGTTCTTCTTCGGCCCGCAGTCCCGGCGCATGCCGATCTCGGTGACCGGCAGCTTCATCAGCGTCGGCATGGCGCTGCGCCCGGGAGCCTGCACCGCGCTCCACGGCCCGCGCGTGGGCGATTTCGTCGACATGCTGGTGCCCACGGGCATGGTCGCCTCCCCGTCGGACCGCATCCTCGAGATGCTCGATCCCGCGGGCTCCCCGGAAGACTGGCTGCAGGCGCTGGAGGGAATGGTGCGCAAGCGGGTGGAGCACATGGGCGGTCGGCTGCCCGACCCCGTCACCGTGCAGTTCGAGGAGATCACCTTCCGCGACCCGGGCATGTCGGTAAGCGCCGCAGCCGCGGCCTGCGGGGTGGACCGCCGCAAGCTGGAGCGCGTCATAAGCCGCGATTTCGGGATGGCGCCCAAGCAGGTCCTGCGCCGCGCCCGCGCGCTCGACATGGCGAGCCACCTGCGCGGCGTCGCCGATTCGAACGAGGGCGAGGAAATCGCGCTACGCTATTACGACGAGAGCCACCTCATCCACGAATTCACCGAGCTGTTCGGCATGTCGCCGCGCCAGTTCGTGAAGACGCCGCAGCCGATCCTCACGCTGGCACTGGAATCGCGCCAGGCCCGGCGGCTGGAAGCGCTCCACCGGCTCGAACCGGGACAGGCGCGGCCCTGGGAGTGACGCTTCGGCAGGCTCGGGGTGAACGATAACAGCTCGGGAGGCGCAGACGCCTGTCCGCAAACCTCCCCCGTCATTCCCGAACAGGCGACCCAGCTGAGGCCCTCCCCGGCCGCACCCGCGGGAGATGGACCCCCGCCTTCGCGGGGATGACGGGAGCTTTTATCGGACGCGAGGACTAACCACCGGTCCGCCGTCTTCGCATGGGCCAGGTTCTTATCGAGGGCGAAGCCGTAGCAACCGCCCTCTCGCCCGCACTCTCAGTCGAACAGGCTGGAAACCGAGCTTTCGTCGGCGATGCGGCGAATGGCCTCGCCGATCAGCGGCGCGATGGTCAGGATGCGGATCTTGTCCGAATCCTTGGCGGCGTCGGTGGCCTGGATCGAATCGGTGATCACCAGTTCCTTGAGCGCCGAATTGGTCACGCGGCTGACCGCCGCGCCCGAAAGCACGCCATGGGTGATGTAGGCGGTGACGCTGGCGGCGCCCTCGTCCATCAGCGCCTGCGCGGCGTTGCACAGGGTACCGCCCGAATCGATGATGTCGTCGATCAGGATGCAGGCGCGGCCCTTGACGTCGCCGATGATGTTCATGACTTCCGACTGGCCGGGCTTGTCGCGGCGCTTGTCGACGATCGCCAGCGGCGCGTTGTCCAGGCGCTTGGCGAGCGCGCGGGCGCGCACCACGCCGCCGACGTCGGGCGAGACCACCATCAGCGACTGGTCGCCGTAGCGCGCCTGGATGTCCGCCGCCATCACGGGGGCGGCGAACAGGTTGTCGGTCGGGATGTCGAAGAAGCCCTGGATCTGCCCGGCGTGCAGGTCGACCGAGAGGACGCGGTCGGCGCCCGCCTCGGTGATGAGGTTGGCGACGAGCTTGGCCGAGATCGGGGTACGCGGGCCGGGCTTGCGGTCCTGGCGGGCATAGCCGAAGTAGGGGACGACTGCGGTGATGCGCTTGGCCGAGGCACGGCGCAGCGCGTCGATGCAGATCAGCAGTTCCATCAGGTTGTCGTTCGCCGGGAAGGCGGTGGGCTGGACCACGAAGACGTCCTCGCCGCGCACGTTCTCGTGGATCTCGACGAAGATCTCCTCATCGGCGAAGCGGCGCACGCTGGCGTCGGTGAGCGGCTGCTCGAGGTATCCCGCGATGGCGCGGGCGAGCGGCATGTTGCTGTTGCCGGACATGATCTTCATTTGGCGAATCCCCGTGACGGTTCCTGGCGGTCTGTCGTTGGGACCGGCCCTGTAGCCCGGTGTCGCCGGATTGCAATAGTCCGGCCCGGTTTGTGCGCCGATCGCGCGCCTCTTGCGTCTTCATCGCCACCCCGGACCGGCTGCCCGATGACGGGGGCGACATGCGTCGCCCGCCCGAACGCGAAAAAGGCCGGCCCGGTTTCCCGGAGCCGGCCTTTCGAATGCGAGCCTTGCGGCGCGGATCAGATGCGGTGCTCGCCCTTGATCCAGCGCACGGTGCCCGAGCTGGCACGCATGACCACGCTCTCGGTGGTCATCTTCCCGCCCTTGCGACGCTTCACGCCTTCCAGCAGCGAGCCGCTGGTGACGCCGGTGGCCGCGAAGATGCAGTCGCCCTTGGCCAGCTCCTCGAGCTTGTAGACCTTGTTCAGGTCCTCGATGCCCCACTTGCGGGCGCGGGCGCGCTCGTCGTCGTTGCGGAACAGCAGGCGGCCGTTGAACTGGCCGCCGACGCAGCGCAGCGCGGCCGCGGCGAGAACGCCCTCGGGAGCGCCGCCCGAACCCATGTACATGTCGATCGTGGTGTCCTCGTCGGTCACCGCGATGACGCCCGCGACGTCGCCGTCACCGATCAGCACCACGCCGCAGCCCAGGCCGCGCAGTTCGGCGATCAGTGCCTCGTGGCGCGGACGGTCGAGCACGCAGACGATGATGTCCTCGGGCTTGACGCCCTTGGCGGCGGCGACCGCCTTCACGTTCTCGGTCGGGGTCTTGTCGAGGTCGATGATGCCCTCGGGGTAGCCCGGGCCGACCGCGAGCTTGTCCATGTAGACGTCGGGCGCGTTGAGCAGGCCGCCCTCTTCCGCCGCCGCGAGCACGGCGAGCGAGTTGGGTCCGGCCTTCGCGGTGATCGTCGTGCCTTCGAGCGGGTCGAGCGCGATGTCGATCTTCGGACCGCGCCCGGGAGCGCCGCCGACCTTCTCGCCGATGAAGAGCATCGGGGCTTCGTCCCGTTCCCCCTCGCCGATCACGACGGTGCCGTCCATGTACAGCGTGTCAAAAGCCTTGCGCATTGCTTCGACAGCTGCATGATCGGCAGCCTTCTCGTCGCCGCGGCCAATGAGGTGGGACGCGGCGATGGCGGCAGCCTCGGTAACGCGAACCATTTCGAGCACGAGGACGCGATCGAGTACTTTACTTGCGGGGGTAGTGTTTTCGGGCATGTTCACTCCGGATTAATCCTGGGAGGAAAGGTTCAAACCGCTTAGACAGAGGAATTAGAATTGTCGAGAAGCTGGCTCTACCTTTTCGCATTTGCAACATTGGCTCCCGCCCCGGCGATTGCGCAATCGGCTCCTGCACAATCGTCCTCCCAGTCTGCGGAGGACCGCGCGATCGCTGAAAAGATGATCGGCGCCGGAGGACGGATCACCCCGGACAAGATCCGCAACAGCTGCGCAAATCCCACCCGCCAGGGCGAGATCGTGGTCTGCGCCCCCAACCGGGAAGAAACCCGCGTCCCGTCCACCAGGGACGAGCGCGACCAGAGTCTGGATGAAAACGACCTCGCGCCTGCGGATGTCGCGGGCAGGGGCATCTTCCGTGGCAAGACTACTGCCACGTTCGGCTCGGTCGAGCAGCCCTATATCATCGACCTGTCGACGATCCCCATCGCTCCTGCCGGCTCGGACGCCGACAAGATCGCCAAGGGCGAACTGCGCGCGCCCTGAGCGGGGAGGGCCTCACTCCCCGGAAGCCCGCTCAGGCGCCGATGATCTGCATCACCAGCGGCTTGGCGGTCAGGCTGTCGGACCCGTCGAGGATGCGCATCGCCTCGGTCACGGCGCTTTCCGGGCCGGGGTGGGTGACGACCGCGAGGATGACCTCGCCGTCCTGGTCGGGGTCGCCCTTCTGGATCAGGCTTTCGATCGAGACTCCGGCATCGCGCATGGCGGCGGTGATGTCGGCCAGCACGCCGGGCCGGTCGGGCACGGTGAAGCGGATGTACGAGCTGCCCACGCGGTGTCCGGACGAGGCCGGTTCCATCGCCTCCAGCTCGGCGGCGGGCATCGAGAACGCCGCGCCCTTCTCGCCCCGGGCGATGTCGATGATGTCGGCGACGACCGCGCTCGCGGTCGGCCCGTCACCGGCGCCGGCGCCCTGGAACAGCAGCCGTCCCATGAAGTTGCCCTCGGCGACGACCGCGTTGGTCGCCCCGTCCACATGCGCGAGCGGGTGGTCGATCGGCACGAGGTGCGGGCGCACGCGCTGGAACAGGCGGCAGGTGCCGTCCGAGCTGTCGGTCCCGGCCATGCCGATCAGGCGGATGACGTAGCCGAGCGAGCGCGCCTGCTCGATGTCGGCGGCCTTGACGCGGCTGATGCCCATGGTCTCCACCGCGTCGAAGCGCAGGCGCGATCCGAAGGCGATCGCCGCCAGGATCGACAGCTTGTGCGCGGCGTCGATGCCCTCGATATCGAAGGTCGGGTCGGCCTCGGCATAGCCCATGCGCTGTGCGTCGGCGAGCACATCGGCGAAGTCGCGGCCGGTGTCCTCCATGGTCGAGAGGATGTAGTTGCAGGTGCCGTTGAGGATTCCGTAGACCCGCTCGATGGCATTGGCCGCCGCGCCTTCGGACAGCCCCTTGATGACCGGGATGCCGCCGGCCACCGCCGCCTCGAACTTGAGCGCGACGCCTGCCGCTTCCGCTGCGGCGGCAAGCTCCAGCCCGTGATGTGCGATCATTGCCTTGTTGGCGGTGACGAGGCCCTTGCCGCCCGCGATCGCATTGCGCGCCAGCGCCAGCGCCGGGCCGTCCGAGCCACCGACCATCTCCACCACCACGTCCACGTCCGGCCGCGCGGCGAGGGCGGCAGTGTCGTCCTCCCAGTCGTAGCGCGAGAGGTCGACGCCGCGATCCTTGGTGCGGTCGCGCGCGCTGACGGCGGCGATGCGGATCGGACGGCGCGCGCGGCGGGCGATCAGCTCCGCGTTGGTCTCGATGAGCCGGACGACGCCGCCTCCGACGGTTCCCAGTCCGGCAAGCGCGATATTGAGCGGTTCGACCATGCAAGCTCCTTTTCGGGAGCGCGCCCTAGGACAGGCGGAGGGGAATTTCCAGCGGCGGTTTGCAGATGGGTCGTGTCAACGGCGTCTTGCACCGTCGTCCCGGAGCGAGTCCGGGACGACGGGGTTATCCGGCCTACCTCAGCGTCCTTGCGCAGACCCCGAGGTCGCCAAGCACCATGCGATAGTCCGACAGCGCCTGCTGCTGCTCGCGATAGCTGCTCGAGATGTTGGCGCGCGCCGGCGGCAGGTTGGGCAGGAAGCAGGCCAGGCGATACCACTCGATCGTGTCGCGCGCGGGCGGATGGCCGACATTGGCGACCAGTTCGGAGAACGACACCCCCCAGACCGGCGCCGCGCCGGGCTCGTGGCGGACGGTGATCGATGCGGCCGAACCGTCCGTGGTGTTGAGGAAGATCTGCGTCTCGCCCTGCCCGGCAAGGTTGCCGGGCACGAACAGCAGCTCGCGAACGCCCGTGACCTTGGCCGGCGCGTCCGGCGCGACGAGGCCGCGCAGGATCGCGCGCAGCCGCGCCTCGCCCTGCACCGTCCACACCTGCTGCGCGGTCGGCGTCACCAGTTGCAGCTCGCCCGGACGGCCCGGCACTGCGCGGGCGAACAGGAACACGTCCTGCTTCTTCAGCTTCGGTGCCTTGCCGCGCGCATCGAGAGGAAGATCGACGAGGTAGCGGATCGATTCGCCCAGCGGCGCCTTGCCGGTGAGGAGGGCACGGGTCCTGGCCTCGACGTAGAAGCGGCCGTGCCCCGGGGTCAGGCCCCGCGCCCGGGAATCCTCTACTCGTGCCATGCTGGAAACCTGCGCCTGCACGACCAGTCCCGCCGAATCGGCAAGGTCCGCGATGTCCGCATAAGTGACCTCACCCGGCGCCGCAGGGAGCCCCTGGGCGCTCGCGGCGAGTGGTGCGAGAGCGAGATAGGCACCCGCGAGACCCGCTGCAAGGGGCGGAAAATGGGACGGCATGGACGATAATCTCCGTGGAAATGCGATGGCTTATAGCCGCAGGGCGATGCGGACACAAAATTGCACTGGATCAATTTGACCGAACGCGGCATGAATTGTGCGTTAACCCATGCCGCGGCGATAAGGCGTTGCGTGGGGTGGGCTTCGCCGCTAAGAAGCCTGCAAAATGGGGCAAAAATACTAAAAAATGCCCCGCGGTTCGCCTTCCCGTCGGGTTTCGTTCTCGGAGAGGTAGACTGTCAGCCGTCAGGGTGGGTAATTGAGTTTCGTCATGGATTCCTCCTCCGGGGGAAGCCATGGGCGCCCTTGGACACGTCTTGTCGGGATTGATTCCGTCAGTATGGTCCGGGGCTTGGTAATGGAGTGATGCGTCTGAATGGCTTACGCTGACCAGCAAATGAGCAGTAGCAAGATTACTGCTCTTGTCATTGTCGCCTTGATCCACGTCTTCGTCGGCTATGCGCTTGTCACCGGCTTGGCCTACAAGGCGGCGCAACAGGTCATCAAGAAGGTGACCACCGTGGACATCAAGGAAGAGAAACCGAAGGAGGAGGAGCCGCCGCCGCCTCCGCCTGAGCAGCCGGATACGCCGCCGCCACCGATCGTGGCGCCGCCTCCGCCGATCAACATCGCCCCGGCCCCGCCGCCGGTGCAGACGGTGATCACGCCTCCCCCGGCGCCGCCGGTGGTCATCCAGACCGCTGCGCCGCCGGCACCCCCGCCGCCGCCTCCCGGACCTTCCAAGGCCCGTGGCGTCAAGCCGAAGGGCCAGGCGGGCTGGGCTGGTCGCATCCAGTCGAACTACCCGACCCGCGCCGCTCGTGAAGAGCGCGAAGGTCGCGTCGGCGTTCGCGTCCAGATCGGACCGGACGGCAAGGTTACCGCCTGCTCGGTTTCGGGCTCCAGCGGCAGCCCCGACCTCGACGAGGCGGCTTGCGACGGCATGACGCGCTACGCGCGTTTCGACCCGGCGCTCGACAGGGACGGCAATGCGATCGCTTCGTCGTACACGACGGCTATCGTCTACAAGCTCAACTAACTCCAAGGCGGTCGGGACGGCACCTTTTGGTCCTGACCTACTCCTGCATTCTTCTTGAGAGGTAACTCGCATGCTTATCGTTGACATCCTCGCCGCCGGCGCGGGCGCACCGCAGAACAAGTTCGGCTTCATGGAAGCCCTCGAGCAGGGCGGTTTCATCGCCTACGCGACCGTGATCATCCTGGGCATCATGTCCTTCGGTTCGTTCTACATCCTGTTCACCAAGTGGTTCGAGCAGTCGAAGATCCTGCGCCAGTTCGGCGTGATCCGCACCTCGTTCTGGCGCGCGCCGACGCTGCGTGAAGGCGCTGCGAAGCTCGACAAGAACAGCGCCTGGCGCCAGCTCGTCGACGACGGTCTCGCCGCCGAAGACCAGCACTCGAAGATGACCGACAGCCTCGAAGCCCACGACTGGCTGCACGGCTCGCTCGCCCGCTCGGAAGCGTCGATCAACGCTCGCCTCGCCGGCGGCCTGCCCTTCCTCGCCACCGTCGGTGCGACCTCGCCGTTCATCGGTCTGTTCGGTACCGTCGTCGGCATCTACCGCGCGCTGATCGCCATCGGCCTCGCCGGTTCGGCCTCGATCGACAAGGTCGCGGGTCCGGTCGGTGAAGCACTGATCATGACCGCGCTCGGTCTGCTCGTCGCGGTTCCGGCCGTGCTCGCCTACAACTACCTGCAGGCACGCAACAAGCGCATCGCCGAGCTGCTGACCGGCTTCTCGAACGACGTGCTCGCCAACATCAACTCGAAGGGCGCCGTGAAGCCCTCGATCGCCTCCGCTCCCGCGAAGGCCGCTGCTGCCCCGGCAAAGCCGGCCGCCGCTCCGGCCAAGCCGTAAGACGCACGGGACCAGCGGGTCGGCCTCTCGGCCCGCAAACCCCGTCGGGGTCACGAATGGCGGCGGCACGAAGCATGCGAAGGGCCGCCGCCGGCCCCCAGGCAACGCAAGGATTAGGATAAGACTATGGCGATATCCACGGGCGGAGGCGGTGCTGAGACACCGATGTCCGACATCAACACGACGCCGCTCGTCGACGTCATGCTGGTGCTGCTCATCATCTTCCTGATCGCGGTTCCGGTCGCGATCCAGACGATCGAGAAGCTGCGCATCCCGGTGATCCCCGCGGTCGAATCGAAGGACAAGGTCGAGAACCTGCTCCTCACCGTCTCGACCACGGACAGCTCCGGTCGCAGTGCCGGCGAACCCGGCTACACCGGCGCGGCGCGCAACGGCGAATGCCGCATCTACTTCAACAACGTCACTCCGGTCACCTCGGAGGAACTGCGCGACCAGGCCTTCAAGCGTCTCGATGCTATCGTGAAGCGCGAAGGCGGCCCGCAGGCCCTCATGGCGAACCCGGAGCTGATCCCGCAGGTCCACATCCGCGGCGACGTCGCCGCCCCGTGGCGCTGCGTCGCAGGTGCGATCTACAACGTCCAGATCTCGGGCTACCCGACGGTTGGTTTCATCACCAACCCGATCGACCCGAACGGCTGACGTTCAGGCAGGAACAGGAGTAACTTCTCATGGCAATGTCAGGCGGCAAGGATGATGGCTCGCCGATGATGGACATGAACACGACGCCGTTGATCGACGTCATGCTCGTGCTCCTCATCATGTTCATCATCACCATCCCGGTTGCGACCCACTCGATCGACATCGACCTCCCGGTCGCGACGCCTCCGACGAACGAGCCGCCGCCGCTGGATCCCGTGAAGAACAAGGTCGTTCTCACGGCGGACGACAAGATCATGTGGAACGGCACCCAGATCGATGCGGTGACGCTCAACAACTCGCTGCAGGCCACCACCCGCATGACCCCCGAGCCGGAACTCCAGTTCCAGCCCGAGCCGGAAGCCAGCTACGAGCTGTCGGCAGGGGTTCTGCAGGTCATCAAGGCCTCGCAGGTCACGAAGTTCGGCTTCGTCGGCAATGAACAGTTCGCGACCTTCGGCAAGTAAGCCAAGGTTCAAAGGCTGGTCCCGCAAGGGACACCCAAGAGGGGCGGAGCGATCCGCCCCTTTTTTGTTGCCTGCGCTCCCCATCATTCACTCAGCTTGGTGAGATTAGGCGACCGGGCGGACATGGGTTACTCTCGCCCCAAGAACAGAGCGAAAATGAGAGAGGAGAAGCGCAT
>DATKFS010000157.1:0-7697 GCA_035511275.1 Novosphingobium sp.
CGAGGCCATGGGCGGCATACTCGCGTGCGCGGTAGCCGATGGCGAGGCCCAGTTGCAGGCGCCCGCCGGACAGGATGTCGAGCACCGCGCAGTCCTCGGCGAAGCGCAGCGGTTCGTAGAGCGGGCCGAGCGCGATGCCGGTGCCGATGCGCATCCGGCGGGTCCGCGCGGCGATCGCGGCCAGCGCCACCAGCGGCGAGGGCATGTAGCCGTCTTCCGCGAGGTGATGCTCGGGCACGAAGGCGCCGTCGAAGCCCAGCGCCTCGGTCTCGACGACGACATCGAGCGTCTCGGCGTAGAGCGCCTCGGGCGCGCGGTGCCACGGCGCGGGATTGCGGAAATCGTAGAGGTAGCCGAAGCTCAGTGTGCCGGTCATGCGCGCCTCATCCCTCATCTCGTTTGGGCGAGGTTTAAGCGCGGCGCGCGCGGCGGCAAGGCGCAGGGGCGATGAGTGTCCGGAAACCCGCGCGAGGGGGGCGGGCAGCGACCGCCCTGCCCCCCCACGGTGGATCTTACGCCACGTCCATCGCGTAGCCCGCCGCGCGGACGGTGCGGATGGGATCGGTGTCGCCGTCGCGGTTGATCGCCTTGCGCAGGCGGCGGATGTGGACGTCCACCGTGCGTTCGTCGATGTCGGAGTCCATGCCCCAGACGCCGTCCAGGATCTGCTGGCGCGAGACGACGCGGTTCGGGCGCTCCATGAAGTAGCGCAGCAGGCGGAACTCGGTGGGGCCCAGGTGCAGCGCCTCGCCGGCGCGGCGGACGCGGTGGCTGGTGGCGTCCAGCTCGATGTCGCCCCACGACAGCACGTTGCCCGCCAACGACGGGCGCGAACGGCGCAGCAGCGCCTCGATCCGGGCCATCAGCTCGCGCGGGGAGAAGGGCTTGGTGACATAGTCGTCCGCGCCGGTCTTGAGGCCGCGGATCATGTCCTCCTCCTCGCCGCGCGCGGTCACCATGATGATCGGGATCGACGCGGTTTCCTTGTCCTTGCGCAGCTGGCGGCAGACCTCGATGCCGGGCACCTGCTCGATCATCCAGTCGAGCACGATGGCGTCGGGCGCCTGCTCGCGCACCATGACCAGCGCCTCCTCGCCATCGGCGGTGGAGCGCACGTCATAGCCCTCGGCGGAGAGGTTCCAGGTGAGCAGTTCGCACAGGGCGACGTCGTCCTCGACGACCAGCACCGAGGCCATCATGCGAGCGGCCCCGAGGTGTCGTCGGTCAGCGAATCGCGCTCGGTGCAGTACTCGCCGGTGGCGGCGTAGTAGACCATCTCCGCCACGTTGGTGGCATGGTCGCCGATGCGTTCCAGGTTGCGGGCGATGAAGAGAAGCTGCGCCGCGCTGGTGATCGTCGCCGGGTTCTCCATCATGTGGGTCAGCAGCGAGCGGAACAGCGTGTTGTAGAACTGGTCCAGCTTCTGGTCGCGGCGGATCACCTCGACCGCCAGCGTCGCATCGCGCGAGCCGTAGGCGTTGAGGACATCGCGCACCATGCTCTCGGCGATCTCGGCCATCGTCGGCACGAGGGTCACCGGATCGATCTTGGTACGGCCTTCCAGCGCATTGACGCGCTTGGCGATGTTCTTGGCATAGTCGCCGATGCGCTCGACCACGCCCGAGATCTTGAGCGCGGCGATGACGTCGCGCAGATCGTCGGCCATCGGGGCCCGGAGCGCAATCGTGCGTACCGCGAGGCGGTCCACCTCGGCTTCGAGCGCATCGAGGCGGGCGTCGGCGGCCACGACTTGCGCGGCCAGTTCCTCGTCGTGGTGGACGAGCGCGGTGATGGCGTCGCGGATGGCGACTTCGGCGAGCCCGCCCATTTCGGCGACGAGGCCGCGAAGCTGCCCGATCTCGGAGTCAAAGGCCTTGACGGTATGGTCGACCATGGCGTGTTCCTGCTTACCAGATCACCTCAGCCGTAGCGGCCGGTGATGTAGTCCTTGGTGCGCGTTTCGCGCGGATTGGTGAAGATCTGGTCGGTCTCGCCATATTCCACCAGGCTGCCGAGGTGGAAGAAGGCGGTGCGCTGCGAAACGCGCGCGGCCTGCTGCATCGAGTGGGTGACGATGACGATCGCGAAGCTTTCCTTCAGCTCGTCGATCAGCTCCTCGATGCGCGCGGTGGCGATCGGATCGAGCGCGGAGCACGGCTCGTCCATCAGGATGACCTCGGGGCTGACGGCGATGGCGCGCGCGATGCACAGGCGCTGCTGCTGGCCGCCCGAAAGCGCGGTGCCGGCGTCGGTCAGGCGGTCCTTGACCTCTTCCCAGAGCCCCGCCTTGGTCAGCGCCCGCTCGACGATGCCGTCCAGTTCCGACTTCGAGGTGCCGAGGCCGTGGATGCGCGGGCCGTAGGCGACGTTCTCGAAGATCGACTTGGGGAACGGGTTCGGCTTCTGGAACACCATGCCGACACGGGCACGCAGGGCGACCGGGTCCATGCTGGCGGCGTAGATGTCCTCGCCGTCGAGCAGGATCTCGCCGTCGACGCGGGCACCGGCGATGGTGTCGTTCATCCGGTTGAGCGTGCGCAGGAACGTCGACTTGCCGCAGCCCGAAGGGCCGATGAAGGCAGTGACGATGCCGTTGTCGATGTCGATCGAGACGTCGTTGATGGCCTTCTTCTGTCCGTAGAAGACATCGACGTTGCGGGCTGTGAGCTTTGTTTCTGTCATGTCCCTACCAGCGGACTTCGAACTTGTTGCGAAGGTAGATCGCAATACCATTCATGGCGAGCAGGAAGACCAGCAGCACGATGATGGCGGCGGAAGTGTTCTGGACGAAGGCCTTGTCGATCTCGTCAGACCACAGGAAGATCTGCATCGGCAGCACGCTCGACGGCGAAGACAGGCCGTCGGGCGGGGTGGCGACGAAGGCGCGCATGCCGATCATCAGCAGCGGCGCCGTCTCGCCCAGCGCGCGGGCCATGCCGATGATGGTGCCGGTGAGGATGCCCGGCAGCGCGAGCGGCAGGACGTGGTGGAAGGTCGTCTGCACCTTGCTCGCGCCGATGCCGTAAGCGGCCTCGCGGATCGAGGGGGGCACCGCCTTGATGGCGTTGCGGCCCGAGATCACGATCACCGGCATCGTCATCAGCGCCAGCGTCAACCCGCCCACCAGCGGCGAGGAGCGCGGCATCCCCAGCGTGTTGATGAACACGGCAAGGCCGAGCAGGCCGAAGATGATCGAGGGCACGGCGGCGAGGTTGTTGATCGAGACCTCGACCCATTCGATCCAGCGCTTCCTGGGCGCGAACTCTTCCAGGTAGATCGCGGCCAGGACGCCCATCGGGAAGCTCAGCAGCAGGGTGACGAGCATCGTCAGCAGCGAGCCCTTGGTCGCGCCCCAGACGCCCGCCACGCTGGCGTCGGTCGAGTCGGAACCGGACAGGAAGCTCCAGTCGAGCCCCGCCACGCCGTTCTTGAGCATGATGAACAGCAGCAGCGCGAGGAACGCGAGGCTGAGCACGATGGCGGCCAGCCCCACCGCCTTGAAGCGGCGTTCGGCGGCATGTCGCTTCGCAAGGCGCCGCCGCGCCTCGGGCGAATTCCAGTCGGGGTTACTCATAGGCTTCGCGGAACCGCTTCACGACGCGCAGGGCGACGATGTTGAGGATGAGAGTGACGACGAAGAGCACCAGTCCCAGCGCGAAGGCCGACAGCGTCTTGGGGCTGTTGAACTCCTGGTCGCCGGTGAGCATCTGGACGATCTGGTAGGTGACCGTGGTCATCGTGTCGAACGGGTTGGCCGACAGGCGCGCGGCGGCGCCGGCGGCCATGACGACGATCATGGTCTCGCCGATGGCGCGGCTGATCGCCAGCATCACGCCCGCGACGATGCCGGGGAGCGCGGCGGGCAGCAGCACCCGCTTGATCGTCTCCGACCGGGTGGAGCCCAGCGCCAGCGAACCGTCGCTCATCGCGCGCGGCACGGCGGCGAGCGCATCGTCGGCCATCGAGGAGACGAACGGGATGATCATCACGCCCATGACGAGGCCGGCGGCGAGCGCGCTCTCGGTCGAGGGGTTCTCCATGCCGATCGAGGCGGCGAAGTCGCGGATCAGCGGGGCCACGGTCAGCGCGGCGAAGTAGCCGTAGACCACCGTGGGGATGCCCGCGAGGATTTCCAGCATCGGCTTCAGCCACTTGCGCGCGGCGGGGGCGGCGTACTGCGTCAGGTAGATCGCGCTCATCAGGCCGAGCGGGATGGCGACGATCATGGCGATGATCGCGCCGATGTAGATCGTGCCCCAGAACAGCGGCACCGCGCCGAAGTTGTCCGAGATGTTCGCGCCCGACGTGCTCGCGGGCGACCAGTGGGTGCCGGTGAGGAAGGCGATCGGCGAGACGTCCTTGAAGAACATCCCGGCCTCGAACACCAGCGAGCCGACGATGCCGAAGGTCGTCAGGATCGCCATCAGCGAGGCGGCGAGCAGCAGCGCCAACACCGCGCGCTCGACCTGGGTGCGGGCTCGGAAGTCGGGGCGCAGGCGGGTGAAGCCATAGGCGCCGCCCGCGAAGGCGACGATCAGGATGATGAGCCCGCCGATCAGGCCGAAGCGGAACTGCGCGGCCCGGATCGGCTCGACCAGCGCTTCCGCCTCGGGATTGAAGGCGACGGCGGACGGGTCGGAGGCGAGGTTGTGCGCCTCGGCGAGGATGGAGCCGAGCTGGAACGGGTCGGTTGGCAGCGTCTTCGCCACCGGGTCCGCGAAGACCGCGCCCTCGACCAGCCCCGGCATGATGAGCGACCACACGCCCCAGGCGATCAGCGCGGGGACGAGGATCCACAGGGCCATGTGCCAGCCGTGGTAGGCGGGCATCGAGTGCATCGACCCCCGCCCCTTGTACATCAGCCGGGCCCGGCCCCGCGCGGCGAACCAGCCGACAAGACCCAGGCCAAAGACGGCCAGGAGAACTCCCGTGAGTATCATGACTGGCCGCCCGGCCCTTTCTCTCTACGTGCTTACTTCAGGCCGGCCGGATCGAGCGGGGTCATCTTGGCGACCACGTCCGCGCTTTTCGCACGCACGTCCTCGGGCGCGATGACCATGCCCTTCTTCTGGAGCAGGCCGTCCGTGCCCCACGCCTTCACCCACTCCGCGACGTAGCCCTGCAGGCTCTTGATCGGCGCGAGGTGCTGCTTCTTGACGTAGATGTAGAGCGGACGGGCGCCCGGATAGGTGTAGTCCGAAATGGTCTGATAGGTCGGCTGGATGCCCGACATCGGGATGCCCTTGAGGCTGTCGGGGTTCTCTTCGAGGAACGAGTAGCCGAAGATGCCGATGGCCTTGGGGTTCTGCGAGATCTTCTGGACGATCAGGTTGTCGTTCTCGCCCGCGTCGACGTAGGGGCCGTCCTCGCGGATGTCGTGGCAGGTCGCCTCGTACTTGTCCTTGTCGCTGTCCTTGAGCGCCGCTGTGGCGGCGTCGGTCTTGCAGCCGGCCTCGAGGATCAGTTCCTTGAGCGCGTCACGCGTGCCCGAGGTCGAGGGCGGGCCGTAGACGAGGATCGGCTCGGCCGGGAGCGACGGGTTGACGTCCTTCCAGGTCTTGGCGGTGTTGGGCTTGCCGAACGGGTTGGCGGCGAGCGCCTTGTAGATGTCGACAGGGGTCAGGCCGAAGCCGGGGCCGCTCTTCGATTCGGCGAAGGCGATGCCGTCGATGCCGACCTGGATCTCGACGATCTCCTTGACGCCGTTCTTCTGGCACTCCTCGAACTCGGACTTCTTCATCCGGCGCGAGGCGTTCTCGATGTCGGGATGCTGCGCGCCGACGCCGGCGCAGAACAGCTTCATGCCCGCGCCCGTGCCGGTCGCCTCGATCACCGGCGACTTGGCGCCGCTGGACTTGGCGTAGGCTTCGGCGACGGCGGTCGCGAAGGGATAGACGGTGGAGGACCCCACGCCGCGCACGAAGTCGCGCGCGCCGGAGCCGGAACCGCCGCCCGAGCCGCCACAGGCGCCCAGCGCGAGAACGGATACGGCAGCGAAGATGATGGTCTTGGTCGAACGCATTGGATACCCCCTTGGGCTCTACTGTGGGATGCCCCTATTGGGCTTCGATGACACTTCCATGACGAGGAAGTGACATGGGCCGGCCAGCTCCCGATTTAGTTCGAGGACGAGAGACCACCGGCGACTCCCCTGCCCATGGGCCGGTGTTCGAAACCGCCCCGTCGATACATGCGTCGTGGCCCCGGTCTAGAAGCGGGCACCCGCGATGGCAAGCGCGGTCGGAATAGCGGGCGCATATGACGCTTTTCCGGGCGGCGGCAAAAATATTGCGGGCTCGTTTCCGGCACGCTTCCTCGCGGTTACCGCCGATTGCGATCCAAGTCGCATTGCCGCGCCCGGGCGGCATGAATATGCCATATCCGGGGGGTACAAGTTGACTGTCGCATTGTCCCGAAAGTGTCATTTTATCGTCACGTTGAAGTCATAGCAGCCGATCCACCCCGGACCTCTTGCGAAAGACCCCGATGCCCATGCGGACACTCCTTCTCTGCGCTACGGCCCTGACGAGCCTGACTTTCGCGCAATCGGCGTCCGCGCAGGCCGTCGATGCGCAGCAGGCCGAAGCCATGCGCGCCGAGATCCGTGAGCTGCGCGCCCGGCTCGAGGCACTGGAGAGCCGGCTGGGCACGCCCCCCGCGCCGCAGGCCGCCGCCGCCGGGGCGCCCGCCACGCAGGGCGCAACGCCAGCCGTCGCCTCGGATGCCGCTTCCGACCAGACCAAGGCGCCCGCGCCGATCTCGGTAGACTGGAAGAAGGGCTCGGCGCAGATCGTCCAGGGCGACCATGCTTTCAAGGTAAAGGGCCGGATCCAGGCGGACGCGGGCTACGTCGGCGCGCCGAAGGACCTCGACGACCGGGGCCTCGGCTTCGTCAACGAAGTCCGCCGCATCCGCCTCGGCGGCGAGGGCAGCTTCTCCAGCCACCTGTCCTACAAGCTGGAACTGGAACTGTCCGACAACGCCGTCGACCTCGTCGATACCTTCGTCACCTTCAAGGACGGGGACTGGCAGCTCCAGCTCGGCAACCAGAACTCCTTCCAGTCGCTCGACGAGTTGACCGGCGACACCTCGGGCAGCGTGATGGAGCGCGCCGCCTTCACCGACGCCTTCAACTTCGAGCGCCGCCTCGGCCTCGGCGCGCAGTATGCGCACGGCCCGGTAGTCGCGCAGCTCGGCGTGTTCACCGACGATGTAACTGCCCTGTCCAACGACAGCGACGGCGAGGACGGCGGCGACGAGAACAACAGCTACAGCATCGACGGACGGCTCGTCTTCGCCCCCAAGCTGGGGGACATCCAGCTGCACCTCGGCGCATCGGCCCACTGGCGGCGGCTGGGCAGGCTGGTGGATTCGAGCACCCGCTACCGCCAGCGCCCGTTCATGCACGCGACCAACACCCGCCTGATCGGGACGCCTTCGATGAACGTCGAGGACGAGACGATGTACGGCGCGGAACTGGCGGCAATCTCGGGCCGCTGGCACGGCGCTGCCGAATACTACACCCTGCGCGCCGACCGGCTGGACGCCTCGACGGTCACCTTCCACGGTGCCTATGCCGAACTGGGCTACTTCCTGACCAGGGGCGACACGCGCGGCTACAAGGGCGGGATCTTCACCACCAAGGCCCCCAAGCGCGCGCTGGGCGAGGATGGCGGCAAGGGGTCGATCCAGGTCAA
>DATKFS010000158.1:0-39714 GCA_035511275.1 Novosphingobium sp.
GCCGGTCCCGCACCACTCTCCGCCGCCTGGCGGCCCCCCGGTGCGAACCGCTTCTCCCCAACTTCGGGCGGCCCGACCTCGTGACGGGCCGCCCACTTTTCGGGGATTTCCGGCGCCCTCCCCCCCGCGAGGGCAGGCGGCCCAACAAGAAAAGGCGGCCCCAAGGACCGCCTCTTCCCTCCTCTCCAAACCTACGAGGACCGGACCGTCTTGTGCGGACCTGGTCGGGGGTTTGAAACCGTGTCCGTCGATCAGTTGCCGGCTGCGGCGACCTGGACGTTCGACTGCATGTAAGGGATCGGGTTCACCGCCTCGCCGCTCATCCGCACTTCGTAGTGCAGGTGCGGGCCGGTGGAGTTGCCGGTGCTGCCGACGAAACCGATGACGTCACCCTTGTGGACGCGCTGGCCCTCGGCGACGTTGAGGCGCGACATGTGGCCGTAGCGGGTCTGCATTTCGCCGCCATGCTCGAGCGCGATGTAGAGGCCGTAGCCGCTGAACCACGAGGCGCGGCTCACGGTGCCGTCGGCGGTGGCATAGACCGGGGTGCCGGTGGGGGCGGCGAGATCGACGCCCTTGTGGGCGCGGCGTCCGCCGAGAATGGGGTGGTCGCGCATGCCGAAGCTGCTGGTCATGCGCTCCATGGCGAGGGGGTTGCGCGAGGGGATGGCGACCGAGGCGAAGCTGCCGGCGACGGCGGGCTTGGGCTTCGCCGAGGCGAGGCCGGTTTCCTCAAAGTTCTGCCACGAGCTGAAGAGCTGGCGGAACTGTTCGTCCTCACCGCCGGTGACTGACTGGTTCGCGGCCTGCGCGGCGCGCAGCGGGGCGGAAATGTCGGCAGCGGCAGCGCTGCTGTTGGCCATCGCGGGATGCACGGCGACCGAAAGTCCGGCGACGACGAAGAGTCCAGTCACTGCGCGGAACTTGGCGAAGAATTTCGTTACGACCACTCGCAATACCTTGCTTTCCGTCGCTGCCGGCCCGGTTTCCCGGATCGATGCGACGTGTTTTGAGCACAACGAATTCCGCAACGGAAACCGTCGAACCTAGGTTTGGAGATGGTCGGAACCCCCCGCCGTCTCGCGAGACATGACTTATGCCGTTAGGTTTCGCCTAGGCAAGCGCTGTATACAGCTCGCGCGACAAACCGGCAGAGAGGCGCGCCGAGTCGTTGAACGGTGGTTTCAGGTTGCTGCGAAAGTAACGAAAAACCAAGGATTTCCACAGTTCTCCGGGGTTTTCGGCCAACCGTTCGGCGACATCGGTGAAATGGTTTGCACCAAACCGGACGTGGCGAATCTCGTCGTCACGGATTCGTTCCAGGATGCGGGCGCCGCGTTCGTCGCCCGCCCCGCGCACGCGCGCGATCGCGCCCGGCGTGACGTCGAGCCCGCGCGCTTCCAGCACCATCGGCACCACCGCGAGCCGGGCGGCGACGTCGTGCCGGGTCTCCGCCGCGGCGCCCCACAGGCCGTCGTGCGCGGGCAGGGCGCCGTAACGGCTGCCCAATGTATGCAAGTGGCGGTCGAGCAGAGCGAAGTGCATCGCCTCGTCCGCCGCCACCGAAAGGAAATCGCCGACGAAGGCCGGGCCCATTTCCGCGCCGAACCGCCCCGCCATGTCGAGCGCGAGGTCGATCGCCACGAACTCGATGTGGGCCAGCGCGTGCCACAGCGCGATGCGGCCGTGCGCCGACCCGCTCTTGCGCTTGGGCATCTTCGCGGGCGGCAGCAGCTCGGGCTCCTCCGGGCGGCCGGGGGTGTCGGGCATGGCGACGTCGAAGACGAAGGCCAGCCGGCCCAGCCGCCAGTCGCGCGCGACCTTGCGCGTCGCCATCGCCTTGGCGCGCACGTCGCACTCGCACAGCGCGGCACGGATCGCGGCGGCTACCGTCGGGGTGGGCGTGTCGTCGGGCATGGGCTTTCCGTTGGCGTGTCGGGTGGGGGCGTGGGGAAGAAAAGGAATTTGGTATCACGCGGAGACGCGGAGGCGCAGGGATGTCGCCCCTGCGGCAGCGCCGCCGCCGATTCCTGCGATGCGTTTGCCGCCACGTCCGACGGCGCGAGAAGCCTGCGGCGCGGCGCCACACCTCTGCGTCTCCGCGTCTCCGCGTGAAATCTCGGGGTCAAAGCGCCTTGGCGGCTTCCAGCACCCTGGCGGCGTGGTCCTTGACCTTCACCTTGTCCCAGACCTGCGCGATCTTGCCGTCGGGGCCGATCAGGTAGGTGGTGCGGACCATGCCCATGTAGGTGCGGCCGTAGTTCACCTTCTCGGTCCAGATGCCGAGCGCGTCGGAGAGGCCGTTTTCCTCCGCGTCGGTGGCGAGCGGGGCCTTGAGGTCGTGCTTGGCGATGAAGTTCTGGTGCTTCTTCGCCGAATCCTTGCTGACGCCAAGCAGCGCGGTGCCGGCGGCTTCGAACTCGGGCGCGAGGGCGGAGAAGTCGATGTTCTCGGTGGTGCAGCCCGGCGTCGCGTCCTTGGGGTAGAAGAACACCACCAGCTTGCGGCCCGCGAAGTCCGAGACCCTGACGCTGCCGCCTTCGGGCGTTTCCAGCGCGATGTCGGGGAAGGCGTCGCCGACGTGGGGGCGGGCGGGGGTGGTCATCGGTCAGTCTCCAAGGTTTCGCCAAAGGCCGCGAGCCAGGCCGCGGCGACATGCGCGCGTGCCTCGGCCAGCCCCTGTTCGAGCGTTGCCCAGTCCCCATAGCCACATGCGTGGACGAGCGCCATGCAGGCGGCGGCGCCCGGCTCCTGCGCGTCGGGCGCGAGCAGGCGCCCGGCGACGAGGAGGCGGGTGAGCGCGTCGTGCGCGCCGATGAGCGCCGCCGGCAGCAGCCCGGCGGCGGCGAGATCGCGCACCGCCTCGCCAAGGTCGGGATGGAGGGCGGGGCCGTGCTCGCGCAGCTGGACGAAGTGGACGATGAACTCGAGGTCGACCAGCCCGCCGCGCAGCAGCTTGACGTCGAGCGGTCCCTTGGCCGGTTTGTGCCGCGCCATCTTCGCGCGCATCTCGAGCACGTCGGCGCGCAGTTTCCCGGGCTCGCGCGGTTCGGTCAGCACGGCGCGGACGATCCCGGCCAGCGCCTCGCGCCCCTCGGCCGAGCCGTAGAGCGGGCGCGCCCGGCAGAGCGCCATGTGCTCCCAGGTCCAGGCCTGCTCGCGCTGGTAACGCTCGAAGCTGTCGAGGCTGGCGGCGGGCGGCCCCTGCTCGCCCGAGGGTCTGAGCCGGGTGTCGACCTCGAACAGCGCCCCCTGCGCGGTCGCCACCGAGAGCGCCGAGATCGCGCGCTGCGACAGGCGGTTGTAGTAATGCGTCGCCCCCAGCGGGCGGCGGCCGTCCGACTCGGCCTGGAAGTCGCCGCTGAACAGGTAGATGAGGTCGAGGTCGGAGGCGTGGGTCAGCACCCCGCCGCCCATCCGGCCGAGGCCCAGCACCAGCATCTCGCTGCCGGGCACCGCGCCGTGGACCGCGCGGAACTCCGCGACCGCCGCGTCGGTCAGCACCACCAGCGCGGCCTCGGCGATGCGGGCGAGGGCGTGGCCGATCTCGAGCGGGTCGTTGGCGCCCTCGATGAGCTGGACGCCGAGCTTGAAGCGCAGCTCGCCCACCTTGCGGCGCACCGCGTCGAGCTTGCGCTCGTAGTCGTCGCCGGGCTCGAAGCGCGCGAGTTCGGCGGTAAGCTCGGCCACGGTGCCGGGCAGGTCGAAGGCGGATGCGTCGATCAGCGGGTCGAGCAGGTCGGCGCGGCGCGCCAGCGCATCGGCCAGCGGCGGGGCGAGGCCGAGGATGCGCGCGAGCAGGTCGATCAGCGCGGGGCGGGCTTCCAGCAGGTTGAACAGGTTGATCGCGGTCGGCAGGTTGCCCAGCAGTTCCTCCCAGCGCGCCAGCAGCCGCTCGGGATCGGGCGCGGCGGCGAAGGCGGCGAGGAGGTCTGGCCGGATCGCCTCGAAGGCCCGGCGCGCCGGCTCGGAGCGCAGCGCCCGCACCTTGCCGCCCAGCCACCCGCGCATCCGCTCGGCCAGCGCCAGCGGATCGGCGAAGCCCAGCGCCTCCAGCTCGTCGGCGAGCGAGGTCTGGTCGGGCATCGCCACCGGCACGCCCGAGCGCTCGGCATTGGCCATGATGAGCGCGTCGTAGCGCTCGCCGACGGCATCGGTGATCGCGGCCAGTTCGTCGAGCAGCGCCTGGCCGCTTTCCAGCCCGTCGAGCCGGGCGACCGCCTCGATCCCCTCGGCAGTGCGGGGCAGGCTGTGGGTCTGCTGGTCCTGCATCATCTGCAGCCGGTGCTCGACCACGCGCAGCCGGTCGTAGCTCGTCCCCAGCAGCCGCGCTTCCTCGGCGGGGACCAGCCCGGCGTCGGCGAGGGCATCCAGCGTGGCGCGGGTGCCGCGCAGGCGCAGCGCCGGGTGGCGGCCGCCGTGGATGAGCTGGTGCGTCTGCGCGTAGAACTCCACCTCGCGGATGCCGCCGCGCCCTTTCTTGAGGTCGAAGCCGGGGCCCACCACCGCCGAACCGCGCGTGCTGGCGCGGATCTGCGCGGTGAGGCGCCCGATCTCGGCGATCGCGCCGAAGTCCAGGCTGCGGCGCCACACGAAGGGCCGGATCGCGGCGAGAAACGCCTCGCCCGCCGCGATGTCCCCGGCGCAGGCGCGGGCGCGGATGAAGGCGGCGCGCTCCCAGGTCAGCGCCGAGGATTCGTAATGCGTCAGCGCCGCGTCCACCGGGATCGCCAGCGGGCTGACTTCCGAGGCCGGGCGCAGCCGCAGGTCGACGCGGAAGACGTAGCCCTCGTGGTCGACGCGCGACAGCGTCTCCACCACCGTGCGCGCCACGCGCTGCGCCGCCTCGCCGGGCTCGTCCCGCTCGCGGCGGGGGAGCAGGCGCGGATCGAACAGCAGGATCGGATCGATGTCCGAGCTGTAGTTCAATTCGCCCGCGCCGTGCTTGCCCAGCGCCAGCGCGATGAAGCCGGTGGGGGCCTGTGCCGGGTCGAAATCGGGCGCGCGGCGGCGGATGCCCTCGACGATCGCGGCATCGAGCGCGCGATCGGCGAAGGCGGACAGCGCGCCGGTCACTTCCAGCAGCGGGAAGGCGCCCGCAAGGTCGCCGATCGCGAGCGTGAGCGCCAGCGCCTGCTTCTCGCGCCGCAGCGCCGAGCCGGTGTCCGGCGCGCCTTGCCCCGCGCCGCGCGCCAAGGCCAGCGCTCCCGCGCCGTCTCCGGCGGCGAGCCGCTCGGCCAGCGCGGGCTGACGCTCCAGCATCCCGGCGAGGTAAGGCGCGTTGGCGCGGGCGCGGGCGATGGCGGCGGTCCAGTCGGCAGTCATCGCGCTTTGGTGCCCGCAGAGCCGGGGGGAGGCAAGGGGGCGTCGTCCCGGACCCGGTGCGGGACTGGTGGCTTGCGGCGGGGTCTTGCCTCAAGAGTACCTGGCGATCCCGGACCAAGTCCGGGATGACGGGGGGTGATGACGCGGGTCGGAGCCACCCCCGCCCTTGCCCCGCGCGGCCTCGTCTGGCACCTGTGCGGCCGTTCCAGCGCGAGGTCCTGCCGATGAAGCCTATCCTGCCGCTCGCCGCCGCCGTGGCGCTTGGTCTCTGCACTGCCGTCACCGCGCAGGACGATGCGCTGCCCAGGGGCACCGCGCTCAAGCCGCCCGCGGACGCAGGCGCGCAGCCCGACGTGCCGGTGGCGCTGATGCAGGCGATCACCAAGCGCCTCTCCGCCGACGATTTCGAGGGCCGCGCCCCCAGCACCGCGCTGGAGCCCAAGGTGCTCGACTACATCATCGCGCAGTTCAAGGAAGCGGGCCTCCAGCCGGGCAACAAGGGCCAGTGGCTGCAGCCGGTGCCGACGGTCGAGCTGACCGCGAGCAACTACACGCCGCTGACGGTTTCGGGGGCGGGCAAGCTCTCGTTCAAGCCGGGCGACGATTTCGTGGCCGCCAGCTATCGCGTGACACCCACGACGCGGGTGAAGGACAGCGAACTGGTCTTTGTCGGCTACGGCATCAACGCGCCGGAGCTGGGCTGGAACGACTATGCCGGGCTCGACATGAAGGGGAAGACGGCCGTCATCCTCGTCAACGACCCCGACTATGCGATGGAAACCGAGGACGGTCTCTTCAAGGGCCGCCGCATGACCTACTACGGCCGCTGGACCTACAAGTTCGAGGAAGCCGCGCGCCAGGGCGCCACCGCCGCGCTGATCGTGCACGATACCTTCCCCGCCGCCTATGGCTGGAAGGTCGTCAACTCGAGCTGGACCGGCCCGCAGTACTCCGTCCAGAAGGCCAACGATGGCATGGACCAGACCCTCGCCAACGGCTGGGTGCAGAAGGGCGTCGCCGAAGCGATCCTGAAAGCTGCGGGGAAAGACCTCGCCAGCCTGACGGCCGCCGCGCACAAGAAGGGCTTCAAGGCGGTGCCGCTCGGCCTCAAGGTCAGCTTCGGGTTCGACAACGCGGTGCGCCGCGCCACCTCGAACAACGTCGTCGGTGTGCTGCCGGGCAAGACCCGGCCCGACGAGGTCGTGCTCTATTCCGCCCACTGGGACCACCTCGGCCGCTGCACGGCGGATGCCACGGGCGACGACATCTGCAACGGCGCGGTCGACAATGCCGACGGTGTCGCCGTGCTGACCGGCATCGCCAAGATGAACGCCGAGGCCGGCCCCGCCGCGCGCAGCCAGGTCTTCGTGGCGCTGACGCTGGAGGAATCGGGCCTGCTCGGTTCCGAATACTACGGCGCCAATCCGATCTACCCGCTCGACCACACCGTCGGCGGCGTCAACATGGACGCGCTGCTGCCGACCGGGCCGTCGCGGTCCTATACCGCGACCGGCGGCGACAAGTCGGAACTGGGCGACCTCTACCTCGCCGCGCTCAGGGCGCGCGGTCTGACCGACGTGCCCGAGGATCACCCCGAGCGCGGCGGCTACTACCGGTCCGACCACTTTTCCCTCGCCAAGCGCGGCGTGCCGATGTTCAACGTCGAGCGCAGCGCCGATCTCGTGACCGGCGGCACCGCTGCCGGCGAAAAGGCCGCGCAGGACTATACCGACAACCGCTACCACGCCCCGGCGGACGAATATTCCGACGACTGGGACTGGACCGGCATCGCGCAGGACACCGAGCTGTTCTACGACCTCGGCCGTCAGCTCGCCGAAGGCTCGATGTGGCCCAACTGGCGCCCCACCGACGAATTCCGCGCCATCCGCGACAAGACCTGCGCCGCCGCAACCAAGGGATGCAACACCAAGTGACTTTCGCGCTTCCTCCCGAATGGCATCCGCAGGACTGGATCTGGATCGGCTTCCCGCACGATCCGGTGGAGTGGCCCGGCTTCCTCGCGGCGGCGCAGGAGCAGATGGCGGCTTTCGCCAGCGCCGTCGCCGAGAGCGGGCAGGAAGTGCGCCTGCTGGTGCGCGACGAGACGAACCGGGCGCGGGCTTCGGAACTGGTGTCCGGCAAGGTCACGCTGGAGACGCGGCGCTACGGTGACGTCTGGCTGCGCGACACCGGGCCGCTGGTGGTCATGGATGGCCGCAAAGGCTCTTGGGGCCACCGCAAGGCGATGCGCTTCGGCTTCAACGGCTGGGGCGGCAAGTACCTGATGGACGGCGACCAGGAGATCGGCGAGGAACTGGCTCGCGAGGCCGGGCTGGACGTCGAACTGGCGGACTGGATCCTCGAAGGCGGGGCGCTCGACGGCGACGGCACCGGGCTGGTGGCGACGACCGAACAGTGCCTGCTGAACGAAAACCGCAACCCGCACCTCACCCGCGCCGACCTGGAAATGCGCCTGAAGCGCGACCTCGGCTACGACCGGGTGCTGTGGCTGGGCGACGGGCTCGTCAACGACCATACCGACGGCCATGTCGACAACCTCGCGCGGTTCGTGGCGCCGGGCGTGCTGGCGCTCCCGCGCGCGACCGGGACGGACGATCCCAATGCCGCGATCTACGCCGATGCCAAGGCGCGGGCCGAGGCGATGGGCGTGACCGTGGCCGAAGTGCCCTCGCCGGGCCGGGTGGAGAGCGAGGGCGGGCGGATCGAGCCGGCCAGCTACATGAACTTCGCGATCACCTCGAAGCTGGTCGTGGTGCCGACCTACGGCACCGCGCACGACGAGGAGGGCGTCGCCGCCATCGCCGCGCTGTTCCCGGACCGCGACACGGTGGGCGTCAGGGCCGATGCGGTGCTGGCGGGCGGGGGCTCGTTCCACTGCTCCAGCCAGCAGATGCCCTCGCTGGCCTGAGGTCTCCCCGCGCAGGCGGGGACCGCACCACCTGTCGGCCCGCCACGCCGCCGTGGTGGCCCGTCGCGCGCCATCCGCTCAGGGACCCGGCGGTCGCGGATCAGTCCGGGACGAGGTATGCTTCATCTGTCCCGCATGTTTCTCGCGCGGGGCTGTGCTCCTTAACGCTTTGGAAACCAGCGGCGGGGCATTGTCGCGCGCATGGCTCGTATCGTCGCTCTCGCGCAGGCTCCGCTCAACCATCCCGCTGCCGGGCTGCTGCGGCCTATCGTGGTGGGCGGCTGTGCCCTCGCGCTCATCATGGCGCGCACCTCGCTGCCGTTCTGAGCGCGTGCCCGTTCATCGGGCAGCAAGATTTCCCAGCGATTTCAGGCCTGCCGCGCGCTGCCTGTCTGCACTTTGTCTCCATTGTTGCACTGCACGACGATCTGCCGCAGTGCAGCAAAGATTCGTCGCAAAGCGATGATGCAATCGAAATCTGGTCCTACCAATTTAGCGTCGAACCCGAGTTTGGAGATCGACGATGCGTAACATGACCGATGCGGAGCGCACCCGGCTTCGAGAATCGCTGGTGGGCAACCTGCTGCTGCTGCTGTTCGGCTGCGGCGTCCTGACCTTCCTGGTGGCCGTCGACCGCGTCGACTGGTTCTCGATCCGCCCGGCGACCGGAACATCGATCGCGATGGCCCGTTCGACCGAGAAGCCCGCGCACAGCTTCCAAGAAAAGCGCACCACCCTCGCGCAGCAGCCCCAGCCGGAGTCCGCGATTCCCCGATGATCGTCAGCAAGATACCAAGTCCCGCCCGGGTCGTCCGGGAAATCTGGAAGCCGCTCACCGTCCTGTTCGTCTGGGACGTGATCGTGACCATCACCTATTACGTGCTGCCGTTCTCCGCACCCGAACTGCCGGTGACGCTGTTCGGCACGGTGCTGGGCCTGTTCCTGGGCTTCCGCAGCAATTCCGCCTACCAGCGCTGGTGGGAAGGGCGGGGCCTGTGGGGGCTGATGATCAACGCCAGCCGCAACATCGCGCGTGCGGCCCGCAACTTCATGCCCGACCCCGAGGCGACGGACCTCAAGCGGCAGATCGTCTATCGCCAGATCGCCTACGTCAACGCGCTGCGCTGCCAGTTGCGCCGCCTGCCGCAGGACGAGGAAGTGCTTCGCCTGCTGCCCAAGCACGAGAAGGACCTCGCGCTCCAGCGCGTCAACGTCGCCAACGGCATCCTCGACGGCACCGGCCGCCGCATCGACGAGGCCCGCCGCAACGGCTGGATCGACACCATCCAGCAGGCGCAGATGGAGGCCGTTCTGGTCGACATCGCCAACTCGCAGGGCGGGATGGAGCGGCTGAAGAACACGCCGCTGCCCTTCCAGTACCGCTTCCTGCCGATGCTGTTCACGCACCTGTTCTGCGTGCTGCTGCCGATCGGCCTCGTCGAGACGCTGCAGTTCGCGACGCCGCTGGGCTCGACCATCGCCGGGCTCATGTTCCTGGCCGTGCTGACCATCGGCGACGACCTCGTCGATCCCTTCGCCAACGACATCCACGACCTGCCGCTCAACGCGATGTGCCGCACGATCGAGATCGACCTTCTCCAGTCGATCGGCGAGGAAGCGCCCGCGCCGCTGGGGCCGGACAAGCACGGGGTGCTGTGGTAGGCTGAGGCGGTCCAGTCGCCGCAGGAGCCTTCCGTCCATGCCGTTCTCGAGAAAAGATCGCCAGACCACCAGCACCGTCGTGCGCCTCGGCAAGAGCTTCAGCGCCGAGGTGCGCACCGATTTCAGCCCGGCCGGGTTCGTCGGTGTGGGGATCATGGTGTCGACGATGATGCTGGGCAGCGCGGTGATCGTCGCCGCCGCGCGCTGGCGCCGGCGGAAAGTGCCGGTCAGGCAAATCGAGGGGTAAGGCCAGGACACCCGTCATTCCCGCGAAGGCGGGGATGACGGACGGAGGGGGCCTGACGCCGCGCCGGCTAACCGGGCCTTGACCTTCAGGCCTCCTCGGTCTTGGACGAGAACCAGATGACGTGCTTGGCGCCCTTGCCGTTGCTGCGGGCGTGGACCTTGACCTCGTCCACCGCGAGCCCCGCCTTCTCCAGCCGCCGCTTGAACACGGGATCGGCGCCGGCGGACCAGATCGCCAGCACGCCGTCGGGCGTCAGCGCGCGCTTGGCGGAGCGCAGGCCGACCTTGGAATAGATGACGTTGTTGTCCTCGCGCACGAGCCCGTCCGGGCCGTTGTCGACGTCGAGCAGGATCGCGTCGTAGTCGCCGTGGCCCTCGGCGATGACGTGGGCGACGTCGCCCATCACCAGCGTCACGCGCGGGTCGTCCAGGCAGCCCTGCATGATGTGCGCCATGGGGCCGCGCGCCCATTCGATGATCTCGGGCACGAGTTCGACCACGGTGATGCGCGCATCCTTGGGCAGCACCTTGAGCGCGGCGCGCAGGGTGAAGCCCATGCCGTAGCCGCCGATCAGGAAGTGCGGGCGCTTGGAGGTCTTGACCCGGTCGTAGGCCATCGTCGCCAGGGCCTCTTCCGAGCCCCACTTGCGCGTGCTCATCAGCTCGTTGTGGCCGAGCACGATCATGAAGTCCTTGTCGTGCCGGAACAGTTCGAGCTTCTCCCCATCGGGGATCCAAGCGGTGTCGAGGAGTTCGCGCTGGATCATGGGATCGTCTCCGTTGGCAGGCTGACGGGCGCCTCGCCACCACCGTCATGCTGAACTTGTTTCAGCATCCATCGCGCCTCGGACCCCGACCTGGAGGCGCGGCACGGTGGACCCTGAAACAAGTTCAGGGTGACGGGTGAAATAGCGAGATGTCGCCGCATCACTTCAGATCCGGCGCGGTCGCTTCGGCCTTGAGCAGCGCGATCGCCTCGTCCAGCGTCATGACCTTCTGGTGCTCGGCGCCCAGCGTGCGGAGCGCGACGGTGCCTTCCTCGGCCTCGCGCTTGCCGACGACGAGGAGGTGCGGGACCTTGTGGACCGAGTGCTCGCGCACCTTGTAGTTGATCTTCTCGTTGCGCACGTCGGTCTCGACGCGCACGCCCGCCGCCTTGAGCTTCGCGGCGACTTCCTGCGCGTAGCCGTCCGCATCCGAGACGATCGTCGCGACCACGGCCTGCACCGGGGCGAGCCAGACCGGCAGCTTGCCGGCGAAGTGCTCGATCAGGATGCCGATGAAGCGCTCGTAGGAACCGAAGATCGCGCGGTGGAGCATGACGGGGCGGTGCTTCTCGCCGTCTTCGCCGATGTAGCTGGCGTCGAGGCGGTCGGGCAGCACGCGGTCGGACTGGATCGTGCCGACCTGCCAGGTGCGGCCGATCGCGTCGGTCAGGTGCCATTCCAGCTTGGGCGCATAGAACGCGCCTTCGCCGGGGAGTTCCTCCCAGCCGTACTGCTCGGTGGCGAGGCCGGCCTTGACCACGGCGGCGCGCAGCTCGGCTTCGGCCTTGTCCCACATCTCCTCGCTGCCGAAGCGCTTTTCCGGGCGCAGGGCGAGCTTGATCGAGTAGGTGAAGCCGAAGTCCTTGTAGACCCGGTCGGCGAGCGCGCAGAAGTCCTGCACTTCGGCGACGATCTG
Organism: Novosphingobium sp.; assembly: GCA_035511275.1. Classification (GTDB taxonomy): domain Bacteria; phylum Pseudomonadota; class Alphaproteobacteria; order Sphingomonadales; family Sphingomonadaceae; genus Novosphingobium. The sequence continues at coordinate 11,846 of DATKFS010000158.1, forward strand.
GTCTTCGCGGCAGAAGATATGCGCGTCGTCCTGCGTGAACTGGCGCACGCGCATCAGGCCGTGGAGCGCGCCGTGCGGCTCGTTGCGGTGGCAGCAGCCGTTTTCATACAGACGCAGCGGCAGTTCGCGGTACGACTTGATGCCTTGGCGGAAGATCAGCACGTGCGCCGGGCAGTTCATCGGCTTGAGCGCCATCCACTCGGCATCGTCCGAGACGATCGGGCCTTCGTCCTCGACGTTGGGAACCTCGTCGGGGATGACGAACATGTTCTCGCGATACTTGCCCCAGTGGCCGGACTGCTCCCACTGGCGCGCGTCCATGACCTGCGGGGTCTTCACCTCGCGGTAGCCGGCACCGTCGATGGCGCGGCGCATGTAGGCTTCCAGCTCGCGCCAGATCACGTAGCCCTTGGGGTGCCAGAACACCGAGCCGTGCGCTTCGGACTGGAGGTGGAACAGGTCCATCTCCACCGCGAGCTTGCGGTGGTCGCGCTTGGCGGCCTCTTCCAGGCGCGTCAGGTGCGCGGCGAGCTGCTTCTTGTTGAGCCAGCCGGTGCCGTAGATGCGGCTGAGCATCGCGTTCTTCTGGTCGCCGCGCCAGTAGGCGCCGGACACGCGCGTCAGCTTGAAGGCGGCCGGGTCCAGCTTGCCGGTGGAGGGCAGGTGGGGGCCGCGGCACATGTCGAGCCAGTCCTCGCCCGACCAGTAGACCGTCAGCGGCTCGTCGCCCGGAAGCTCTGCGGCCCATTCAGCCTTGAAGCTCTCGCCCTGCTGCTTCCAGCGGCTGATGAGCGTCTCGCGGTCCCAGACCTCGCGGCGCAGCGGCTTGTCGGCGGCGATGATGCGGCGCATCTCCGCCTCGATCGCGGGCAGGTCGTCATCCGTGAAGGGGCGATCCCTGGGCGCGAAGTCGTAGTAGAAGCCATCGTCCGTCGAGGGGCCGAAGGTGATCTGCGTGCCCGGGAACAGCGCTTGCACCGCTTCGGCGAGGACGTGCGCGAAGTCATGCCGGGCAAGGTCGAGCGCGTCCGCCTCGTCGCGGCTGGTGACGAGGGCGAGGCTCGCATCGCCGGTGAAGGGCAGCGACAGGTCGACCAGTTCGCCGTCGATCCGGGCGGCCAGCGCGGCCTTGGCGAGGCCGGGGCCGATCGCGGCGGCGACGTCGGCCGGGGTCGAGCCTTGAGGCATCTCGCGGACCGAACCGTCGGGCAGGCTGATCTTGAACATCTCGGACATTCGGATTCTCTCGTTTTCCCGCGCCGTCGAACTTGGCAGGGCTTTGAGCGCGCCATGGCACAGGCGCGCCTCCGGGTGAAGCGTCGGCGTCGGGTGAAAGGTTCGTTTCGGGAGAGTGACGCCGCCTCGCCCGAACCCCGGGCGACGGTGGCTCGCGCCTTCAGCGCGCGACCGACCGTGCCCGGGCTGGCCGGGTAGTCTCGGTAGTGGTCGTGGTGCGCAGGTGCGTCATCGCTGGCTGATGTAGCGATTGAGGGGGCGGGAGTCATCCCCGTTCTCGCGCCCCGTCGCCGTGCCGCCTTGAACGGCGATCCGGGGCGATGGTGGCAGGCTAGCTTGTCGTTGTGTCAATGATGCTTGACTACAATGTAGGCTTATGACAACTCTCCTTTACATCAAATCAAGGGAGCTTGACGCAATGAACAGGAAGCTTGTCCGTGGCTGGGCCGCTATCGTCGCTTTAGGGGGCTTGCTGAACATCATCGGCGTCGTGCCCGACTGGACGACCTTCGTCGCCGTGCTCGCGCTTCCGTTCGTCATGCCCGGCGCCCCCGGGCGCTGCCTGCCGCACGGGAGGGGCTGAGCCATGGACGCCGAAACCGTCTCGCGCCGCCCGGTGTGGCTCTGGGGCGCCGCGTTCTTCGTCGGCATGTTCGGGACCGGGTTCGCGGCGCGCTGGCTGGACCTGCCGTCGGTGCCCTCGATGCTGGTGATGATCCCGCCGATGCTGCTGCTGATCCCCTTCGTGCGCGCCACGGAACGGGCGCAGGCGGCGTGCGGGGCCTTCTCCCCGGCGACCCGGCGCTACAACCGGCGGGGCATGGCGTGGTCGTTCGCCTATGTGCTGCTGCTTGGCGTGGCGGTGATCGGCGCGAAGTCGCTGCACGCGCAGGGACCGCTGCTGTGGCTGCTGGCGGTGCTGCCGGCGCTGCCGATCCTCTACCTGATCTGGGCCATGGCGCGCTATCTGGTCGAGGAGCAGGACGAATACCTGCGCATGAAGGTGGTGAACGCCGCGCTGTCCGCCACCGGGCTGCTGCTGGCGGTGGCGACGGTCTGGGGCTTCCTCGAGACCTTCGCCCTGGTGCCGCATGTGCCGGGCTGGGCGGCGGTGCCGGTCTGGGCGATCGGTCTCGCCCTCGGCACGTTCGTCAACCGCTGGGTCGAGAAATGAGGAACCGCCTCAAGGTGCTGCGCGCCGAGCGCGGCTGGAGCCAGCAGGACCTCGCCGAGCGGCTGGAAGTCTCGCGCCAGAGCGTCAACGCGATCGAGACCGGGCGCTACGATCCCTCGCTGCCGCTCGCCTTCCGCATCGCCGACCTTTTTGGTATGGCGATCGAGGATATCTTCCAGAGGGGCGAGTGATGGCGGCCGGACCCGATCGGCGCAGGGCGGCAGTGGCTATCGGCAGTTCCATCGCGATCGCGGTGGGCGCGGCGGTCGCGCTCGGCGTGCTGGGCGGGTCGCGCCACGACCGCGAGCCGCAGGTCGAGACGAGCCTCGGCGCCTTGCCGGTCGAGGGTCGGGTGGTGTTGCGAGTGCTGGCGCCGACGCTCTACTGAAGGCTCAGTGCAGCGTCGGGCGTGCCGTGCCGCGCTCGCCCAGCCGCCCCAGCGCCGCCATCGCCAGCCACCCGGCGGTCATGCAGACCCACGGCATCACCGGATAGTGGAAGCGCGACTGGCCCGAGAACACCACGCAGATCAGCGTTGGGTAGAGCGCGATGCCGTAGGGCAGCAGCCACCAGCCGATCCATCGCTGCCCGTCGCGCCGCCGCCGCGCGATCATCACGAAGAATGCGGCGGCGAAGGCCAGCATCAGCAGCGCGTAGTAGCCTTGGTTGAGCACCCGCACGGCGCGGTAGACCAGCTCGAACCGCGCATAGCCGGGCGCGCCGCCCTGATAGGCCCACTCGGCCTCGCCGTCGGGCAGCCACAGCCGCATCAGCTTCTTCGGCGCGAGCTTCAGGAAGCGGTCGGGATGTTCGGTGATCCACGCCATGCCGAGCCGCCGCGCCTCGGCGTCGCGCGTCACTTCGTCGAGGCCGGGGCGGGTCATCAGCTCCTTCACCACCGGGGCGTCGGGGGTGTAGTCGCCGGTCGCGGTGTCGTGGTTGCCGGTCAGCAGCGTGTAGCCCCCGTTGGTGGAGACCGCGACCCAGTGGCCGAGCTGGGTGTGGTTGCGGATCGTCCACGGCAGCACGGTGAGCACGGCGAGGGCAAGCACGATGAGCCCCTCCGCCAGCAGGCCGGGCAGGCGCTTCCACACCTGTCCCATCCGCAGCCAGTCGATCGCGAAGAGCAGCGGCACCACCACCAGGGTCTGCGCCTTGACCAGCGTGGCGATCCCGAACAGCACGCCCGCGCTGACGAGTTGCCAGCGGTTGGTGCGCGTCACCACCACCCAGCACCCGGCCAGCAGCAGGGCGGTGTAGAACACCTCGGTCAGCGCGAGCGGCACGTAGCCGATGGCGTTGGGATAGACCGCCAGCAACAGCAGCCCCGCGCGGGCCGCGCCTTCCGAGCCGAACAGCCGCCGCCCCAGCGCCAGCGTCACCATGCCGATCAGCATCGCGCTCGCGAGATTGAACAGCCCCAGCGTCACCAGCGAGGTGCCGAACTGCGAGAACGCCAGGCTGAGCACGATCGGCCAGCCCGCCGGCCAGAACGCGGTCGGATGGCCCGCATTGTCGAGATAGCCCTGGCCCGCCGCGAGGCTCGCCGCGCGCAAATAGTACCACTCGGCATCCGAGGTCGGCGCCACGTCGATCAGCAGCACCGCGGCGCGCAGGGCGAAGTAGAGCGCCCAGATGCCCAGCAGCACCGACTTGTCGGTGGCGAACCACTCCAGCCGCAGCGCAAGGCGCGAGGGGCGGGACGGGAAATGGATGACCTTGGCGCTCATGGGGATCCTCTAGGCTTGCAGGCTTAAGATCGCATTATGCAGGGGAGGTCCAGCGCCATGTCGCGTCGTCCCCGCGAAGGCATGGGCTGCTGGCCGGGCCGCACGGGCTGCCGGCGAGGCCGCGCCCGGAGAATTGCCGGCGATCCCGGATCAGGTCCGGGAAGACGCTTGAACTTGGGCGGCGACAAGCAAGTCTTTGCCTTTCCCCGCTTGCTCTCGGGCCATAGCGTTCCCACTAACGGCATCATGACATCGACGCGTTTCCTCGACCTCTCCGACGGTCGCTCCATCGCCTATCGCTTCACGCCGGGAACCGGCCCGGTGATCGTGTTCCTGCCCGGTTACATGTCCGACATGGCCGGCTCCAAGGCCACCGCCCTGTTCGAGATGGCGCGCGCCAGCGGCCTCCCCTGCCTGCTGTTCGACTATTCGGGCTGCGGCGAGAGCCCCGGACACTTCGGCGAGGGCACCCTGACGCGCTGGACGCAGGAAGTGCTGGCCCTCGTCGCCGCGCTGGAGACGGACGAGAAGGTCGTGCTGGTCGGCTCGTCGATGGGCGGCTGGGTCATGCTGCTCGCGGGTCTCGCGCTGGGCGAGAGGCTGGCCGGCCTCGTCGGCGTGGCCCCCGCACCGGACTTCACCGACTGGGGCATCCCGCAGATGGACAAGGCCCTGCTCGCCGATGGCGAGACCATCTTCGAGGACAATCCCTACGGCCCCGAGCCGACCCCCACCCACCCCGGATTCTGGGCGGACGGGCAGGCCAACCTGCTGCTCGAAGGCCCGATCGCGATCGACGCGCCGGTGCGCCTGCTCCACGGCCAGCGCGATGCCGACGTGCCGTTCGACATCTCGCTGCAACTCGCGGAAGCGCTGCGTTCAGCCGACGTGCAGGTCACGCTCATCAAGGACGGCGATCACCGCCTCTCGCGCGAGGGCGACATCCACCTGCTGCTGCGCACCGTCGCCGAGCTGGTGCTGCCCAAAGCCCCGACCCTCGCGCCGGCGGACGCCTCGGAGTCGTGACCGCCATGCCCCTGCTGCCTCTCCTCCTCCCGCTCATGGCCCAGGTCGGCCCCGCCTCCGCCCTGCCGAGCGCGGCGAGCCCCTATGCCTCGTCCCTGCCGATCGAGATCATCGAGAAGAAGGAGGCCGAGGCCGCCCGCCGCGCCCGCGAGGCGCAAGTGGTCAAGATGCCCTCGGGAAGCGCCGGGGCCGGAAGCAGCGGCTGCATGAACGCGGTCGAGGCCAATCCCGAACGCTCCGCCGAACTCGCCCGCAGCGCGCTCGGCGATGCGATCGGGCGCGAACGCGTGCGGGCAGGGCTCTGCCTCGGCGCCGCACTCAGCGCGCTGGACCGCTGGGACGAGGCGCGCACCGCCTTCGTCAGCGCCCGCGACGCCGCCGATACGACCGACCACGCCAGCCGCGCCCGCCTCGGCGCGATGGCGGGCAACGCCGCGCTGGCCGCCGGACAGCCGGGCGAGGCGCTCGGCCTGCTCGGCCCGGCCGCGACCGACGCCAAGATCGTGGGCGACTCCGACCTCACCGCCTCGATCGCGCTCGACCGCGCGCGGGCGCTGGTGGGCGTCAAGCAGCCGGAGGAGGCGGCTTCCGCCCTTGCCGAGGCGCGCGCCGCGCAGCCCGGCAATGCGCAGGCCTGGCTGCTCTCGGCCACGCTCTCGCGCCGCCAGAACAACCTTGCGCAAGCGCAGGCGCAGATCGAGAAGGCCGCCACGCTTGCCCCGCAGGACCCCGAGATCGGGCTTGAGGCGGGCGTCATCGCCATGCTCTCGGGCAACGAGGACGCGGCGCGGCGCAGCTGGAACTCGGTGCTCGCCGCCGGCAGCGGCAGCGATGCGGCGACGACCGCGAAGCAGTATCTCTCGCAACTCGGCCCCGAAACGACAGCGAAGGCAGCCCCATGATCCCCATCTCCGTCCTCGATCTCGTTACCGTTCGTGAAGGCGGCACCGTCGCCCAGGCGCTCGACATCACCGTCGCCACCGCACAGGCGGCCGAGCGCGCGGGCTACAAGCGCTACTGGGTGGCCGAGCATCACGGCATGGAAGGGATCGCGGGCGGAGCGACCTCGGTGGTCCTCGCCCACCTCGGCAACCACACCTCGACGATCCGCATCGGTTCGGGCGGCATCATGCTGCCCAACCACACGCCCTATGTCATCGCCGAGCAGTTCGGCACGCTCGCCGCGCTGTTCCCCGGCCGCGTCGACCTCGGCCTCGGCCGCGCGCCGGGCGCGGACGGCAGGCTCGCGCAGGCACTGCGCAAGGACATCCACGCCGCCGCCGAGCGCTTCCCCAACGACGTCGTCGAACTGCAGGCGCGATTCGCCGGGCAGGCGGCGGGCGGCGTGCCATCGCCCCAGGCGGCGGGCGCGGACGTGGAGATGTGGCTGCTCGGCTCCAGCCTGTTCGGCGCGCAACTCGCGGCGATGCTCGGCCTGCCCTACGCCTTCGCCTCGCACTTCGCCCCTGCCGCGCTCGACGAGGCGGCACGCGTCTACCGCGAGCGTTTCCAGCCCTCCGAGACGCTTAAGCAGCCACATTTCATGGCGGCCATCAACGTCGTCGCCGCCGAGACCGACGAGGAGGCGCACTACCTCGCCTCGTCCACCGACCAGAGCTTCGTGGCACTGCGCACCGGCAATCCCGGCCGCCTCCAGCCCCCCGTCCGCAACTACCGCGAGACCCTGCCCGGCTCGGCGCGGGCGATGCTGGAACAGGTCCGCTCGGTCAGCGCGGTGGGCAGCCCCGAGACGGTGCGTGCGGGAATCGAGGACTTCGTCGGCCGCACGCAGGCGGACGAACTGATCGTCAGCATTGCGACTTACGACCCGGCGGCGCAGGTCCGCTCGCTCGAACTGACCATGGAAGCGCTGGGACAGGCGCCTGCCTTGGCCTGAAGACGTCGCCCTGGATCCTCTGGATCCTTGGCCCCCCTTTCCGCCAGCGTCACGCGACGCTGCCTCGATTATCGCAAGATCCTATCCTCTCTGCCATTGACCGCGCGGTTAAATTGCGGGAACTCCCCTGCCCATGGAAACAACAGATGTCGTCATCGTGGGAGCGGGACATGGCGGAGCGCAGTGCGCGATCGCCCTGCGCCAGAACGGGTTCACCGGAACCATCACCGTCATCGGCCGCGAGCCGGAGTACCCTTACGAGCGCCCGCCGCTCTCGAAGGAATACTTCGCGCGCGAGAAGACCTTCGACCGGCTCTACATCCGCCCGCCGACGTTCTGGGCGGAAAAGGAGATCACCTTCAAGCTCGGCACCGAGGTGACGAAGGTCGATGCACAGGCGAAGGAACTGACGCTCTCCAACGGCGCGACGCTGGGCTACGGCAAGCTGGTCTGGGCGACCGGCGGCGATCCGCGCCGCCTCTCGTGTGGCGGCGCGGACCTCGCGGGCGTCCACGCGGTGCGCACCCGCGAGGACTGCGACACGCTGATGGCCGAGGTCGACGCGGGCACGAAGAACATCGTCGTCATCGGCGGCGGCTATATCGGGCTGGAGGCGGCGGCGGTGCTGTCCAAGCTGAAGCTCAACGTCACCCTGCTGGAGGCGCTGCCCCGCGTGCTGGCGCGCGTCGCGGGCGAGGAACTGTCCGCGTTCTACCAGAAGGAACACCGCGACCACGGCGTCGACCTGCGCACCGGCGTCGCGGTCGACTGCCTCGAAGGCGACGGACACCGCGTCACCGGCGTGAAGCTGGCGGACGGCGAGGTCATCCCGGCCGAGGCGGTGATCGTGGGCATCGGCATCGTGCCCGCCGTCGGCCCGCTGATCCTGGCGGGGGCGAGCGGGGCCAACGGGGTCGACGTGGACGAGTTCTGCCGCACCTCGCTGCCCGACGTCTACGCCATCGGCGACTGCGCGGCCTTCGCCTGCGACTATGCGGGCGGCACGGTGATGCGCGTCGAATCGGTGCAGAACGCCAACGACATGGCGACCTGCGTCGCCAAGGCCATCTGTGGCGCCCAAAACGGCGAGGAGCCGAAGGCCTACAAGGCGTTCCCGTGGTTCTGGTCGAACCAGTATGACCTGCGCCTCCAGACCGCGGGCATCAACATGGGCTACGACAAGGCGGTGGTGCGCGGCGACGTGGAGGCGCGCAGCTTCTCGGTGGTCTACCTCAAGGAAGGCCGCGTGGTGGCGCTCGACTGTGTCAATGCGGTCAAGGACTACGTGCAGGGCCGCAAGCTGGTGGAAGCCGGCCTCTCGCCCGATGCCGCAGCGCTGGCCGATGCCGCGACGCCGCTCAAGGAGCTGATGTAGCGCCAGGGACGGTTGGCGCAGCCGATGCGCCGCGCGCGATCCTTGTTGCAAGTCGCTCGCAATAGTTTAGAGGCACCGCCATGTCCGCCTCGACCGTCCCGAAGGTGGCCGCATCCGGCTTCGCGACGGAACTGGAGTGCGCGCCCGCACCGCAGTGCCCCCGCGACGCCTACCGCGTCGGCGGACGGCCGGCCCGCACTGTCGCAGTGCTGGGCACGGTGCTGCTGCACCTGGCGGTGGGCGCGGTGGTGGCGATCGGTTGGCCGCGTACCGAGACAGAAGGCGGAGCGCCGCATCTGGTCAGCGTGATCGTGCTTCCGCGCGCGGCGGACCAGCCCCGCCGCCGACCGACATCGGGAACCCGGACGCCGGAAAGCCGCCCCGACCCGCTGCCCGTCGTCAGCAGTCCGCCGCCGACGATCCTGCTGGCCCCGCCAACGCCGACGGCGGGCGAGACGGTGGCCGAGCTTCCCGCGCCCGCGGAGGGCGGCCACGAGGACGCGCTGGCCATGGCGACCCAGGCCTATCGGCGCGCGGTCATGGCCCGGCTCGAAGCGCAGCGTCGCCCCTTGCGACACGAGCCTGCGGAAGGCGGGCAGGGTGCGGTGGTGTTTCGCATCGAGCGCGGCGGGCGGCTGCTCGAGGCGTCGATGGCGCCGTCCACCGGCCTTCGCTCGCTCGACCGCGCCGCGCTTTCCACGGTGCGCCGCGCCGCTCCGTTTCCCGCCATCCCCGATGCCCTGCCCGACGAACTGGCGATCACCCTGCCGGTGGAGTTCCTGGGCGGTCCTCACCGGGCGGAGGTCGCCGCGCGATGAGCGCGCGCGAAATGGCGCTGGTGGCGCATCATCACGCCTCGCTCAGCGCCTATGTGCGCTCGCTGGTGGATTCCTCGTCGGTGGCGGCCGACATCGTGCAGGAGACCTGGGCGCGCGCCATCCCGCCGCTGCGGGAGGGCAAGGTGGAGAACGTCCGCGCGTTTCTCTACCGCATCGCACGCAACCTGGTGGTCGACGGCGCGCGGGAGCGGGGCAAGTGGTCGCCTTGGGTGCTCGACGCGGATCTGGGCGGGCTGATCGCCGACGATGCCCCCTCGGCCGAGCGCGCGGTGCTCGGCCGCTACCGGCTGCGGCTCCTGCTCGAACTGGTGGAGAGCCTGCCGCCGCGCTGCCGCGAGGTCTTCGCGCTGCGCAAGATCGAGGGGCTGCACCAGGCCGAGATCGCCGAAAGGCTGGGCATCACGCGCGGCGCGGTCGAGAAGCACTTGCGCCACGCGCTGCTCGTGCTGGCGACGCGGCTTGGCGAGATCGACGGGGCGGCATGATGGCGCCTTGGGAAAATCCGGCGGCCAAGGTCGTGTTTACGGCTGGTCCTGCGTCTTGGGGTGTGGCGGTACCCGTCCTGCGGTGGCCGTTACCCACCCTCGGAGGGACGGAGGAGAGGGCATGACGACGAAACGACCCATCGCTCCCGGGATCGCGGAGGCGGCGGCCGACTGGATCGTCCGGCGCGACGGCGGCGAGATGAGCGCCGGGGACGAGCGCGCCTTCGCCACATGGCACGCCCTGCCCGAACACCGCGAGGCGCTGGCCCGGCTCGAGAAGGTCTGGGGCCTGCTGGACGACGACGAGGAGCCGGCAGAGGCAGCCGAACCCGTGGCCGACCTGCCCCGGCAGCGGGCGGCGTGCGCGCCGGCGCGGTCCTTGGGGGTGCGCGGCGCGGTCAGGCCGAAGCGGCGCGCGCTCGCGGCGGGCGGGATCGCCGCCGCGCTGGCACTGGTGGTGCTGGGCGGGGTGCAGGACTGGCCGATGCGCCTGCGTGCGGACCACATGACCGGGATCGGCGAGCGGCGCGAACTCGCGCTGTCGGACGGATCGGCGGTGCGGCTCGACAGTGGATCGGCCATCGCGGTCGACTATACCGGGTCGCGCCGGGGCGTGCGCCTGCTGGCGGGCGCGGCGATGTTCGAGGTCGCGCCGGACCGGTCGCGTCCCTTCACCGTGGAGGCCGGGGGCGGCAGCGTCACGGCGCTGGGCACCGCGTTCGCGATCCGTGACGAGGAGGGGGGCGCCACGGTCACCGTCACCCGGCACAGCGTCCGCGTCGAGGGCGGGGGCAGGGCGGCCGTCGTCGGCGAAGGACAGCGCGCGGACTTCGGCGACAGGACCCTGCGCGGGCCGCTGCCTGCACGGGGTGATGCGACGGCGTGGACGCGCGGGCGGCTCGTCGTCGTCGACCGGCCGCTTGGCGAGGTGGTGGAGGAAATCGGGCGCTATCGCCGCGGATATGTCGCCGTCACCGGCCCCGCCGCGGCGATCCGGGTGAGCGGGGTCTACGACCTCGACCATCCGCTCGCCGCCATCGACAGCATCCAGACCAGCCACGCCCTGTCGTCGGTACGGCTTTCAGACCGCTTCATCATCCTGCGCCGATAAAAAATTCGGGCGGGATGGTCGTGTTTCCGGATCGTGCTCCGTCTTGGTTCTGCAAGTGCGTCGCAACAGCATTGTTGGGCGTGCGGGTAACCATGTGGGGAATAATTCGATGACCGTAAAGTTCGAGCGTGCCCGTGTCCGGGCGCTGGCATTCGCCTTGCTGGCAGGCACCGTGCTGGGGGGCACGGCCGCGATGCCGGGCACGGCACTGGCGCAGGACCAGGGCGCGGCGCGCGCCTACGACATTCCGGCGGGCAGCCTGTCCGACGCGCTCAACCGCTTTGCCGAACAGAGCGGCGTGCAACTGACATACGAGGCGGCGCTGACGCAGGGGCACCGCACGTCCGGCCTGCGCGGCAGCTTCGCGCCGCGCGACGCGCTTTCCCGCCTGCTTTCGGGCACCGGGCTTGCTGCGCGCCCGGCGGGCGGGGGCGCGATGACCATCGCCCGCGTCACCACCGGCGTGATGACGCTCGACCCGCTGCGGATGGAGATCACCCCCGCCGCCTACGGCGCCCCCGGTTCAGACGAGGACGGCGACGACGGCGCGCGGCGCGACGATTCGATCCTGGTGCTCGGCCACAACCAGCAGATCGACGCCACCTCCACCTCCGGCCCGTGGGGCAACAAGCTGCTCATCGACACGCCCTATTCGGTGAGCGTGGTGCCGCAGGACCTGATCGAGAGCGTCGTCGCCTCGGACATGGACCAGATCTTCAAGATGAACCCGGTCGTCCAGAACTCGGCGCCCTCCACGGTCTACGGCACGCCCTATGTGACGATCCGCGGCTTCGATTCGCAGAAGGGCGTCGTCGATGGCGTGCGCCTGTCCTCCACCCTCACCGGCATCTCGACGGAAGAGCTTGCCAATGTCGAGATCATGAACGGCCTGTCGGGCTTCATGTACGGTGTCGGCAATCCCGGCGGCGTCACCAACTACGTGCTCAAGCGGCCGACCTATACGCCCAAGCTGGACGTCCGGGTGGGCAACTACGGCAACCAGCAGTGGTTCGCGCACGTCGACCTTGGCGGCAAGATCGATGCCGGCGGCACTTTCGCCTATCGCCTCAACATGTCGTTCCAGGACGGCGAGACGGCGAAGAAGGACCAGAACGTCGCGCGCACCCTCGTCAGCGGGGCGCTGGACTGGAACGTCGCGCCGAACCTGCTGGTGCAGGCCGAGGCCGCGCATACCTACTACCGGATCGACGGCATCGATTCCCGTTTCTACGCCTATGCCAACACCAGTCGCGGCGCCCTCGACCACTGGATCGAGCCGCTGGCGAACGACAGGACCTGGACGCCGTCCTGGACCTATCTGCAGACCAAGACAGACCGCGCGGGCGCCAACGCCAAATGGAAGATCAACGAGACCTTCAGCCTGCGCGCGGCGTACCTCTACAAGCGCGACGCGCAGGAATCGATCAACATCTACCCGCTCTACATCGAGGATTCCGGCAACGGCACTCCGGGCTGGCAGGACGGCTTCACCTCGCGCAGCGCGCCCTCGTACAACTACGCGCAGGGCGCCTATGCCTACCTCGACAGCAAGTTCTCGACCTTCGGGATCGACCATCGCCTGACGGTGGGCGCATCGGGCGACATCCTGCGCGTCAAGCGGCACGTCACCAATTCGGTCAGCGGCGGGGACTCGCCGATCTTCGTCGACCCCGAGGATCTCAACAGCTGGTCCATGCCTGCCGCGCTCAACACGTATTCGTGGGGCGCGCTCTACAAATCGAGCCGGTCTAAGAACACCAACATCGTCGTGGGCGACGACATCCAGTTCACCGAACAGCTCGGCGCCATGGTCGGCGTCAATCGCAGTACGGTGGAGGCGCGCAACTTCAACGCGGCCGGCACCGCCACTTCGAACTACGACGAGAGCGCCTGGACGCCCACCGTGTCGCTGGTGTTCAAGCCGGTCCCGCGCGTGACGACTTACGCCACCTACATGGAAGGGCTGGAGCAGGGCTCCACCGTCCCCGACGACGCGGTGCTCTACAACAACCCCGGCGAGATCATGAAGCCCTACGTGTCCAAGCAGTACGAGGTCGGCGCCAAGTACGCACCGATCGACGCGCTGCTCATCACCGGGGCGGCCTACCGGATCGAGAAGGCGAACTCCTTCGACGAGCAGGTCAACGGCAAGATCACCCGAACGCAGGACGGCGTCGAGGTCCACCAGGGGTTCGAGCTGACCGCCACCGGCAACGTGACGCCGGACCTGATGGTGATGGTAGGAGGCACCGTGATGGACCTCAAGGTCACCAAGACCAGCACCGCCGCGCTGCTCGGCAAGAAGCCCACCGGCGTCAGCGGCACGCTGGCGAAGATGTACCTCGAATACAGCCTGCCCCCGCTGCCCGGCCTCTCGGTGAGCGGCGGCATCTACCACGCGGGCAAGATGTACAAGGACAGCGCCAACCTGCAGCAGATGGACGGCTACACCATCATGGACCTCGGCCTGCACTACAAGACCGAGATCGACGGCAGCCCGGTGCGCTTCGACCTCAACGTGGCGAACATCACCGCCGAGAACTACTGGGCGACGTCCTACTCGCTCGGCATTCCGCGCAACGTGGCCTTCTCGGTCAAGTACGGCTTCTGACACATGGCGCATCCCGGGATCACGACATGAAGCAGGGTTTCCGCCAGTCGATGGCATGGCTGCACACCTGGGCCGGGCTGGTCCCGGGCTGGGTCCTCTACATCGTCTTCGTTTTCGGGACGGCGGCGTTCTTCCAGTACGAGATCGATGCCTGGATGCGCCCCGAACTTCCGGCGGGGACGCGGGTCAGCACCCGCGCCCTCGATGCCGCCGACACGCTCCTGCGCCAGCGCGGGGCGGGGGCGGAAAGCTGGACCGTGTCGATGCCGGACGCGCGCGGCGGGAGCGGGCTGACCGTCTCGTGGCGCAAGCCCGGGCAGGACCGGCGCGACCGCAAGGAGATCACGCTCGATCCGCAGACCGGCAGCGAGGTCGCCCTGCGCGAGACGCGGGGCGGGTTCTTCCTCTACCGGATGCACTTCGACCTGCACTACATGCCGGTGATGTGGGCCCGCTACCTCGTCAGCGTGGCGGCGCTGGCGATGCTGGTGGCGATCCTTTCGGGGGTGGTGACGCACAAGAAGATCTTCACCGACTTCTTCCAGATGCGCTTCGGCAAGGGCCAGCGCTCGTGGCTCGACGCGCACAATGCCACCGGCGTGCTGGCGCTGCCGTTCCATGTGATGATTACCTATACCGGCCTCGTCACGCTGCTGTTCACGCTGATGCCCTGGGCGATCACCGCCAATTACCCGACGCGCGAAGCCTTCTACGAGGAGGCGTTCCCCCGCGCGGGAGAAACCGAGGCGAGCGGCACCCCCGCGCCCGTGATCCCGCTGGCGCGTCTGGTCGCGGCGGCCGAGCGCACCTGGGGCGGCGGGCGGCCCAGCTACATCGGCATCGATCATCCCGGCGACGCGGCGGCGACCGCGCAGCTCTATCCCCAGCGCACCGACTGGAGCGACGGGCGGGGCGATCCGCTCCACCTCGATGCGGCGCAGGGCCGTGCCCTCCCGTTCCCGGCGCGAGCGAAGGGCGGGGCGCGCGTGACGCAGGAAGTGATGATCGACCTGCACACGGCATGGTTCGCCGGCTACGGCCTGCGCTGGCTCTACTTCCTGTCGGGCCTTGGCGGGACGGCGATGGTGGCGACCGGGCTGGCGCTGTGGTGCGTCAAGCGGCGCACCAAGCTGCCCGATCCGGCGCGCCCGCACTTCGGGTTCCGATTGGTGGAGCGGCTCAACATCGGCTTCATCGCAGGCGCGCCTGCGGGGATTGCCGTCTACTTCCTTGCCAACCGCCTGCTTCCGGCAGGGCTGGCGGAGCGGGCCGAGTGGGAGGTGGACGGCCTGTTCATCGCCTGGGGCGCGATCTTCGCCTGGACGCTGGCGCGGCCCGCCAAGCGCGCCTGGGTGGAGGCGCTCGGCGCCGCTGCGGTCCTGTTCGCGGCGGTCCCGGCGGCGAATGCGCTCACCACCTCGCGCGGGCTTGGGGCCAGTCTCTGGCGCGGCGACTGGGGCTTCGTGGGCTTCGACTTGACGATGACCGCGCTGGCGGCGGGCTTTGCCTGGACCGCGTGGAAAGTCCTGCGCCACCAGCCCAAGGCCGCGCCCGCCCGTCGCCAGCGGGCCCGCGCGGAGGCGACGGCATGATCCATGTCGCGATAGCCGCGCCCGCATTACTGGGCTTCGCGCTGCTGCTGCTGGCGATGGCGCGCCACCAGCAGGACTGGCTGCGCCGCAAGCTTGGCCAGCGCACTTCGCGCCTGCTGCGGCGGGGCGGGTTCGCCGCGCTGGCGCTCGCCTTCGCGGTCGCCGGACGCGGGCTCGGCTGGGCCTATGGCGCGGTCGCCTGGTTCGGATGGCTGAGCGCGGCCGCCGTGCTCGTCCTTGCCGCCCAGACCAACCGTGAACGCATCCTGCGCCTGTTCTCCTAAGAGGAATACCATGTCCAACACCAATACCGCGACGGGGCAGCAGATCCCCCCGTCCCCTGTCGCGGCGGGCGGCGCGCGCCGTCACCGCCTGTCGGTGGCGGCACGCACGCTTGCGGGGACGCTCGGCGCCTATGGGGCGACGGTGCAGGTCACCGTGGCGGCATCCCTCGTCCTCGCGCGGCTCGGCATGGCGCGGGTCGAGGCGGTGACCGCCGCGACGCTGGCGAGCTTCGCGGTGTTCGCCGCCATCTCGATGGCCGTCTTCCATGCCCGCAGCGTGGCGCGCGCATGGCTGTGGCTGGCGGCGACCGCCTTGCCGCTGGCGTTGCTGGGCTGGCTGCTGGGGCCGGCATGATGA
Organism: Novosphingobium sp.; assembly: GCA_035511275.1. Classification (GTDB taxonomy): domain Bacteria; phylum Pseudomonadota; class Alphaproteobacteria; order Sphingomonadales; family Sphingomonadaceae; genus Novosphingobium. Next base: position 27,564 of record DATKFS010000158.1, read on the forward strand.
ACGCGCTTTCGCTGATGCTCGCCGGGATGGCCGCAACCGCGTCGCCGGTCGAGGAGACCGATCCAACCGCGCGGCTCGGACAGGAAAAGCCGCCCGCCATCGTCCCGGCCGGTCCCGACCCGGTCTATCCAGCGGACTTCTACAAGCCGTTCCAGCCCCAGACCGCGCTCGACATGCTGGAGCGCACCCCCGGATTCATCCTGAGCGAGGGCACGTCGGTGCGCGGCTTCGGCAACGCGGCGGGCAATGTCCTGATCGACGGCCAGCGCCCGACCGTGAAGGGCGGCGGCATCACCGAAGTGCTGCGCCGCATCGCCGCCTCGCGGGTCGAGCGCGTGGTCCTGCTGCGCGGAACCGACGCGGCGGAGGCGCAGGGCCAGACCCTCGTCGCCAACGTCGTGCTGCGCGCGGACGCGGGCGGATCGGGCAACGCCTCGCTCACCATGACGCATACCTCTGACGGATACCTGTCGCCCGCCGCGCGCGTCAGCCATGCGCGCCGGATCGCCGGGTGGCAGACCAGCATCGAACTGTCCGGCGAAGTCACCCGCTATCCCAACGACGGCGTCTACCTCGACCGGGACGCCGCCGGGGCGCTGTCCACCACGAGGCTGGAGCATACCACCGCCAAGGCCCCCGAATACGGGCTGGCGCTGAGCACGTCGGGCGCGCTCGCGGGGGGGTACGCTGACGGTCAACCTGCGGCTCAACAAGGACGGCTATTCCTCGCGGCGCGGCATCGACATCTTCGAGGGCGCGGCGGACGGCGCCCCCGACGGTCGGCGCGACATCGCCTACGACGAGGACGGCCGCAGCGGCGAACTGGGACTGGACTGGACGCGCAGGCTCGGTTCCGGCTGGACCGCCAAGCTCGTCGGCCTCGGCAGGCTGGAGCGCTACGTCACCGACGAGGATTATGTCGAGGGCGACTATCGCGGCCTCTCGTCCCAGTCGGAAAAGCCGACCGAACTCGTCGCGCGCGCCACCGTCACGCGCGAGGGGGATCATCCCGTGCGTCCCGAATTCGGCGGCGAAGTGGCCTACAACCGGTTGTCGAGCAAGCTGGACTACGCCGAGGACAACGGCTCCGGCCTCGTCCCCGTGGCGCTCGCGAACGCCGACACGCGCGTATCGGAAATGCGCGGCGAGGCGTTCGCCAACCTCACCGTCAGGCTGGCCGCCCGCCTCAACCTCGAAGCGGGCATGGCGGTGGAGTTCTCGCGCATCCGGGTGACGGGGGAGGCGGCGCAGCAGCAGGGCCTGTCCTATCTCAAGCCCTCGGCGGCGCTGGTCTGGTCACCTTCCGGCGCCACGCAGGTGCGGCTCGGCGTACGCCGCACCGTGGACCAGCTCAACTTCGCGGACTTCGCGGCCTCGGTGAACCAGGCCGACGGGCGCCCGCTCGGCGGCAACTCCGGCCTGCGCCCGGCGCGTGTGACCCGCGCGCTGGCCCGCCTCGACCATCGCTGGGGCAAGGGCGGCGCGATCGCCGTGGAGGCCTATCACCAGTGGCACACCGGGCTGCTCGGCTATCTCGTGCTCCCCTCGGGCGACGAGGCGCTGGGGACGATCGGCAACGCCCGGCAGTGGGGCGTCACGGCGCAGGGCACGCTGCCGCTCGACACCGTGCTCAAGGGCGCGCGCATGACGGTGGACGGCACCTGGCGCGGCTCGCGGATGCGCGACCCGGTGACCGGCGAGGACCGCGTGATGGACGACATCGCGCCCCGCAGCCTCACCGCCGAGTTTCGCCACGACGTACCCGCGCTCAGGTCCTCGTGGGGGGTGAACTGGACGGCGGCGGAGCAGGCCGACGTGTTCTACACCGGCGAAGTCCTGCGTTGGCGCGACGATGCGCTGTGGGGCGCCTATGTCGAGACCACCGCGTTCGCGGGCTTCAAGACGACGCTGACCGCCAAGGGCATCAACGGGCAGGACAATGCCCGCTGGCGCCGCTTCTACGCGCCGAGCCGGGCGGGGACCTTCTCGGGCAGCGAGCAGCGCCGGCAGAAGCAGGGCGCCATCGTGTCGCTGGCGGTGGCGCGCGCGTTCTGAGCCTTCGCCCGGTCCGCCGGCTTGCGGAGGCTCAGCGGGGCAGAAGCTCGCCGATGGAGGCGTCGAAATGGGCCTCCATCGCCGCGACCGCTTCGGCCGGATCGCGTTCGGCGATGGCTTGCGCGATGCGGCGGTGAAGCGACAGGATCGCCGCCTTCTGGTCCTGCGCGTGGCGGGTTTCCCAGGCCCTCGGCACCGCGATCTCCATCTGCGGGGCGAACGAGCGGACGATCTGGGCGAACAGCATGTTGCCGGTGGAGGCGGCGAGAATCTGGTGGAAGGCGGTGTCGTGCGCCGTCACCCGGGCCATGTCGCCCTGGTCCTCCACCATCGCCTCGGCGAGCGACAGGATCTGCCAGGCCTGCTCGTCGCTGCGCCGTTCGGCGGCGAGGGCGGCGATGCGGACTTCCAGCGTGCGCCGTACGTCCCATACCTCGGCGACGCTGATCTGCGAGGTGCTGACCGCGTGTTCCAGCGAGGCGCCGATCACCGATCCGTCGATCGCGCCGACCCTTGCGCGGCGGCCGTTGCCCACGTCGAGCAGGCGCAGCGCCGCCAGCGCGCCGAAGGCCTCGCGCATCACCGCCCGGCTGACGCCGAGCTGGGTGGCGAAATGGCCTTCGCCGGGCAGGCTGTCGCCGACCTTGAGGTCATGGTCGCGGATGTGGCTGCGCACGGCCTGCACGGCGTGGTCGACCAGCGATCCGCCCCCCTCGGCAGGACGCACGATCATGCCGCCAGGCTCCTTGCCCGAAACTGCGTGGGCGCCTCGCCGAAGTGCCGGGCGAAGGCGCGCGTGAAGCTGGCGTTGTTGAGATAGCCGCAGCGGTAGCCGATCGACGAGATCGGCAGGTCCGTGGCGAGCAGCATCTGCCGCGCCTCGCCCAAGCGGTGGCCGGAGATGGCGTCGGCCACGGTGCAGTCGAACATCTCCCGGAAGCCGCGCGTGAGCTTGCCGCGATTGAGGCCGGAGGCGCGGGCGATGATGTCGAGCGTCAGCTTTTCCGACCAGCGCTCGTCGATGACCCGGCGGGCGGCGAGGAGGCGCTGGGTGTCCGCGCTGGACAGTGGGCCGCAGGCGCCGAGCGGCACCAGCGCGTTATCGACATGGGCGCGCAGCAGGTCGCAGAGCAGCTCGATGCTTTTCGCCAGCCGGTAGGGCGTGCTCGCGGCATCGGGCAGGTCGCAGTCGCGGATGGCTAGGGCGATGGCCCTGAGGGCGGCGGGGACGTGGAACAGGCTGTCGTCCGCGAGCGACAGGGGAGCCCCGGCGATACGCTCGCACGCGTCGCGCGATACGAGCAGGATCAGGCGGGTCTGAAGGTCGGCGTCGAGCGTCCTGCCGCTCGGCCGGGCAAGATAGCGCACGGCGGCGGGCCGGTCCGCCGCGCCGAAGGTCAGCGTGAAGCCGATCGCGCGGGGCGGCGGGGCGATGCGGCCGACCTTGCCGGAGCCGACCAGCGTCAGCATTTCCGGCGAAACCTCGATTGCGGCCATTGGGCTTTGCACGGTGGGCCTCTCTCTCCCTTGATGACGGGAGCGTAACCTGTCCGATAGCTCTCCGCAATACCTTTCAGATAGGTTCGAGCGTCGCGGACAGCGGCGCGTGGCGCATCGCCTGCGTGAAGGCGAAGACCGCGACCGCGCTGACGCAGACCCCGACGATCGCGAGCCCCTGCCCGAGGTGCGCTTCGCCGCCGAGCAGCGCGCTCACCGCCGTGACCAGCGAGGGGGCGACGCCGAAGCCGACGAGGCCGGCGAGCGCTATGAACGCGCCGATGCACAGGCCGCGCAGCTCGTTGGGGATCAGCACGGTCAGCGCCACCGAGGTGACGAGCCCGGTGATCGTGCCGCAGAACATCAGCGTCCCGATGGCGAGCGCGAACAGCGGAACGCCGGGCGCGACCGGGAACAGCGCCGCCGGGACGCCGATGGCGGCGGCCACGATCGCGCCGACGAGCAGTCCGCCGCGCCGTGCGCTCCTGTGCCCGAGGTCGGCGGCGACGCCCCCGAGGATCGATCCCGCCACGCCCGTCGCGAAGATCAGCGCGCCCATCCACCCGGCGAAGTCCTGCGGCGCCAGCCCGTAGCTGCGGGACAGCACGGGAGAAGCCCAGATGGCCGCCGCCGCATCGGCCATGACCACGCTCACCTGTCCGACGAACAGCGGGACGAGGAAGGCGCGGCGCGCCCACAGTTCGCCCGCCACCACGCGGAACGGCGCGTGGATGCTCGCCGCCACTTCCTGCCGCTGGGGTTCGCGCAGGGCCAGCAACGGCAACGTCAGGCAGAGGCTGACGGCGGCCAGCAGCACGTGCGTGCCCCGCCACGACGCCAGCGCGCCGAGGCCGGGCAGCGAGGCGTGGAGCAGCAGCCCGAGCAGCCAGCCCACGAGGGCGAACGCGCCCGCCTGCCCCAGCGACTTGCCGAGCGTCACCACCAGCATCGCCCGGCCGCGCTGGTCCGGCGCGCAGAGGTCGGACGTGAGCGACAGGGCGGCGGTCAGCGCGCCGGTCGTGCCGATGCCCGCCATCATCCGGGCGAGGAACAGCACCGGCACGCTCTGCGCGAAGGCGGTGAGCAGCGTTCCCGCCGTCCAGGTCAGGCTGAGCAGCACCAGCAGGCGGACCCGGTTGCGCCGGTCCACGAGGATGCCGATCGGCACGGAAAACAGCACCAGCGGCACGGCGGCCGACACGCCCTGGACAAGGCCGAGGCTATAGTCGCTGAGGCCCATTTCCGCCTTGGCGCCTTCCTGCACCATGCTGAACGAGCCCATCATGGTGAAGCCCGCGGCCATGGTGATCGCCAGGATCAGCAGGGCGGCGATGCGGCTGCGCAAGGCGGGACCCGGGGCGGGCACCGGGGCGGGGGCGGCGATGCTTGCCATCAGCAGGGGCCTTTCAGGGCGCGGGCGAGCGCGGCGCGGCTGTCGCGCCGGGCGGCGGCGGATACCGGCGCGTCGCCGAAGATGTCGAAGGCGTGGAACGCGCCGGGATAGACGTGCAGTTCGGTGGGCACCCCGGCCCGCATCAGGCGACGGGCATAGTCCATGTCCTCGTCCACGAAGAGGTCGAGCGCGCCGGTCGCGATGAAGGTGGGCGGGAGGCCCGACAGGTCGGTCGCCCGCGCCGGGGCGGCATAGGGGGATACATCCGCGCCGCCCGGCTCCCGGCCCAGCAGCGCCGCCCAGCCGAAGCGGTTGTTGGCCGCGTGCCAGACGAACTCTCCGGCGAAGGGATGCGGGTCGGCGGCGGTGCAGGTGCGGTCGTCGAGCATGGGATAGACGAGGTGCTGGAAGGCGAGCGCGTGCTCGCCACGGTCGCGGGCCAGCAGGGCCAGCGCGGCGGCAAGGCCACCCCCCGCGCTCTCGCCCATGACGCCGATGCGCGCGGCGTCGATGCCAAGCTCCCCGGCATGGGCGAAGACCCAGCCGAGCGCGGCGTAGCAATCCTCGATCGCGGCGGGAAACGGCGCTTCGGGAGACAGGCGATAGTCCACCGAGACGAGCACGCATCCAAGGTCGTCGACGAGGGGATGGTGCAGGAACTCCAGCTCCGCCGCCGTGCCCGCGACATGGCCGCCGCCATGGATGTGGAAGATGCAGGGCAGCGGCGCGCCGGTCGCGGCGGGTCGATAGACGAGCGGGCCGACGTCGGGCGCGCCCGCGGGACCCGGGGCGTGGCGGCGCTCCAGCACCACGCCGCGATCCTCGAACGCGGGCACCGGCACGTCGCGTCCCCGTATCTGGGCGAGGGTTTCGGCGGAGAGGTGGAGCGTGGGGAACTGCTCCAGCAGCGGGCGCAGGCCCGGATCGACGAGGTGCAGGCTGTCCATCGCTCAGGCGCCCAGCGCGAAGATCTTGCCCGGGTTGAACAGGTCGTTGGGGTCGAGCGCCTGCTTGATGAGGCGCATCAGGCCGACCGCCTCGCCCAGTTCGGCGACGAGCCAGTCCTGCTTGCCGAGGCCGATGCCGTGTTCGCCGGTGCAGGTGCCGTCCATGGCGAGCGCGCGCCTGACCAGCCGGGCGTTGATCGCCTCCACCTCGACCATCTCGGCCGGGGCCTCGGGATCGACCGAGAAGACGACGTGGAAGTTGCCGTCGCCGACATGGCCGAGGATGGTGCCGGGAACGCTGGACTTTTCCAGATCCTGCTTGGTCTTGGTGATGCACTCGGCCAGGCGGCTGATCGGCACGCAGACGTCGGTCGCCCAGCCCACCGCGCCGGGGCGCTGGTTGACGGCGGCGTAGTAGGCCTCGTGCCGGGCCTTCCACAGCTTCGAGCGTTCCTCGGGCAGGTTCGACCAGCGGAATTCGCCGCCGCCGTTCATCGCGGCGATCTCCTCCACTGTCCGAACCTGCTCCTCCACGTAGGTTTGCGACCCGTGGAACTCGAAGAAGAGCGTGGTCTTCTCGGGATAGTCCAGCCTGGACCAGCGGTTGACGGCGCGCATCTGCGCATCGTCGAGGATCTCCACCCGCGCCAGCGGCACGCCGATCTGGATCGCCTGCACCACCGTGTCGACCGCGCCTTCCAGCGTCTCGAAGCTGCAGACGGCCGAGGAGATCGCCTCGGGAATGCCGTGCAGGCGCAGCGTCACTTCGGTGATGATGCCCAGCGTCCCCTCGCTGCCGATCATCAGGCGGGTGAGGTCGTATCCGGCGGCGGACTTGCGCGCGCGGCGGCTGGTGCGGATATCGCGCCCGTCCGGCGTCACCACGCGAAGCGACAGCACCGCCTCGCGCATGGTGCCGTAGCGCACCGCGTTGGTGCCGGACGCGCGCGTCGCCGCCATGCCGCCGATGGTGGCGTTGGCGCCGGGGTCGATCGGGAAGAACAGGCCCATGTCGCGCAAGTGCTCGTTGAGCTGCTCGCGCCGCACGCCCGCCTGGACGGTGCAGTCGAAGTCCTCGGCATGGACTTCGAGGATGGCGTCCATCCGGCTGAGGTCGATCGTCACCCCGCCGCGCACCGGGATCGTGTTGCCCTCGATCGAGGTGCCGGCGCCGAACGGGATCACCGGCACCTGCGCCGCGCCGCACAGCTTGACGAGCGTCATCACTTCCTCGGTCGAGCCGGGATAGACCACCGCGTCCGGCAGGCTTGGGCTGAAGTGCGCCTCGCTGCTGCCGTGCTGCAGGCGGATCGCCTCGCCCATCTGGAGCCGGTCGCCGAACAGGCCGGACAGCGCCTTGAGGAAGCCCTCGGGCAGGGGTTTGCGCGGCTGCGGGGTGTGGTGGGCCGACATGATGTCCTCAGAACTGGAAGCTGGCGCGCACGCCGTAGCGGCGCAGGTCGCCGATGATGCCGAGATCGGACGGCGGGAGCCCGGCAAGGGCCAGCGTGGTCCGCTCGATGTAGCTGTCGAAGTACTTCTTGTTGAACAGGTTGGTGCCGAAGGCCGCCAGCTCGATGTTGCCCATGCGATAGGTGATCGAGCCATTGGCGATCACGTAGCTCTTGAGGATCGTCGGGTCGGTCTGGTTGAGGCTGGCGGCCGAGCGGCTGCCCTTGCCGTTGACGCTGGCGCTGAAGGTCAGGCTGTCGTCGCCCACGGGCACGACGTAGTCGCTCGAAAGGTTGAACATCCAGTCGGGCTGGAAGGTCAGCCGGTCGGTCGCGAGCTGGCGGCCGGTAACGGCGGTGTAAGGTCCGGTGTCGGTCAGCCTCGCGTGCATGTAGGTGGCGCCACCGGACAGGGTCCAGTCGGGCACCGGGCGGTAGGTGAACTCGATCTCGGCACCGTAGCTTTCCACGTCGCCCGAGTTGAGATCGACCGTCACGAGGCCGCCGGTGGAAGCGGGGGCGATCGAGTTGAGGCCGATGTAGTCGCTGTAATCGCTGTAGAAAATGTCGCCCGACACCGTGAAGCTGCGGTCGGCGGAGGCGTATTTGGTGCCCACTTCATAGGTCCAGGCGGAGTCGCCCTTGTAGACCCGGACCGGCGCGGTGACCGCGTTGAACCCGCCGCCGCGATAGCCGCGCGCCACCGAGGCGTAGGTCATCAGCTGCGGGTTCCAGTGACGGGTGACCGACAGGCGCGGCTCCCATTCGTCGGACTTGAGCCCTACGGTGCTGGGCGCCCCGCCGTTGACGCTGCCCTCGGAACTGCGGTCCTCGTGGTCGTAGCGCAGGCCGAGCGCGACTTCCCAGTCCGGGTTCGGCTTCCAGAACGCGGTGCCGAAGGCGGCGTAGGTATCGGCCTTGGTGGCGTTCTGCGCGCGGTTGTCGATGCTCAGGCCGATCAGCGGGATGGCGATGTTGGTGAGCTGGTCGGCGCGGGTGGTCTCGCGGCTGTAGAACAGGCCGAACAGGGTGGAGAACTGGTCGGTGAACTCGGTGTCGAAGCGCAGTTCGACGGTCTTGGTGCGCAGCGCGTCGGTGCTGCTCTGGCGCACGGCGGGGATCGGCAACGCGGGGTTGCTGGGGCCGAAGTCGCCGTCGGTGTCGGGCGCGTTGGTGTCGCGCAGGTCGTAGGCGGCGAGCAGCGAGACCTTGGTGTTCAGCGCGTCGAGCGGCGTTTCGATCCGCGCGTTGACGCCCCGATAGCGGTAGGTCGTGGTGCCGAGGCTGTCGAACTGGTTGTCGCGCGAGTAGTCGGTCGGGCCGGACACGCGGGCGTAGGGGACATTGGCGCCCTTCACCCAGTCGTAGTAGCCGTTGACGACGATGGTCAGGTCGTCACTGGGCGTGGCGCGGATGGTGGTGCTGACGGAATCGGTGTTCAGGCGGTTGGCCTTGCCGCCGATGTTGGTGTTGTTGATGAAGCCTTCCTGCTGGCGGTGCGAGCCGCCGACGCGGATCGCCAGCTTGTCCGCGACGATCGGGGCGGAAACCGAGCCGGAGACGAGCCAGGCGTTGTCCGGCCCGGCATAGCTGGCCTGGCCGCGCGCCTCGAACGTGTTGCCGGGCTGGCGGGTGATGACGTTGATGGCGCCGCCCAGCGTGTTCTTGCCGTAGAGCGTGCCCTGGGGCCCGCGCAGCACCTCGATCCGCTCGACGTCGAGCAGCGGGTTGTTGAGGTAGGCGGTGTTGGGGCGATAGATGCCGTCGACGAACAGGCCGACGCCCGGCTGCACCGACTGCACCAGCGTGACGCCCACGCCGCGGATCGACACGAAGGCACGGCCCGCGCCGTCGCTGCTGATGTTGAGGCCCGGCGTCAGCACGGCGGCCTCGCGCACCGAATTGATGTTGCGCTTGGCGAGCGCGTCGCCGCTGACGGCGGTGACGGCCACCGGCACGTCGAGCAGCGTCTCGGCCCGCTTGCGCGCGGTGACGACGATTTCCGGCGAGGCGGCCTCTGCGGCGGCGGGCGCGGCGTCCTGCGCGAAGGCGGGGACGGCGGCAGTGGCGATCAACGAGACACCGGCGACCAGGCAAGCTTTTTTCATGTTTCTCTCCCGGCACCGCCCTTCGGATCCTTTGCCCGCGGGGTCGGTGCTAACCTGTAAGATAGGTCTAAGCTATCTGATAGGTGTTAAGGGAGTCCTGCGTGTTTGCCGTTAGGCGCATTCCGTTGACCGATCGGGCGGCGGCGCGCCGCGCCGCGCCGGGCGGTCGTCACCAGCAGGTGTAGCCGCCGTCGGCAAGGACGCTGCTGCCGGTCATCAGGCTCGCCGCGTCGGAGGCGAGGAAGGCGACGACCGAGGCCACTTCCTCCGCTTCGCCCAGCCGCGCCATCGGGGTCGAATCGATCCAGCGGCGATACATCTCGCCCTGCTTGTCGGCGAACTCGTTGAGCGGGGTGCGGATGTAGGTCGGCGCCACCGCGTTGACGCGCACGCCCCGGTCGGCCCACTCGGCGGCCAGGCTGCGGGTAAGCTGGTGCACCGCCGCCTTGGAGGCGTTGTAGTAGCTCTGGCCCTGCGGGCGGTTGACGATGAAGCCGCTCATCGACCCGACGTTGACGATGCTGCCGCGCCCGGCCTCCAGCATGAGCCCGCCGAAGGCGCGCGCGCACCAGAAGGTGCCGTTGAGGTTGACGTCGATGACGTTGAGCCAGTGTTCGTCGCGCACGGCTTCCGCCGCCGTCTCGCTGCGGGCGATGCCGGCGTTGTTGACGAGGATGTCGATGGCGCCGAGCTGCGTCGCCACTTGCGTGACGCGCGCGGAATCGGTGACGTCCATCACCACGCCCTCGCAGGCATGACCCTTGGCGGCCATGGCGCTCCGGGCCGCCGCGATCGCGGTCTCGGCAAGATCGGCGATCACGACCTCGGCCCCCATCTCCGCCAGCGCCTCCACGCAGGCGAGGCCGATGCCGCTGGCCCCGCCGGTGACGAGCGCGCGGCGGCCGTCCAGTTTCAGTCGCTCAAGATACATGGTTCATCCTTCAGGGAAGAAAGGGCGCGATGGGGAAGGGGGCTTCCGCGATCGCCTCGCCGCGCTGCAGCTGGAAGACGTGCCGCTGCTCGCGCGTGAATTCGGGCCAGGGCAAGGAGCCGTCCCTCGCGAAATCGACCCAGATGCGGTGGACGCGATCGGCCAGCGCCTGTGGGGGTTCCGTGCCGCACAGACCCTCCGGTCCGGTCGCGGCGGCCAGTGTGTCGAACACGAAGGGCACTTCCATCGCGTGCGCCGCGCCGAGGCCCCCGAACAGGGGAGAGCGCCATTCGAACTCGTACATATGCGTGCGTCCGCGATGCTCCTCGGCGAAGCGGCGCGCGGGCCAGCGGAAGACGAGATCGTGCGCGGCGTCGGTGAAGGCATGGCCGGGCTTCACGCCCCTGCGACCCATTCCGTAGGCCTTGAGCAGCTTGCGCGCATGGGGATGGACCCGGTGGAAGACGTAGGTGGCAAGCAGTCGCCCGATCTTCTCCCGCACGCCGGAGGGGACGAAGTAGAGGTTCATCTCCTCGGTATTGGTGCCGATCAGCAGGTCCACCTCGGTCCCCGCGCCCGCCTTCAGCGCCTCGAGCGGCGCCACCGGGAGCACGTCGTCGCCGTGGACGGGGACGAAGCGGCTGATGCCGAACACCGGCTCGTGGCCATCGGCGTCGCGCAGGTCGATGCGGGTGGTCGGCAGGCTGACCTTCTCGACCGCGTCGAGCAGCCGCTCTCCCGGCTCGACACTGCGGAAGCCCGCCTCGTCGGGTGAGATCTTCAGGAGCTTGGCCAGCTTGCGGACCAGCCGCTGCGCCACGCCGATGTCGCGCGTCATGCGGCCGTGGCCGCTCTGCACGATGGCGCGGCGGAACAGGCCCTTGGCGAGCGGGGATGCGATCAGGTCGGCGATGGCCATGGCGCCGGCCGACTCCCCGAAGACCGTCACATTCGCCGTATCGCCGCCGAACGCGGCGGCGTTGTCCCGCACCCATTCGAGCGCGGCGATCATGTCGCGCAGGCCAAGGTTGGTCGGCACGCCGGGGATCGGCAGGAAGCCGTCCACGCCCATGCGGTAGTTGATGGCGATGCACACCACCCCGTCGCGGGCGAAGCTGGAGCCGTCCTGCGCCGGGGCGTCCTTGCTCCCCAGCACGAAGCCGCCGCCGTGGATGAACACCATGACCGGCCGGTCGGCGCCCTGCTCCTCCGGAGCCCAGACGTTGAGCGTCAGGTAGTCGTCGCCCGCCTGCCAGCCGCTGCCGACCAGCGCCTCGACGTCGAGGCCGGGGATCGCCTTCACGCGCTGCGGCGCGTTCGCACCGGGCGCCAGCGCATCGCGAACCCCCGGCCACGGCTGCGGCGCTTGCGGAAGCGCGAAGCGCAGCGGTCCCACCGGCGGCGCGGCATAGGGGACGCCAAGGTAGCGCGCGATGCCGTCCACTGCTCGCCCCCGCACCTTTCCGGCGGTGGTCTCGACTTCGATATCCAAGGTTCTCTCCGCGTGAGGCTCGACGACGCGGGAGGGTACTGCGGCACGGCGCGGTTTGCAGCCATGTTCGACTATGCCGAACGGACCAATTGATTGGCTGCGGGGGCCGACCCCGCAGGCGTCCGGTCAGAGCACCGCCACGAGCAAGCGCCGGAACGCGGCGGCGGCGGCGGCCACGTTGCGCGCGGACACGCAGCGGGCATCATCCTGAGCGACGTGGTGGTAGCGATGGGTCCCGAAGACGCCGGCGACGGTGGGGTATCCGGCCGCGATGACC
>DATKFS010000159.1:0-4588 GCA_035511275.1 Novosphingobium sp.
ATCGCCGTGTATTCGCCGCCGATGCCGGCTCCCGTGAGAAAGCGGAAGAGAGCGAAGCTCCAGAGGTTCCAGGAGAAGGCTGTCGCCGTGGTCGCTGCGATATAAAGAAAAAGTGTGATGAAGAAGAGCTTGCGGCGGCCATGCCGGGCAAGCTCGTCAGCGAGCGATGGGGCAGGCCGTCGAAGCGCACGTCCTCCCACACCTCGTCGCAGATCGCGACGAGGTCGTGGGCCACGCAGGCGCGGGCGATCATCGCAAGCTCGGCGGGGCTGGCGACGGTGCCCGCCGGGTTCAACGGGTCGTTGAGCATCAGCACGCGCGTGCGGGGGGTGATCGCCGCCAGAAGCGCCGCTTCCCCGTACCGAAAGTGCGGCGGCGCCAGCGGAACCGACACCGGCACGCCGCCCGCCCGCCGCACCATCGGCGCATAGGCGTCATAGGCGGGCTGGAACAGGATCACCTCGTCCCCCGGCTGCACGAGAGCGAGCACGGCGGCGGCGATCGCCTCGGTCGCGCCCGAGGTCACCGTCACCTGCTCCGGCGTCAGCGCCAGCCCCTGCCGCCGCGCGTAGTAGCCGCAGATCGCCTCGCGCAGTTCGATGAGCCCCGGACCGGGCGGATACTGGTTCGACTTTTCGCGCAAGGCCCGCGCCGCCGCCTCGATCAGCGGCTCGGGCACCGGACCGTCGGGGAACCCCTGCCCGAGATTGATCGCCCCGTGCTCGCGCGCCAGCGCCGACATGCGGTCGAACACGGTGCGCTCCATCCGGGCATAGACCGGGTGGATGCGGTCGGCAGTCTTCATCGTGGGCGTGCTCCCATGGCGCCTCAGGGCATGGCGGGATAGCGCGCCTTTTCGCATTTTGCACGCCGACCCGCGCGGCCTGTCGAGAACGGGCCTGCGCATCGACCTATCCCGAAACCAACGGGCAAGAGGAAGTGCGAGAGATGTCCTACGAGCTGAACCGCAAGCTGGCCGCCCCGCGCGACCCCTTGCCGACGACCGAGACGGTGGACCAGGTCACCGCCGACATCATCCGCGGCGCCTTCGAGACGGTCTGCTTCGAGGCCGCCACATATCTCGGCCGCGCCGCAAGCTCGCCGATCATCAACCAGTCGAACGAGCGCAACGCCGCCATCGTCGATGCGCACGGGCGTCTCGCGATGGGCGCGGTCGGCACTCCGCACCTGACTTTCGTCAACCAGATGGAGACGCGCTGGGGGCTGATGAACCAGGACCGCTACGACTGGGGCCCGGGCGACGTCTTCGTCGCCAACGACCCCGACCACGGCGGCGGCCACCTGCCCGACTACTGCGTCTACGGCCCGGTCTACGACGAGGCGGGCGAACTGATCTGCATCCAGACGCTGCAGGCGCACCAGGGCGACACCGGCGGCAAGGACCCGGGCGGCTTCTCGCTCGACGCGACCGACGTGTTCACCGAAGGGGTGATCTACCCCTGTCTTAAGCTCGTCCATCGAGGCGAGTTGCGCCGCGACGTGTTCGACACGGTGGTACGCAACAACCGCTTCGCGACTTTCGCGGGCGACATCGCGGCGATGATCGGCGGGGTCCAGTATGCGGTGAAGATGCTCGATGACCTTATCGCGAAGTGGGGCTCGGGCGTCATCAAGGCGGCGATCAACCAGTCGATCGAGCACACCGAAAAGCGCGTGCGCGAGGAAGTGGCGCGCTGGCCGGACGGCGCCTACGAGGCCACGGTCTTCATCGACCACGACACGGCAGGGACCAAGGACGTGAAGGTCCAGGTCACATGCACTATCGCGGGCAACCAGCTGACCGTCGATCTCACCGGCACCGACGACCGCCCCGAACTCGTCGGGGTGTGGAACACCTTCGCCAATACCCGCAGCTACGTGATGTGCCAGGTGGTCGCCGCGATGGACCCGACGATCGTCAAGAACGAGGGCTATTTCAACGCGATAGAGATCGTCGTGCCCGAAGGCTGCATCGCCCAGCCGCCGCCGAACAAGCCCGCCGCGCTGGGCTCGTTCCACCCGGCCTGCGAGATCACCGAGGCGGTCTGCATCGCGCTTTCCAACGTCGCACCCGAACGCTCGCAGCCGCAGCTCTACAAGATCGGCATGCCCAACATGGTGGTCGGCTTCGACGACAACGGCATGATGTGGATGGACCAGGGCGTCGATTGCCGCTCGATGGACGTTTCGGCGGTGGAGGGTCTCGACGGATGGGGTTCGTGCCCCTCGGCGCTCGGCAGCCTGATCCTGTCCGAGGCGGAGGACGCGGAAAGCCGCTTCCCGATCCTCAACATCAGCCGCGAGATGACCACCGACGGCGGCGGCGCGGGCCAGTGGCGCGGGGCGCCGGGCTCGCTCAACGTCAAGCAGGTGCTGAAACCCACCTCGGCGATGGCGTGGATGGTCTCGGCCGAGCATCCGCTGAGCGGCATGTGCGGCGGCGACGACGCGATCCCCTATACCAACCACTTCGAAGTCGGCTCCGACAACGAGCGTCAGATCGCCCACACCGCGCAGGATCTGCTGCCGCAAGGCGCGGTGATCGCCTACCAGCACGGCGGCGGCGGCGGTTTCGGACGGCCTCTCCTGCGCGACGCGGAGGCGGTGAAGGAGGACGTGCTCGACGAGTACGTGAGCCTTGAGGCCGCGCGCGCCAAGTACGGCGTGGTGCTGACGGGCAGCCTCGACGACTACTCGCTGGCGGTGGACGTGGAGGCGACGAACGCCCTGCGCGCCGAGATGTCGGACATGGCCGAGGCGGCGGAATAAAGCCGTTTTGCAACAATCCTTCGCCCCCGCGCAGGCGGGGGCCCCGCTTTTTCGCGGCGCAGGACAACAAACGGGATCCCCGCCTGCGCGGGGATGACGACGAGGGGGTGGCCGGGCCTCGTGCCTTGGCCGGGAGAGACTGAAAACAATGACCTATCGCGTTGGCATCGACATCGGCGGCACCTTCACCGACTTCGCGCTCCTCAAGGGTGACGAGGTGATCCTCCATAAGAACCTTTCGACGCCCGAGGACCGCTCGCTCGGCGTGATGGAGGGGCTGGGCAAGCTCGCCGAGAAGGAAGGGCTGACGCTCGCCGACTTCCTCGGCCGATGCGAGGCCATCGTCCACGGCACCACCGTCGCCGACAACACGCTGATCGAGATGAACGGCGCCCTCACCGGCCTCATCACCACCGAGGGGTTCCGCGACGAGATCGAGTACCGGCGCGGCTTCAAGGAGGACATCTGGGACGTGCGCCTCGAACCGCCCAAGCAGATCACCCCGCGCCGCCGCCGCCTGACCGTGCCCGAGCGGATGCTCCACGACGGCACCGTCCACGTCAAACTTGACGAGGACGCGCTGCGCGAGGCCTGCCGCAAGCTGCGGCTCCAGAACGTCGAGGCGGTGGCGGTGAGCTTCCTGTTCTCCTTCGTGAACCCCGAGCACGAGCGGCGCGCGAAGGAAATCGTCCGGCAGGAGATCCAGAACGCCTACGTCTGCGCCAGCCACGAAGTGCTCCCCCGCGCGCCGGAGTACGACCGCACCTCGACCACCATCGTCAACGCCTATGTCGGCCCGCGCGTCACCGGATACCTCGAAAAGCTGGTGCAGCGGCTGGTCGAGGGCGGCTATGCCAACCAGCTCATGGTCATGCAGGCCTCGGGCGGGGTCATGACCAAGCAGTACATCGACGGTGCTCCGATCCGCGTGCTCGCCTCGGGCCCGGCGGGCGGGGTGATCGGCTCGGCGCACTGCGGCGCGGCCAAGGGCGCGCCCAACCTGCTCTGCGTCGACATGGGCGGCACCAGCTACGACATGTCGCTGGTGGTGGACGGGCAGGCCCCGGCCGAGGCGGGGTGGAACATGCACCACCGCTACCTCGTCGGCGTGCCGATGGTGAAAGTGGAGACGCTGGGCGCAGGCGGCGGC
Source organism: Novosphingobium sp. (assembly GCA_035511275.1). Lineage (GTDB taxonomy): Bacteria > Pseudomonadota > Alphaproteobacteria > Sphingomonadales > Sphingomonadaceae > Novosphingobium. Next base: position 3,920 of record DATKFS010000159.1, read on the forward strand.
TCGATCGTCCACGTCAATGCCGGCGCGCTCGAAGTCGGCCCGCGCTCTGCCGGATCGGAGCCCGGTCCGATCTGCTACGGGCGCGGCGGAACCGAACCCACCGTCACCGACGCGCTGGTGATGCTCGGTATCCTCTCCACCGACGAGGGCTTCGCGGGCGGCAGCTTCACCCTGTCACGCAAGGGCGTGACCGAGGCGTTCCAGCGCCTCGCCGACGAGATGGGCCACGGGGACGCCGAACAGGCGGCTTTCGACACATGGCGCGTGGTCAATGCCAATATGAGCCAAGGCGTGCGCCGCACCACGGCGGGCAAGGGCATCGACCCCAAGGACCTCGTCATGCTCGCCTATGGCGGCAATGGCCCCGCCTTCGCCGCTATCCAGGCCGAGGACCTCGGCATCACGCGCGTTCTGGTGCCCAAGGCCTCGCCCACTTTCTCGGCGCTCGGCACGCTGGTGGCCAACCCGACCATCGACGAGGAACGCTCCTACAGCGCCTCCGCCGCCGCGCTCGACGTGAAACGTATCCGCGAGCTGTGGACCCAGCTGTCCGACCGCGCGCGGCGCTATTTCACCGACGCCGGGTTCGATGCCCAGGCGATCCGGGTGAACTACCAGCTCAACATGCGCTATCCCGGGCAGAACTTCTCGCTCTCGTTCCCGTTCGAG
>DATKFS010000160.1:0-9933 GCA_035511275.1 Novosphingobium sp.
TCGGCATGGTGCTGGGGACCTACTTCCACTTCTGCGCACTGGCGATGAGCTGCCGGCAGCTCGCGATGGCGGGGCGCTATCTGATGAACGGCGGCAGGGTGGAGAACCACCGCGTCATCACCGCCAGCCGCGCGCGGCGCATCAATGCGCTGATGATGTCCTGCGGGCACTACGACAATTCGGGCGACTTTGCCTTCCGCATCGGCCTGCCGGGCAAGTCCGGGGTGGGCGGGGGCATCCTCGCCGTGGCGCCGGGAATCGCCAGCATCGCGGTCTGGTCGCCCGGGTTGAACGAGGCGGGGAACTCACACCTCGGGCAACTGGCGCTCGAACGGCTGGTGCAGCGCACGGGGTGGTCGGTGTTCGAGCCGAGGGTCGGCTGACGATCCTTATGTCATCAGTTCCATCTCGGATCGGCTGGGCAGGGCCGTCGAATTGCCGAGGCACAGGCTTGACCGGCGAGTGCGGCCCAGCGGCTTTTCCAGTTCATCGAGCCGGGTGAAGGCGGCGGGATAGAGCAGGTCCACCGCCCCGATGCGGTAGGAAAGCCCGCTCACCTCGTAGCTGAAGAAGCTGCGTGTCACCGTCTTGCCCTTGGCATTCGTGGGAATGCCCCAGCCGGTGGTCGGCACGGGCGGGGAGATCACGCTGGATTCGGCGCCGGTCTTCACGAAGACGTGGAAGGTGCCGGTGACGCCGATCGACGAGGTCACGTCGAAATGGACCTTGGCGTCGCGCTGGTGAATGCCCTTGGTGATCTTGACGTCGCCGGACTTGAACGCTTCGGCGAGATCCTGAAAGCACTGGGGGGTGCCGGCCACCATGGCCGTGAATCCCGGAAGCAACGGAATCTGCCCGGCGAGCGCGATCATTTCCGCTTCGGACAGACCGCTTTCGTGGTTGTCCCAGTTGCCGCGGTTGGAAACCCCTTGCCAGCCGTCCTTGCACGTGACCGCCATCGCCACCCCTTCGCGAGAGAGGGCCACGATTGTTCATGGCCTGCAGGGCATTATTATCACGGAGCCATGGCCGCTCGAAACGATGATTGCGCCATTTTGGCGATGTCCCGTCACTCCGCCAGCTGCCCCGATTTCAGCGTCGGCTTTTCCGACAGACCGCCGCGTTCCATGATCATCTCGCGGAATTCGTCGCGCTTCTCGTGGATCGAGGCGATCACCGGGCCGACCGCGACGCCGGTCTCCACCAGCGCGGCCTCGCTCAGTTGGAGCGAGCTTTCGAGCGTCTCGGGCACCGCGTAGCTGGCCCCGGCGCGGTAGAGCTGGGCGGCGTGGTCGGCGTCGCGGGCGCGGGCGAGGATGGGGAGGTCGGGGAACTGCAGGCGCAGCTTGCGCACGATGCGCTGCGCGGCGACCGGTTCGTCCATGGTGAGGATGACGGCGGCGGCTTCTCCGGCGCCGAGGCGCAGGAGGGCATCGCCGCGCGCGGCGTCTCCGAAGGCCACGGTGTAGCCCCGGCGGCGTCCTTCGGCGACCAGGTCGGTGTTGCTGTCCACCGCGAGATAGGGGCGGCCGTGGCGCGCCAGCATGTCGGCGACGAGATGGCCGACGCGGCCGAAACCGACGATCAGCGTGCGCGGCCTGGTTTCGTCCTCCACGGGCTGGTGCGGCACGTCGGCGCTGTCGACCCGGCGGCCCATGATCTTGCCGCCGAGCGCCAGCAGCGGGGTGATCGTCAGGCCGAGCGCGGTGACGATCTGCCAGAACTGCGCGGTGCCGGGCTGGATGAGCTGCGCCGAGGTGGCCGCCGTCAGCACGATCAGCGTGGTCTCGGACGGGCTCGACATGAGGATGCCGGTCTCGGTCGCGGTGCCGCGCCGCGCGCCCATGATCCGCAGCATCAGCCCGGTTACAACGGCCTTGAGGACGATGACCACCACCGTCGCGATCAGGATCGAGCCGAGGTTCTCCCACACGACGGCAAGGTCGATGCTCATGCCGATGGTGATGAGGAAGACGCCCAGCGCCAGCCCCTTGAACGGCTCGATGATCTCCTCGACCTCGGAATGATACTCGGTCTCGGCGATGAGCAGGCCGGCCACCAGCGCGCCGACGATAGGGGAGAGGCCCGCCGCCGCCGTCGCCAGCGAGGCGAGGATCACCACCAGCAGGCTGGCGGCGAGGAACAGTTCGGGGCTCTTGGTGCGCGCCGCCTGGGCGAAGAGGGGTGGCAACAGGTAACGGCCGAGGATCAGCAGTCCCCCCACTGTCACGGTGCCCCACAGCAGCGTGTGGAGAAGCTCGCCCACTCCGTCGCTTCCCGCGTGGGGGGCGAGCGCGCCGAGCAGGAAGATGATCGGGACGAGCGCGATGTCCTCGAACAGCAGCATGGCGAGCGCGGCACGGCCGACCGGGCTGGTGGTTTCGGTGATCTTGAGCACCAGCGCGGTGGAGGACAGGGCGAGCGCGAGGCCCAGCGCCATCGCGCCCGCGAAGCTCTGGCCGATCGCCGCGAGGATGAAGGTCAGCGAGCCCCCGATCACCAGCAGTTCGAGAGAGCCGAGGCCGAAGACCATGCGCCGCATCTGCCACAGGCGGCTGAACGAAAGCTCCAGCCCGATCGAGAACAGCAGCAGGATGATCCCGAACTCGGCGAACAGTTCCAGCCCGTCGGGGTCGGTGATGGTGAGGTAGGACAGCCAGGGATGGTCGAAGACGTGCCGTCCGAGGCCGAACGGGCCTACCAGCAGCCCGACGAGGATGAAGCCGATCACCGGAGTGATGCGGTAGCGGTTGAACACCGGGATGACGATGCCTGCCGCGCCCAGGATCACCAGGGCATCGGACATGACGGGGGAATAGAGATCACTGCTGCCTGCCATTCGTCGACCCTAAGGCACGGGGTGGCCCGATGGAACCGGGATGTCGCGGAAAACATGGTGAGGATTGCGGCGCGGTCGCCGTCTCGCCGGGCCGCGCCTCAGGCGCCTGCGGTTACCCCATATCTTTGGCGCAACTTCACTTGGCGTTCAGCAAAGCGCTGGCTATAGACCCACCCATGTTCGAACGCTCGCGCCTGAAGACCGCCATCCTTGTCGCCGCCACCGGCGCGATCGTCCTGACCGCCGGCTGCGGAGGGCGCGGGGGCAAGAATCGCGATACCGCCTATGTCGCGCGCGACGTCGATACGCTCTATGCCGCCGCGCAGCAGCGCCTCGAGACCGGCCGCACCAAGCAGGCCGCCGCGCTGTTCGACGAGGTCGAGCGCCAGCACCCCTATTCGCCCTGGGCCCGCCGCGCCCAGCTGATGAGTGCGTTCAGCTACTATGCCGCGCGCGACTACAACAAGGCGATCCAGTCGGCGCAGCGCTTCCTGTCGATCCACCCGGGCAACAAGGACGCACCTTACGCCTATTACCTGATCTCGATCTGCTACTACGAGCAGATCAGCGACGTGACGCGCGACCAGCGCACCACCGAGCAGGCGAAGCAGGCGCTGACCGACGTCATGCGTCGTTATCCGGGCACGCCCTACGCCGCCGACGCCAAGCTCAAGATCGACCTCGTGAACGATCACCTCGCCGGCAAGGAAATGACCATCGGTCGCTCCTACGAGCGCAGCGGCAAGTGGCTCGCGGCGACCCTGCGCTTCCGCAACGTGGTCGACAACTTCCAGACCACCAGCCACACGCCGGAGGCGCTGTTCCGCCTCGTCGAAGGCTACCTCTCGCTGGGCGTTCCCGAAGAGGCGCAGAAGGCCGCCGCCGTGCTCGAGCGCAACTACCCCGGCAGCGACTGGTACGACCGCGCGTACAAGCTGATGAACCGCCACGCGCCTGAGAACGTCACCACCTGACGACGCGTCGGCCCGGCGCCGGCACTTTCCCGCCTGAAAGCGGATCGTCGCTCCGCGAGGCGGGCGCGATCGTGCGCGTCCGGTGTTCTCAGGCACTCGCGGGCATTTCCTAAGTAGATTTACGAGGTTCGTCGTCGCGCAGCCGGGCGTTGCTGCGGCGCCTTCTGGCGCGTGCGCCATCCACTTCGCCTCCGCGATGTCATTCGTCGCACAGGAGTTTCGCTTTATCGCCTGAAAGCCAAAGTCTATTGTCCACTAAATTAGTTGAGATTAGAGAAGCTCAACGAAGAGGCGATGACAGCCGACAGGAGATCATATGAGGGCGATGGCGGCAAGCAGGGCCGGGGTCATGGAGCTGACCTGAACGCGAGCTTCCGGGTTTTTCCTTATCTCTCTCGAATCGAAGAATTTCCCGCAATCCGGGGGCACCGCATCCGTCAACGGAGCGGCCGGTTGCGTTCTAGCCATTCCTGCCAGGGGGGCAGGTCCATCAGCAGGTGCAGTCCGGACCACCGGATGCATTCAATTCCCTGACATGAGGATTTGAAGCAAATGCAATCGTTCGTCCGCAGCACTCTCCTTGCCACCACCATGCTGGCCTCGGCCACGGCCGGCATCTCCTCGGCCCACGCCGAGGATGCGGCTCCGGCCGCCGCGCCCGTCGTCGCCGGGGAGGCCGAGCAGGCCGAGACGTCGGTGGGGACCGGCGCGCACGACCGCGGCGGCGACATCGTCGTCACCGCGCGCCGCCGCAACGAATCCAGCCAGGAAGTGCCGCTGGCGATCTCCGTCGTGGGCGGCGAGCACATCGACGCGACCGGGTCGTTCAACGTCGGGCGTCTTCAGCAGCTGACGCCGACGTTGCAGTTCTACTCGTCGAACCCGCGCAACACCGCAGTCAACATCCGCGGCCTCGGCGCACCGTTTGGCCTCACCAACGACGGCATCGAGCAGGGCGTCGGCATCTACATCGACGACGTCTACAACGCCCGCGTCGCCTCGGCGACGTTCGACTTCCTCGACGTCGCCCAGATCGAAGTGCTGCGCGGGCCGCAGGGCACGCTCTACGGCAAGAACACCACCGCCGGCGCGATCAACATCACCACCAACCAGCCCACCTTCGACTTCGAGGGCAAGGCCGAGGTCTCGGTCGGCAACTACAACTTCAAGCAGGCCAAGGCGGCGGTATCGGGTCCGTTGAGCGAGACGCTGGCGGCGCGCATCGCGGTTTCGTCCACCAGCCGCCGGGGAACCATCCGCAACGTCACCACCGACCGCTGGATCCAGAGCCAGGACAATCTCGGCCTGCGCGGCCAGCTGCTGTGGCGGCCGACCGACACGCTCGACATCACCCTTGCCGGTGACTACTCGGTGCAGGACGCGGTGTGCTGCGGTTCGGTCTATGTCGGCACCGGGGCTACCCAACGTGCGCTCAACCGCCAGTTCGCGGCGCTTGCGGCAGCGCAGGGCTACGTCGTGCCCAGCACCAATCCGTTCGACCGCGTGAGCGATCTCGACGCCAACCTCAACGCCGGCAACAAGATCGGCGGCGCCTCGCTGCGCGTGAAGTGGGACGTCGGGCCGGGCACGCTAACCTCGATCACCGCATGGCGATTCTGGGACTGGAAGCCCGAAAACGACCGCGATTTCACCGGCTTGCCGATCGTCAGCAAGTCGCAGAACCCCTCGCAGCAGGACCAGTACACGCAGGAGCTGCGCTACAACTACAGCTCGGACAAGATCGACTTCGTGGTCGGCGCCTTCGGCTTCTACCAGCGCATCGACACGCAGGGCACCGAGCAGCACGGCGCTGCGTCCAGCCGCTGGAACATCGCGCCGTCCAATCCGCTGTCGAACGACCCCACCGTGCTCGACGGCCTGGTCGCCTACAACTCGCAGTACCTCAAGAACACCAGCGCCGCGCTTTACGGCCAGCTCAGCTGGCACCTCACGCCGGAACTGACCCTGCAGCCGGGCGTGCGCCTGAACTACGACAAGAAGGACGGCTACTACCAGCGCCGCGTCTTCGACGGCAACGGCACCGAGATCCTGATCGACGGCACCACCAATGCCCGCAAGACCGCGCAGCTGGCGATCTTCACGCCGCAGGAAATCTCGCCGCAGTTCAGTGACTGGAACTTCAGCTACGACTTCACCGCGAGCTACAAGGTCGCGCCGGACGTGATGGTCTACGCGACTTACGCCAAGTCGTTCAAGTCGGGCGGCATCAACCAGAACGGCGTTCCGGTCGATGCGCAGAACAACCCGATCCTCGATGCGGCGACCGTCAAGCCCGAGGACGTCGATCACTTCGAGGCCGGCATCAAGACCCAGTTCCTGGATCGCCGCGCGACGTTCAATCTCTCGATCTTCCGCACCGACATCAAGAACTACCAGGCCAACGTGAACAACGGCCAGTTCGGCGTGCTGCGCGGCTACCTCGCCAATGCTGGCGCGGTGCGTTCGCAGGGCGCGGAGTTCGACTTCTCGTTCCGCCCGAGCGAGCGTTTCAACGCCTACGTCAACGGCGCCTACACCGATGCGACCTACCGCAAGTTCGTCGATGCGCCGTGCCCACCGGAACTGTCGGGCGGCACCACCGCCGCAGCGGGCCAGACCCCCAGCGCGCCGGGCACGCCGGGCGGCATCAGCCCGGCCAACTGCGACGTTTCGGGCCAGCGCCTGCCCGGCGTTTCCAAGTGGTCGTTCTCGTTCGGCGCCGAGGTGAACGCGCCGGTGGGGCTGCTCGGCAAGGACGGCGAGGTGTACCTGGGCTACGACGGCAACGTGCGGTCCAACTTCTCGTCCAACCCCTCGGCCTCGGCCTATACCTGGGTGGACGGCTACAGCCTCCACAACTTCCGCGCGGGCTTCCGCACGGACGGCGGGTTCGACGTCTACGGCTGGGTCCGCAATGCCTTCGACGAGAACTACTTCGAGCAGCTCTTCGTCGGTCCCGGCAATACCGGCCTGATCGCGGGCCTTCCTGGCGACCCGCGCACCTGGGGTTTCACGATCAAGTCCAACTTCTGAGCTGGGACCCGGTGATCTGCCTAGCTGCTTAAATCGATTGCACTATGAACTTTAAGTAATTTCTCGATCACGCGAAAAGGCCTTACCCCTCGGTTTACCAACAAGGCGATGCCGGCCCCGGACGGTGCGACGCAAGTCGCCCGACCCGGACCGGCGCGCCATAGGGGTGAAGGTCTTTTTGCGTGATGGACATGAAGCACGATTTTACCCCCGATCCCGAAACCGGCCGCGCGGGGCACTCCGCGCCGCCGAACTGGATCCCCGAAATGCTGGCGATCGTCGGCATTTTCCTTGCCGTGTGGATCGCCTTCGCACTGCACTTCCTGTCGCTTGGCGTCTGATCGAAAAACACGCCCGCTGACCGCAATTCGACGCGGGAAGCGGGGTGACGAGGGCGCCGGCATCGGCTAGAACGCTTCGCGAACATGTTGAGCCGGCTCTCCATTCGCAACATCGTCCTGATCGAGGCCCTCGATCTGGATTTCGCACGCGGTCTAGGCGTCCTCACGGGCGAGACGGGCGCGGGCAAGTCGATCCTGCTCGATGCGCTGGGCCTCGTGCTCGGTAACCGGGCGGACAGCGGTCTGGTCCGCGCGGGAGAGGCGAAGGCGGGGGTCACCGCCAGCTTCGACTTCGCCGCGCTGCCGCCGCAGGTTCTGGCGGCGATCGACGATGCCGGGCTCGAACTGGAGCCGGGCGAGCCGCTCATCCTCAAGCGCCAGCTCAAGGCGGACGGCGGGTCGAAGGCCTTCCTCAACGACCAGCCGGTGGGCGTGGCCCTGCTGCGCGAGATCGCGCCCGCGCTGGTGGAAATCCATGGCCAGCACGACGATCGCGGCCTCGTCAACGCGCGCGGCCACCGCGCCCTGCTCGACCGTTTCGCCGGCGGCGAGGTCGCAGGCGTCGAGGCGGCGTGGAAGGCGTGGCGCACCGCGCAGGACGCGCTCGACAATGCGCGCGCACAAGTCGCCCGGGCGTCCGAGGATCAGGACCTGCTGCTCGCGCACCTCGCCGAACTCACCAAGATCGCGCCCGTGGCCGGGGAGGAGGACGAACTCGCTTCCGCCCGCGCGCAGATGCAGAAGGGCGAGAAACTGGCGGACGACCTTTCGGCGCTCCAGCACTTGTGGGCGGGTTCCGATTCGGCGCTCGCGCGCCTGCGCGGCGGCTCCCGGCGGCTCGACCATATCGCTGGCGAGCACGAACTGCTGGCAGAGGCCGCCGCCGCGCTCGACCGCGCGGTGATCGAGGCGAGCGAGGCCGAGGATGCGCTCAACAAGGCCGCCGATGCCCTTGCCTTCGATCCCAACGAACTGGACCGTATCGAGACCCGCCTGTTCGAACTGCGCGCGGCGGGCCGCAAGCATTCCTGCCAGGTCGATGACCTCCCCGCCAAGATGGTCGAAATGCGCGCCGCGCTCGACGCGATCGAGGGCGGGAACGAGCACCTCGCGGCGCTGGAGCAGGCCGCGCAGAAGGCGGCCCTGGCCTATCGCGAGAAGGCCGGCGCGCTCCACGACCTGCGGCGGGCCGCCGCCCGGCGCCTCGACGTGGCGGTGGCGGCCGAACTGGCGCCGCTCAAGCTCGACGCCGCGCGGTTCCAGACCTCCGTCGTCCGCCAGCCCGAGGAGCGCTGGGGCGCGCACGGCATGGACGCGGTGGAATTCCTCATCAGCACCAACCCCGGCGCCGACTTCGCCCCGCTCGCCAAGATCGCCAGCGGCGGCGAACTCTCACGCTTCATCCTCGCGTTGAAGGTTGCGCTGGCGGAAGAGGGCGGCGCGGCGACGGTGATCTTCGACGAGATCGACCGGGGCGTGGGCGGGGCGGTGGCGGACGCCATCGGCGAACGCCTTGCGCGGCTGGCGTCGGGCGGCCAGTTGCTCGCCGTCACCCACTCGCCCCAGGTCGCCGCGCGCGGGGACCGGCACTACATGATCGCCAAGTCGAGCCAGGGCACGGTGACCCGCACCTCCGTCACCCCGCTCAGCGCGGCCGAGCGCAAGGAGGAGATCGCACGGATGCTCTCCGGCGCCGAAGTGACCGACGAGGCGAGGGCGCAGGCGGACCGGTTGCTGGTGCGGGTCTGAACCGCCGCGTCGTCCCGGGCTTGATCCGGGACCGCTGGCCGCACCGCACGGGCTCTCGGCGGAGCACCAGCGGGCGCCGATGAGGTCGCGTCTGACCTCGGGGCCTACCCCGGCGCCGCGAGTTGTTGCATAGCTCGCGCCATGACCGCCGATTCCTTCCCCGCAGAACCCGAAGCCGCCAACGAACTGATGCGCCTCGCGCGCCAGATCAATCGCGCGAACCGCAAGTACCATGCCGAGGACGCGCCCGAGATCACCGACGCCGAGTACGATGCGCTGGTCCGTCGCAATGCCGCGCTGGAGGCGGCGTTCCCGCATCTCGTCCGGCCGGACAGCCCGAGCAACAAGGTCGGGCACGAGATCGCCGCCTCGCCGCTGGGCAAGGTGCCGCACGAGGTTCGCATGATGAGCCTCGACAACGCCTTCACCGACGAGGAAGTGGGCGAGTTCGTGGCGCGGGTGCGGCGTTTCCTGTCGCTGCCGGCGGACGAGCCGGTCGTGCTGACGGCGGAGGACAAGATCGACGGCCTCTCGTGCTCGCTGCGCTACGAGAAGGGCAGGCTGGTGCGCGCCGCCACGCGCGGCGACGGGCAGGTGGGCGAGGACGTGACCGCGAACGTCGCCCACATCGCCGACATCGTGCAGGAACTCGCCGGTGACGACGTGCCCGAGGTGTTCGAGGTGCGCGGCGAGGTCTACATGGAGAAGGCCGCGTTCCTCGCGCTCAATGCGCAGCTCATGGACGAGGCACGGGAGCAGGCCGAGGCAAAGGGCGAGGCCTTCGACGACGCCAAGGTGCGCCAGTTCGCCAACCCCCGCAACGCTGCCGCCGGGTCGCTGCGGCAGAAGGACGCCTCGGTCACGGCGAAGCGCCCGCTGCGCTTCTGGGCCCACGGCTGGGGAGCGGCGAGCCACGTTCCGGGGACCAGCCAGCACGAGGTCGTGCGGCGCATCGAAAGCTGGGGCCTGCCCGTCTCGCCGCAGTTCCGTCAGTGAC
>DATKFS010000161.1:0-15851 GCA_035511275.1 Novosphingobium sp.
CCCAGAGCGCGGCGGAACCGTTTTTCAGCAGCGGCTTGGACGCCAGCTTGACGTCGGCCAGCCTCAGGACACCTTCGGGGCGTTCAATGTCACGGTAGGTGCCGTCAAGGGCGAGGTACTGTCGCTTGCCGTTCTCGACGCGGTAGAAGGTCCGATCCCCCGCAACGGTGAGGATTTCCGGGACCGCCTTGCCCTCGGCAGCGAGGCGATCGGCGAGGTATCTGGCGCCCAGCACGTCGATCATCTCGAACGGACCGGCCTTCCAGTTGTACCCCAGCTTCATCGCATCGTCGATCGCGACCACGTCCGAAGCGGCGCCCGGCACGAGGCTGGCCGCATAGGCGAGCGTGTCGCCCAGCACGGCCCAGGCATAGGCGCCGATGTCACCCTTGCTCTCGACGAGCGCCTTGAGATCGCCCTTCGCGGCGGCCCCGCGCGGCCCCTGAGCCGTGATCGTCGGCCGGTATTCGCCGGTCGCAAGGTCGATGGTTTCCTTGCGGCGACCGGCTTCCTTGTTGAGGCGATAGAATCCGCCCTTGCCCTTGCGGCCGGTATAGCCCTCGCCGATCATCTTGTTGATGAGCGGAATGTCGCGGGCGATGCCGTGGTACAAGTCGTCCTTGGGCAGCGTCGAGGTGAGGCTGGCCTGCAGGTGCGGCATGAGGTCGATGCCGACGAGGTCGACGAGGCCGAAGATGCCGGTCTTGGGCACGCCCATCGGCTTGCCCGCGATGGCGTCGGCCAACTCGACCGTCAGCCCCATGTCGAACGCGGCGTTGAGGCCGAGCTGGATCCAGTAGGTGCCGATGCGGTTGGCGATGAAGCCGGGCGTGTCGTTGGCCGTGACCACGGTCTTGCCCATGGCGACGTCGGCGAAGCGCTCGACCTTCGCGGCGACTTCGGCGTCCGTGTACGGGCCGGTCACGATCTCCATGAGGCGCATGTAGCGCGGCGGGTTGAAGAAGTGGGTGATGAGGAAGTCGCGCTTGAACGCATCCGAGCGCCCTTCGACCAGCTGTGCGAGCGGGATCGTCGAGGTGTTCGATGACACCGCCGTACCCTCACGCTTCACGGCTTCCAGCTTGGCGTACAGGCCCTGCTTGATGTCGAGCCGTTCGATCACCGCCTCGATCACCCAGTCGCATTCCGAGACCTTTTCGAGGTGGTCCTCGATATTGCCGGTTTCGACGAGCTTGGCCGCCGACTTGCTCATGAACGGCGCGGGCTCGGTCTTGAGCATCTTCGCCACCGCGCCTTCGGCGATGGCGTTGCGGTTGGCAGCGTCCTTGGGAACGATGTCGAGCAGCAGCACCGGCACGCCTGCATTGGCGACCTGCGCGGCGATGCCCGCGCCCATGGTGCCCGCACCGATGACGCAGACTTTCTTGATGGCGTTGTCGCTCATTCCACAGCCTCCAGCACGGTGGCGATGCCCTGCCCGCCGCCGATGCACTGGCTGGCGAGCGCGTACTTGCCGCCCTCGCGCTTGAGCAGCGACGCAGCCTTGCCCACGATGCGCGCACCGGTGGCGCCGAGCGGGTGGCCGATGGCAATGGCGCCGCCGTCGATGTTGACCTTCGCGGTGTCGAGGCCGAGGTCCTTGATGCAGGCGAGCGCCTGGCTGGCGAAGGCTTCGTTCAACTCCACGACGTCGAGGTCGGCGGCGGTGATACCGGCGCGTTCCAGCGCCTTCTGGCTGGAGAGGATCGGGCCGAGGCCCATAGTCTCTGGCGCGCAGCCGGAGATCGCCACCGACTTGATCCGGGCGAGGATCGGCAGGTTATGGGCACGCGCATAGTCCTCGGTGGTGACGAGCACGGCGCTGGCGCCGTCGGTCAGCGGCGAGGAGGTGCCGGCGGTGACCGAACCGTTGGCATCGAACGCGGGCTTGAGCCCGGCGAGGCCCTCGGCCGTGGTTTCGGCACGGATGGTGCCGTCTTCCGACACGGTGCCGCCCTTGGTCTCGATCGGCACGATCTCGTCGGCGAGCTTGCCGCCTTCACGCGCGGCGGCGGCCTTCTTCTGGCTGGAAACGGCGAGCGCTTCCTGGTCCGCGCGCGGTATCTGGTACTTGGTGGCGACGTTCTCGGCGGTTTCGCCCATGCCCATGTAGGCCGCGCTCTTCTTGGCGAGCGCGGGGTTCGGAAGCGGGTTGAAGCCCATCATCGGCACCCGGCTCATCGATTCGACACCCGCGCAGACGAACACCTCGCCCGCGCCGACGGCGATCTGGCCGACCGCGATGTGGATGGCGCTCATCGACGAGCCGCAGAAGCGGTTGACCGTCATGCCGCCGACCGAGATCGGCAGGTCCGCCAGCAGGCCGATCAGGCGCGCGACGTTGAGGCCCTGCTCACCCTCGGGGAAGGCGCAGCCGACGATGATGTCCTCGATGTCGGCAGGCTCGACCCCGGTCTTGGCGATGAGCCCGCGGATCACCTGCGCTGCAAGGTCATCGGGACGGACGCGGGCCAGGGCGCCCTTGCCGGCAAGGTGGAAGGGCGAGCGGGCGTATCCCGCAATCACGACGCTTTGCATGCATTCTCTCCATGGGCGGACCGGCCCGGCTAGGTGCCGAATCCGTTGCGATCCTCGTTCTCGCGAACGTCTTCCCTAAAGGTGCAATTCTTTCCCTATACGTCAAGCAAATTTTGGGTTAGACCGATTCTTGTTCGGGCCGGGATCGAACAGCCTCCTTCGTGAAAGGGGCGGGTCCTGGCGCACAAGCGAACACGGGTAGAGAGATGGAGAGGTCGCTCAAATGCACGTGATGAAACCCCTGGCGCTGGCATTGGTTGCCGCCGGCGTCTCAGTGTTTACCCCTGCCTTCGCCGCGGCTGATGCTGACTCGGTCGTCGGGACCTGGCGCACGCCCGCCAAGAACGGCAGCGTGGAGATCGCCCGTTGCGGCGGCTCGATCTGCGGCAAGCTGCTCTCGTCCGAGCACCTGCGGACCAACCCGGACCTGCGGGACGTCAACAACAAGGACACCGCCAAGCGCGACCGTCGCCTCAAGGGACTGCAGATCCTTGGCGGCTTCACGCTCGACAAGGGCACATGGACCGGCGGCACGATCTACAACCCGGAGGACGGCGGCACCTACAAGGCCACCATCACGCCCGCCGGCGCGGACACCCTCAAGCTGAAGGGCTGCATCGTCTGGCCCTTGTGCAAGACCCAGACCTGGACCCGGATCAAGTAAGCGACCGGGTCGTTGATAGAGCGCGAAAAACAATCGCCTAGGGAGAGTATCGAGATGAATACCAAGTCAGGCCGCATCCTTCTCGCCGGCGCGGCCAGCGCCATCGCCTTCGCCTATGCGGGAGCCGCGCAGGCCCAGGCCTTCTACCTGCAGGAGCAGTCCGTCCGTGGACAGGGCCGCGCCTTCTCGGGCGAGGCAGCTGACACCGGCGTCGATTCGCTGTGGTGGAACCCGGCCTCGATCGCCGGCATGGAAGGTGGCGAGGCCTCCGTGCGCGCCAGCGTCATCCTGCCGCGCGGCGACGTGGTGGACAACAACACCCTGATCGTGCGCCCGGGCCAGGCTCCCGCCTCGGTCGGAGGCAATCCGGTGGCGAAGAACCCGATCAACAACGGCGTGCTGCCCTCGGGCGCCATCGCCTACGGCTTCGGCAAGGTCGCGGTCGGCCTTGCCGTGACCGCGCCCTACTCGTTCACCACCAATTACGACGCCGACAGCTGGGCGCGCTATTCCGCCGACAAGACCAAGCTGCGCACCTACGACATCCAGCCCAGCGTCGCCGTCGCGGTGACCGACTGGCTGCGCGTCGGTGCGGCCGCCAACATCGAATATGTGGACGCCTCGCTCGGCAACTACCTGCCCAACCTCTCGCCGCTGCTGCCCGACGGTCACCAGAACCTCAAGGGCAACGGCTGGGACATCGGCTGGTCCGCCGGCATGCAGATCCACGAAGGGCCCGTCACGATCGGCTTCGCCTACAAGTCCGCGATCAAGCACAAGCTCGACGGAGACGTGACGATCGAAGGGCTGCAGGGCCCGCTCGCCGGCCAGAATGCCGTGATCCCCGCGACCGCGACGTTCAGCACGCCCTGGCAGGCGATCGGCAGCGTCCGCGCCAAGTTCAGCCCTCAGCTGACCTTCAACGCGCAGGTCGTGCGGATGGGCTGGAGCGAGTTCGATTCGATCGACCTCGGCGCCCCGCTCAACACCTCGATCCCGGAGAACTACAAGAACACCTGGACCTGGGCGATGGGCCTCGACTACGACGTGACCCCGCAGTGGACGGTGCGCACGGGCTTCCAGCGCGGCATGACCCCCACCCGCAACGGCGAGCGTGACGCCCGCGTGCCCGACAGCAACCGCTGGAACTTCTCGGCCGGCACCAGCTACGCCATGAACTCCAAGTTCACCATCGACGCGGCGGCTTCCTACATCACGTTCAAGGATGCCAGCATTGACCGGATCACGGCTGCCTACGCCGGAACCCCGGTGCAGACGCCCGTCATCACCGACGGCGAGTTGCAGGACGCTTCCGCCCTCGTGTTCTCCCTCGGCGCAAGGATGGCCTTCTGATGAATGACGCGGCGACGATTGGCGGGGTCGCTCCCGCCACGCATACCCAACCGGCAGACGAGATGCCGCCGATCGCGCCGCGTCTCCTTACCGACCTGCTCGATCACGCGGTCGAGGCCCACGGGGCCTGGCCGGCGGTCGACTTCATGGGTCGCAAGTGGACTTATGCCGAAATCGGCGCGCTCTCGCAGCGCGCCGCCCGGGGCCTGCAGGACCTTGGCGTGGTCAAGGGCACGCGTGTCGGCCTGTGCCTCCCGAACACGCCCTATTACGTGATCTGCTACTTCGCGATCCTGCGCATCGGCGCGGTCGTGGTGAACTTCAACCCGCTCTACACCGAGCGCGAGATGGCCCACCAGGTCGAGGATTCGGGCTGCGAGGTCATGATCGCCACCGACCTCGCGCTCTGCCTGCCCAAGCTGGAGCCGCTGGTCGGCAAGCGCAACAAGGAAGGCGGCTGCCTCAAGCGCGTCATCGTCTGCCCCTTCGCCGACGTTCTCCCCGCCTTCAAGCGCCGCGCCTTCCTGCTGTTCAAGCGCGGCGACATCGCGCACGAGCCGCATGACCTGCGCTACGCCCGGTTCGAGAACCTGATCGCCCGCAACGCCCCGCTCGATCCGGTCGAGCGCTCGCCCAACGATCTTGCCGTGCTGCAGTACACCGGCGGCACCACCGGCGTACCCAAGGGCGCGATGCTGAGCCACGCGAACCTTGCCGCCAACTCGGCGCAGATGATCGCCCACGTCGGCCACATGCCCGACAAGCAGGAGCGCACGCTGGGCGTCCTGCCGCTGTTCCACGTCTTCGCGCTGACGACGGTGCTGCACTACTCGGTCGACACCGCCGCCGAGATGATCCTGCTGCCGCGCTTCGACATGAAGTCGTTCCTCGCCACCGCCAAGCGGACGAAGCCGACGCAGTTCTTCGGCGTGCCCACGCTCTACACCGCGCTCAACGGCCAGCAGCTCCATGGCGAGTTCGACCAGACCCGCGTGTGCATCTCGGGCGGCGCGCCGCTGCCGCTGGAAGTGCGCCGCGAGTTCGAGCAGAAGACCGGCGTCAACGTCGTCGAGGGCTACGGCCTGTCCGAAGCGAGCCCGATCATCGCCTGCAACCCGCTCGAGGGCCTCGTCAAGGACAACTCCTGCGGCCCCGCCTTCCCCGGCACCCAATTGGAGATCCGCGATCCCAACGATCCCACCCGCGTCTGCGGCACGGGGGAGAAGGGCGAGGTCTGCGCGCGCGGCCCGCAGGTCATGAAGGGCTACTGGAACCGGCCCGAGGAAAGCGAGAAGACCTTCGTCTACGGCGCCTTGCGCACGGGCGATATTGGCTATCTCGACGAAGACGGCTATCTGTTCCTCGTGGACAGGATCAAGGACGTGATCCTGTGCGGGGGCTACAACGTCTATCCACGCATCATCGAGGAAGCGCTCTACGAGCACCCGATGGTCGCGGAAGCGGCGGTCATCGGCGTGCCCGATGCCTACCGTGGACAGTCTCCGAAGGCATTCGTGACGCTGCATGCGGGGGACATCTTGGATCAGGAAACACTGCTGGCCTTCCTGCGCGAGCGGCTGAACAAGATCGAGCTGCCCTCGGCGATCGAGTTCCGTGATTCGCTGCCCAAGACCATGGTCGGCAAGCTGTCCAAGAAGGACCTCGCCGCCGAGGAAGCGGCGCGGCGTGCCGGCGGCGCACCCGCTTGAACCCTCCCCCGGCGCCCGTCCCCATCCCCGCCCACCCGGCCGGCCCCGAGATGATCGGCATCCAGGATGCCGCGACCCAGCTCGGCGTGACCATGCGCACCTTGCGCTTCTACGAGGACAAGGGCCTGATCGCGCCGCAGCGGGTCGGCACCACGCGCATCTACTCGCGGCGGGAAATCGGGCGGATGCAGCTGATCCTGCGGGGCAAGCGCCTCGGCTTCACGATCCGCGAGATCAAGGAGTTCCTCGACCTCTACGACGTTGACCCCGAGCATCACGAACAGGTCCGCACCCTGCAGAGCAAGGTCTCCACGCGGATCGCCGACCTGCACAACCAGAAGCGCGCGATCGAGCAGACGCTGGAGGAACTCCTCTCGATCGAGCGCCAGGCCCTCGCCTGGCTGAACGGCTCGCCCGTTACGCCGGTGGGAGACTCCGGATGAGCGATGCCGTCATCGAGCTGAAGTCCCTGCTGGAAGTGGAGGAGATCGACACCGACCTGTTCCGCGGCGCCGCCTCGGCGGAGGGACCGGGCCGGGTGTTCGGCGGACAGGTCGTGGCGCAGGCGCTCGCCGCCGCCGCCCGCGGCGTGGACGAGGCGCAGCAGGCGCACTCGCTCCACGCCTATTTCCTGCGCGCGGGCGACACCACGCGGCCGATCATCTACCGCGTCCTGCGCGACTTCGACGGCGGCAGCTTCGCCAACCGCCGCGTCGTCGCGATGCAGGGCGGCAAGCCGATCCTCAACCTCGCGGCCTCGTTTCACCGGCGCGAAGATGGCTTCGCCCATGCCGCGCCTATGCCGCAGGTGCCCGGACCGGAGCGCTGCCCCGATCTCGCCACCGCGCTCGCGGCGGCGGGGCAGAAGTTCCCGCAGGCCATGCTCGAACGGCTCGCCGCCTTCGACGTCCGGCCCGGCCCTCCAGCGACCGAGAGCGAAGGCACGCCGCGCCAGTTCCTGTGGTTCCGTCTCGCCGCGCCGATGGAAGCCGACGACGCGCTAGCCCGCGTGATCCTGGCCTACGCCAGCGACTTCGCGCTCGTTTCCACCGCCGTGCTGCCCCATTCGCCCAGCTTCTTCACGCCCGAGCTGCAGGTGGCGAGCCTAGACCACGCGGTTTGGTTCCACTCGACGCCGCAGGTGGGCGACTGGCTGCTCTACGCGATGGACAGCCCCTGGGCCGGCCATGCCCGTGGCTTCGCGCGTGGCGCGATCTACGACCGGGCGGGCAACCTCGTCGCCAGCGTGGCGCAGGAAGGGCTCTGCCGGGTGCGCCCGCGGGCGTGATCGCCCCGGGACAGATACCACCATTCTCAATCAATCCGATTGAGTTCGGAGAAGGAACCCGTTAGTCCGATCGAGGGGCCGCGGACCGGCGAATGCGCCGGATTTCAGGCAGCCGAAGCTCACGCCGGGCATTATCCGGTGAGACGATCTGGAGACGACATGATGCAAAGACCTCGCGCAGCGCTTGCCCTGGCCCTCTGCCTGGCGATCGCGCTCCCCGGTTGTTCGGGTGGAAATGGAGGCAATCCCGACAAGCTCCAGATCACCAACGTCAGCTACGATCCCACGCGCGAACTCTACGAGGCGATCAACCCCGCCTTCGCCGCGTACTGGAAGAAGAAGACCGGCAAGGACGTCAGCTTCCGGATGAGCCACGGTGGCTCCGGCAAGCAGAGCCGCGCGATCATCGACGGCCTCGACGCCGACGTCGCCACGCTCGCCCTCGCCTACGACATCGACGCCATCGCCGACAAGGCGAAGCTGCTCCCGGCCGACTGGCAGAAGGCCCTGCCGGACAATTCCTCGCCCTATACCTCGACGATCGTGTTCCTCGTGCGCAAGGGCAACCCCAAGGGTATCAGGGACTGGGCCGATCTGGTGAAGCCGGGGGTCGAAGTCATCACGCCCAACCCCAAGACCAGCGGCGGCGCGCGCTGGAACTTCCTCGCCGCCTGGGCCTACGGGCGCAAGGCGGGCGGTTCCGACCAGGCTGCCGAGACTTACGTGCGCAACCTGTTCACTCACGTCCCCGTGCTCGACAGCGGCGCGCGGGGCGCGACCACGACTTTCGTGGAACGCGGCATCGGCGACGTGCTGATCGCCTGGGAGAACGAGGCGCTCCTTGCCGAGAAGAAGCTGGGCGCCGGCAAGTTCGAGATCGTCGCACCCTCGATCTCGATCCTCGCCGAACCGCCGGTCGCGGTGGTGGCGAAGAACGCGGCGAAGCACCACACCGAGGAAGTGTCCAAGGCCTACCTCGAATATCTCTACACGCCCGAGGCGCAAGTCGCGATCGCGCGCAACTTCTACCGGCCGAGCGACCCCAAGATCGCCACGCAGTTCAAGTCGACCTTCCCGGACATCCCGATGGTCACGATCGACAAGGACTTCGGCGGCTGGCGCGCCGCGCAGAAGACCTTCTTCGACGACGGAGGCGTGTTCGATCGCATCTCGACGAAGAAGTGATTGTCCGCCCGTCAACCGTCAAAGCCGATCTCCTTTCGCATCGCGCGAAGTCGAGACGCGCCGGCCCCGCGCCCGCGTGCCCCGACTTCGCTCGACACGAACGGACGAACGGTGCTTTATCCCACTGGAACCGACCCTGACCAGCAATCGAGCAGACCCCTGCAGATGACCGCATCCACCGCCGGCCCCGCGCGGCGCCGCTGGCGCCAGCCCTCTGTGCTTCCGGGCTTCGGACTGACTTTCGGGCTGAGCCTTGGCTGGCTCACGCTCATCGTCCTGATCCCTCTGGCGACGATCTTCCTGAAATCCGCCGGGATGGGCTGGGACCAGTTCGTCGCCGTCGGCCTCTCGGATCGCGCGATGGCCGCCTATCGCCTGAGCTTCGGCACCGCCGCCGCCGCAGGGCTCGTCAACGCCGTGTTCGGGCTCCTCGTCGCCTGGGTGCTGGTGCGATACAGCTTTCCCGGCCAGCGGATCATCGGCGCGATCGTCGACCTGCCCTTCGCGCTGCCTACCGCCGTCGCCGGCATCGCGCTGACCACGCTCTATTCGCCAAGCGGATGGGTCGGCCAGTTCCTCGACCCGCTGGGGATCAAGGTGGCCTTCACTCCCATCGGCATCACCGTGGCGCTCGTGTTCATCGGCCTGCCTTTCGTGGTGCGCTCGGTCGAGCCGGTACTGGCGGACCTCGGCCACGACGTCGAGGAAGCCGCCGCCACGCTCGGCGCCAGCCGCTTCCAGACTTTCGCCCGCGTCATCTTCCCGGCGATCTTCCCCGCCCTCCTCACCGGTTTCGCGCTCGCCTTCGCGCGCGGGGTGGGAGAGTACGGCTCGGTGATCTTCATCTCGGGCAACATGCCCGGCCGCACCGAGATCGCACCGCTGCTGATCGTCACCCAGCTCGAGCAGTACGCCTACGACGGCGCCACCGCCATCGCCACGATCATGATGCTGGTGTCCTTCGCGATCCTGCTCGCCCTCAACGTCATACAGGCGGCGGGCCGCCGGAGGTACGGAGCATGAGCACCGTCCGTCCGACCACGGAAAGCCGCGCCTTGCGCATCGCCCTCATCGGCGTGGCGCTGGTGTTCCTCGCGTTCTTCCTCCTGCTCCCGCTCGTCGCCGTCTTCGGCGAGGCGCTGAAAGCCGGGATCGGCCCCTTCCTCGACGCCGTCTCCGCGCCAGACGCCCTGTCCGCGATCAAGCTGACGCTGCTGATCGCGGCGATCAGCGTGCCGCTCAACCTCGTGTTCGGCATCGTCGCGAGCTGGGCCATCACCAAGTTCCAGTTCCCCGGCAAGAGCGTGCTGATCTCGCTGATCGACCTGCCCTTCTCGGTCTCCCCGGTCGTCTCGGGCCTGATGTTCGTGCTGCTGTTCGGCGCCAACGGATGGCTCGGCCCCTGGCTGGCCGAGCATGACCTCAAGATCATCTTCGCGGTGCCCGGCATCGTCCTCGCCACCGTGTTCATCACCTTCCCCTTCGTGGCGCGCGAACTGATCCCGCTGATGATGGAACAGGGCAAGGACGAGGAGGAAGCCGCCATCTCGCTCGGCGCCAGCGGCTGGCAGACCTTCCGCCACGTCACCCTGCCGAACATCCGCTGGGGCCTGCTCTACGGCGTGCTCTTGTGCAACGCGCGCGCCATGGGCGAGTTCGGCGCCGTCTCGGTGGTCTCCGGCCACATCCGGGGCGAGACGAACACGATGCCGCTCCACGTCGAGATCCTGTACAACGAATACGATTTCGTCGGCGCCTTCGCGGTCGCCTCGCTGCTCGCGGGCCTCGCGCTGGTGACGCTGGTCGCCAAGACCGTGCTCGAGTGGCGCTTCAATCTTCACGGGAGTGCAAGGCATTGATCCGGGTCCAGAACGTAACCAAGACCTTCGGCGACTTCGCCGCGCTCCACGGCATCGACCTGGAGATCGAGCCGGGCGAATTCGTCGCCCTGCTCGGCCCCTCGGGCTCGGGCAAGACGACCCTGCTGCGCATCATCGCCGGGCTCGAATTCCAGGACGGCGGCGAAGTGCTTTTCGACGGCGAAGACGTGTCCAAGCGCACGGTAGGTGAGCGCCATGTCGGGTTCGTGTTCCAGCAATACGCCCTTTTCAAACACATGACGGTGGCGGAAAACGTCGCCTTCGGCCTCTCGGTCCGCCGCAAGGGCCGCCCGCCCAAGGCCCAGATCCGCGACCGTGCCGAGGAACTGCTGCGCCTTGTTCAGCTCGAAGGCCTGGGCAAACGCTATCCCGGCCAGCTCTCCGGCGGCCAGCGCCAGCGCGTCGCCCTCGCCCGCGCCCTCGCCATCGAACCGCGCCTGCTGCTGCTCGACGAGCCGTTCGGCGCGCTCGACGCCAAGGTCCGCAAGGACCTGCGCCGCTGGCTCCGTGACCTGCACGAGAGCATGGGCCTGACCTCGATCTTCGTCACCCACGACCAGGAGGAAGCCCTCGAACTGGCCGACCGCGTGGTGGTGATGGACCATGGCCGGATCGAGCAGGTCGGGACCCCCGAACAGGTCTACATGGAGCCCGCCACGCCCTTCGTCTCGAACTTCGTCGGCGAGATCAACCAGCTCCCCGGCGGCATCCACGCCCGCCCGCACGACATCGAGCTGGTGGCCGAGGGCGGCACCCCGGTGCTGGTCGACAACGTGTTCCGGCGCGGCGGCTCATGGCGCGTCGAGGGCATGATCGAGGGGCACGACAAAGTCGTCGAATTCGACGTCGATGCCGCGCGTCCGGCCCCGAAACTGGGCGATACCGTGCGGATCGAGCCGCGCAGGGTGCGCGACTTTTCGACCTGAACGCCGTTACCCGTCGACCGAGTAGATCCGCAGGACCTGCCGCGCCACCTCGTCAAGGCTCAGGCGGCCGGGGCGATACCATGAACTCGCGGTGTTGATCGTGGTCAGAAGCAGGATGCGGTAGAGTCCCCGGTCCACGTCGTCCGGCAGGGGCGCGGCTTCCACCAGACCCGCGAACAGCGCCTCGAAGGCATCGCGCCGCTCGATCAGGCGGGCGCGGACGGCTTCCGGCACGGCGCGGAAATCGTTCATCAGCGGCATCGTCAGAGACGCGGGGTCGAGCTGGATTTCCAGCAGCGCCCGGCACGCCACCGCCAATCGCCCCGCCGGATCTTCGAGCCCCTCGATCGCGACCCGGATGCGGTCTTCCGCATCTTGCAGCGCGCGATCGTGGATGCGCACGAACAGCGCGTCCTTGCTCCTGACGTAGTGGTAGAGCGAGCCGCCGAGCAGGCCAACGCGCTCGCCGATGTCACGCATGCTGGTCGCCGCGTAACCGCGCTCGGCGAAGAGCGCGGCGGCGCCGGCAAGCACCTCTTCGTCCCGGATACTGGCGGCCTTGATGGGCAAAACGGGCGCTCGTCCTTGATTGTAACGATCGTTTGGTACAAGACGCTCGCGCGCCCGACAAGCCGGAGATCGACCCATGCCCGCCGCCTACCAGCCCCCCGTCGCGACCATGCGCTTCCTGCTGGAGCATGTGCTCGACTTCGATGCGCAGATGGCCGCGCTGCCCGGGCTCGAGGACGTCACCAGCGAGTTCGCTGCAGAAGTGCTGACGCAGGCGGGACGGATGTGTACCGAGCGGCTTGCCCCGCTGAACCTGCCGGGCGATGCCGCCGGGGCTAAGCTCGTCGGGGGCGAGGTGGTCACCGCGCCGGGCTTCGCGCAGGCCTATTCGGACTACGTCGATTCCGGCTGGGCGGGACTGGCCGGCGATCCGGCCTTCGGCGGACAGGGCCTGCCGCGCACGGTTCAGATCATGCTCGACGAGATGGTGTCGGCCGCGAACATCTCGTTCGGACTGTTTCCCGGCCTGACGCGCGGCGCGGCGGAGGCACTTGCGGCGCATGGTTCCGACGAGCTCAAGGCAGCCTACCTCGGCAAGCTCACCACCGGCGAGTGGTGCGGCGCGATGGCGCTGACCGAGGCTTCGGCGGGCACCGACCTCGGCCTGCTGCGTACCCGGGCCGATCCGCGGGAGGACGGCAGCCACTCGATCATCGGCACCAAGATCTTCATCTCCTCGGGCGACCAGGACTTCGGCAACAACATCGTACATCTGGTGCTGGCCCGCCTGCCCGATGCGCCGGCGGGGGTGAAGGGCATCAGCCTGTTCCTGGTCCCCAAGTTCATTCCCGATGCCGATGGCAACCTCGGCCAGCGCAACGCGATGTCGGTGGGCGCGCTCGAACACAAGATGGGCATCCACGCCCAGCCGACCTGCGTGATGAACTACGACGGCGCCACGGGCTGGCTGGTGGGCGAGGCCGGCCGGGGGCTCAACGCGATGTTCACGATGATGAACGCGGAACGCCTTTTCGTCGGCATCCAGGGCCTCGGCCTGGCCGATGCAGCGACGCAGGCCGCGGCAGCCTATGCCCGTGAGCGGCTGCAGGGCCGGGGCGCCGACGGCAAGGGACCGATCCCGATCATCGCCCATGCCGACGTGCGCAAGATGCTGCTGGCGGGCCGCGCCTTCGTGGAGCCGGCCCGCGCGCTGGCGGCCTGGACCGCGATCCGCATGGACGTGGCGGACCGCCATCCCGACGCGCAGGTCCGTGCCGCCGCCCATGCCGACGTCGCCCTGCTCACCCCCGTCGTCAAGGCCGCCTTCACCGACTTCGGCTTCGAGACCACGGTGCTCGCCCAGCAGGTTTTCGGTGGCCACGGCTACATCCACGAGGCGGGCATGGAACAGTACGTGCGCGATGCCCGGATCACCCAGATCTATGAGGGCACCAACGGCGTCCAGGCCATGGACCTCGTCTCCCGCAAGGTCACGATGGAGGACGGCGAGCCACTGCGCCGGTACCTTGCCCTCATCGCCGCCGAACTCGACTGCGCCGGCGACCACGAACTCGTCCCCCGGTTGCGCGACGCGCTGGGCCTGCTGGAGGAAGCGAGCGCGGTGATCGCGGCAGCGGCGGGCGACGCCAACCGGCTCGGCGCGGCGGCGACCGAGTACCTCCACCTCTTCGCGCTCGTCTCGATGGGCTGGATGTGGTTGCGCATCCTGGCGGCGGCCCCGGCGCTCGGCGATACGCGGATGCCGCGGGCCCATGCGGCGCTGGCGCGGTACTTCGCCGCATACGTGCTGCCCCGCGCCGGGCTCCACGCCGCGCGCATCGCCGCCGGTCCTGTCCCGGTCATGGAGCTTGATGAGGAGCTGTTCTGACCGGCCCGCTGCGCCTGAGGTTTACACGGTTTACACGGTCCAGAGGCAAAAGGTGTCACCTTGCGGGGGCGAAGTGTCACCTTGTGCGCAAAATGTGTCACCTTGCGGCGGAAAGGTGTCACCTTGCGCCGCGAACCTGTCGCCTTGCGCCCGCGAAGTGTCACCTTGCACGCGGGACCTGTCACCTTGTGACGGCCATGCGCCCGGCCACGGACGGGGAAACGATGCTGCGGAAGGGTCGGGACCATGGCCGCAGGTTACCCCTGCCGCCGACCTGTAGGAAAACCGTTTCGCCCCCGCACCACGCAAAGACAGGCGGGCGACGTTTCCGCCGCCCGCCGTCCCCCGCAATGCTCAGCTTGCGCCGGCGCCCGCGTCGGCCATCTTGGCCACCGCATCGTCGATCGTGAAGCTGCCCGGCCGCTGGATCGGCGGGAAGTCCCGGAACGTCTCCGCGAACATCGCCGCGCCGGTCTGCGCCGCGTAGATGAAGTAGGCGTTGTAGAGGAACCAGTCGTAGTAGGTGTTCGAAGTCTGGTCCGCGAACTCGTAGGGGTCGGTGCGCAGGTTGAACAGCTTGGGCAGGCGAAGCCGGGTGAACGGTTCGGCCCAGACCTGCATGGTGCCCTTGCAGCGCTGTTCGAGGAACACGAGCTTCCAGTTGTCGTAGCGCATGGCGAGGATGTCGCCGTCGTCGCTGATGTAGAAGAAGAAGTTGCGCGGGCTGTCCTTCTCCTTGCCGGTGATGTGGCCGACGAGGCTGACGCCGTCGATGTGGTTCTTGTAGGTCCGTCCGATCGCCTCGTAGCCGCTCTTGAGCTTCTCGACGACATCGGGCGCGCCGGCCAGTTCGAGGAAGGTCGGAAGCCAGTCGTGGTGCTGGACGATGCCGTTGGAGACCGACCCGGCCTCCACCTGGCCCGGCCAGCGCACCAGCATCGGGATGCGGAAGGCGCCTTCCCAGTTGGTGTTCTTCTCGCTGCGGAACGGCGTCATGCCTCCGTCCGGCCACGAGTTGCGGTGCGGGCCGTTGTCGGTCGAATACTGCACGAAAGTGTCGTCCGCGATGCCAAGCTCGTCGAGCAGGTCGAGGAGCTGGCCGACGTTGCGGTCATGGTCGATCATCGTGTCGTGGTAGTTCGACTGCCACCGGCCCGCCTGCCCGCGGCTCTCCGGCTTGGTGTGAGTGAACATGTGCATGTGCGTGGTGTTGACCCAGACGAAGAAGGGCACGCCGTCGGCCTGCGCCTTCTTGATGAAGGCGGTGGCCTTTTCCACGAAGTCGTCGTCGCAGGTTTCCATGCGCTTCTTGGTGAGCGGGCCGGTGTCCTCGATCTTCTGCTTGCCGACCTTGCCCCAGCGCGGCATCTCCGTCGCGTCGTCGGTGTCCGTTGCCCAGCTGTGGATGACGCCGCGCGGGCCGAACCTGTCATGGAAGTTGGGCAGGTCCTCCTTGGTCGGATAATCGTCCATCTCCGGCTCTTCCTCGGCATTGAGGTGGTAGAGGTTGCCGTAGAATTCGTCGAAGCCGTGGTTGGTCGGCAGCATGTGGTTGAGGTCGCCGAGGTGGTTCTTGCCGAACTGGCCGGTGGTGTAGCCCTGCTCCTTCAGCAGCGCCGCGATCGTGACGATCTTCTCGTTCATGCCCACCGGGGAGGCCGGGATGCCGACCTTGGACAAGCCGGTGCGCAGCACGCTCTGCCCGGTGATGAACGAGGAACGCCCGGCGGTGCAGCTCTGCTCGCCGTAGCTGTCGGTGAAGAGCATGCCTTCCTTGGCGATGCGGTCGATGTTGGGGGTCTGAT
Organism: Novosphingobium sp.; assembly: GCA_035511275.1. GTDB lineage: Bacteria > Pseudomonadota > Alphaproteobacteria > Sphingomonadales > Sphingomonadaceae > Novosphingobium. The sequence continues at coordinate 15,747 of DATKFS010000161.1, forward strand.
ACCCCATCAACCCGCGCGTGTAGCAGCTCAGGTTCGACTGGCCGATATCATCGCCCCAGATCACGAGGATATTGGGTTTTCCATTGGGCATGGGTGCCTCCGTTG
>DATKFS010000162.1:0-6045 GCA_035511275.1 Novosphingobium sp.
GTTCCGCGATGGCGAGAGTACGCTGTTCGCCTATCTCAACACCAGCAAGCAGTCGGTCGTGCTCGACCTCGACAGCCCTGCTGACCGCGCCCTCCTCGACCGCCTGCTCGATCGCGCCCATGCGCTGGTCGACGATCACGACGAGGCATGGGTCGACCGCATGTCCCTCGACCCCGCCCGGGTCGCGCTGCGCCATCCGGCGCTGGTCCACACGCTCGTCACCCCCTTCGGACAGGGCGCGCCGCCGCAGTTCCAGCAGTTGCGGCCGATCAACGTTATCAATGCCGGCGGATGGGCTTATCACAGCCCCAGCGAGACCCCGCGCGACAGGCCCCCGCTCAAGGGCGCGGGCCGCTTCCTGTCGGACTACGAGGCCGGCATCGACGCGGCGCTCTGCACCATGGCCTCACTGCTACGGCTGCGTCGTACCGGGCGCGGCCAGTCGATCGACGTGTCCGAAGTGGAAGTGCAGTTGAACCGTATCGACTGCGTGCTCGACCGCATGCTCGCGGGCGACGCCGACCCGAGCGACGAGCGCACCGCCTATGACATGGGCGGCCCCGGAACCTCCTTCGCCTGCGCGGACGGCCACGTCTTCCTGTTCATGACCACGCAGGCGCACTGGAAGGCGCTCTGCGCGCTGATGGGCGAGCCCGACTGGGCAGCCGCCTTCCGCGAGGACTGGCTGGAATTCGACTGCACCCCCGCCAACGTCGCCGCTTTCCGTGCCGGATTCTCGGACTGGATCGCGCTCCAGCACAAGCTGCCGATCACCGAGGCGGCGCAGAAGGCGGGCGTGGCGATGGTCCCGGTCAACACCGCCGCCGACCTGCCGGTCCACGAACAGTTCTTCCACCGCGGGTTCTTCCAGCAGGCCCGGCACCCCACCTTCGGCACCGTCGCCTATCCCGGCGCCTGCTACCGCATGAGCGCGACGCCGGTGCGGGTGCATTCCGCGGCGCCCGGACTGGGCGCAGATCAACGTGAGGTCGATCATGCGTGACCGTGGCGGGCCCCTCGCCGGCATCCGCGTCGTCGAACTGACGAAAGTCTGGGCCGGACCCTATGCCGGGAAGATGCTCGCGCACCTCGGCGCGGAAGTCATCAAGATCGAAAGTCGCAGTAATCTCGACGAGATGCGTGCCTATGGCGGCGTCGACATCGACGCGGCGCCCTATTTCCTGTCGATCAACCAAGAGATCCTCTCGGTCCAGGTCAACATGAAGACTGCCGAGGGCCTCGACCTCGTCAAGCGGATGATCGCCGAGGCGGACATCCTGATCGACAACATCCGTCCCGGCGCGATGGAGCGATCCGGGCTCGACTACGAAAGCCTCAAGGCGATCAAGCCCGACCTCATCCAGTGCTCGATCAAGATGTGGGGCACCGACGGACCGCTCGGCTACCAGACCGGCTACGCGCCGTGCTTTGCCGCACTGTCCGGCCTCACCGCGCTGGTGGGCCACGAAGGCGAGACGCCCAAGGGCATGAACATCCGCTACGGCGATTCGACCGCCGGGGCCTGCGCCGCGCTGGCCTGCGTCGCTGCCCTCCACCACCGCGAGAGCACCGGCGAAGGCCAGTTCATCGACCTTTCGGCGGTCGAGACGATGACCAGCCTGGTCGGCGACAGCCTCTTCGCCAGCAGCGTCACCGGCGAGGTGCCGGAGGCCGACGGCAACTTCCATCCCGAGCTATGCCCGCACGGCGCCTACCCTTGCGCGGACGATGCATGGGCAAGTATCGCGGTGGCGAACGAGCGCGAATGGCAGGCCTTGTGCGGAGTGCTCGAAGCGCCGTCCCTCGCCGTCGATCCCCGCTTCGCAACACTCGCCGACCGGCTTGCAGAGCGGCTCGCGCTGGACGCCGAACTGGCCGCCCTCACCCGCCTCCACGATGCCGCCGGCCTCGCCGAAAAGCTCAGGAACGCGGGCGTTCCGGCACACAAGTCGATGAGTTCGCTGGACCTGTGCACCGACGCGTTCCTGTGGGCCCGCGATGCCTATCGCATGGTCAGCGACCACCGCAACGGCACCCGTCCGATCATCGGCCCTTCGTGGCGGATCACGCCCGATCCCGCCCTCGTCGAACGCGGCGCGCCCCTGCTCGGCGAGCACAACGCCTACGTCTACCGCGAGCTGCTGGGCTTGCGCGAAGAGGAAATGAACGATCTGATCGCGCGCAAGGTGATCGACTAGAGCCCCAAGGCCCGGTCGATCCGAAGCTGCCGACGGGGAGGATTTCATGAAACTGGGCTTCGCGATGCCGCACATGCTGCGGCTCAAGGCAACGATGCAGCCGTGGGAGAGCGCCGTGACCGGCGCCGACCAGACCCGGCTCGCCAAGTGGGCGGAAAAGCTCGGCTACGAGATGATCGCGGTCCCCGAGCATCATGTGATCCCCCGCAGCCACATCGATCTCTCCGGGCCATTCTACTTCAATGCCTATACTGCCATGGCCTATATCGCGGGGGCGACCGAGACGGTGCGCGTCAACTCGTGCATCGCGATCCTTCCCGCGCAGAACCCGATCATCACCGCCAAGGCGCTCTCGACGATGGACTGGCTTTCCAGCGGGCGCGTCACGATCACTTTCGCGGTGGGCTGGCTCGAGGAAGAATTCGCCCTGCTCGGCGTACCCTTCCACGAACGCGGCGCCATGGCGGAAGAATACATCCAGGCGATCGTCGCGCTCTGGACCCAGGAAAATCCGGAGTTCGAAGGCAGGTACGTGTCGTTCCGCGACGTCGCGTTCGAGCCCAAGTGCGTGCAGAAACCGCACCTCCCGGTGTGGTTCGGCGGCGACGCGAATCCGGTCCTGAAGCGCGTCGCCCGCTACGCGCAAGGCTGGTGGCCGTTCCTGACCAAGCCCGACGACATTCCCGCCCGCATCGATTTCATCCGCTCGCAGCCCGACTACAACGGCCAGCTTGCCGACGTCTACTACGGCATGTCCACCGCCCGCGTCGGCGAAGGCCACGCGGTGATCGACGACCCCACCGCTCGTCCCGGGCAGACGCGGCAGGAGATCATCGACCGCCTGGGCTGGTTCAAGACGCTGGGTGTTACCTGGAGTTCGGTGCCGATCCCGGACTTGCCCAGCATCCAGGCCTACTACGACTACACCCAGTGGGTCGCCGAGGAGATCATGCCCGCGGTAAAGTGAGAGTGTGTGGCTCGAACGCGACCGCGATGACATGCGGGCCGGTATTGACGATTCCCCCGCCACGCCGGACTGATCTCCCAAGAACGGGAGAGCGAAACATGAACCCACCGCGGCCACGGCCAAAGCTGGACCAGGAAAACACGGCCTTCTGGACGGGCGGCAGCGAAGGGCGGCTCAACATCGTCAAGTGCGGCGATTGCGGCCAGTTCACCCACCCGCCCCGCGTCCTGTGCCGCCACTGCCAGTCCGAGAACATCTCGGCCGAGGCGGTCGCGGGCACCGGCGTCATCGACACGATGACGATCAACTACCAGCCATGGGCCAAGGGACTCGAAGTGCCTTACGTCATCGCCCGCGTCGCGCTCGACGGGGTTCCGGGCGTCTATCTCACCACCAACATCGTCAACTCCCCGGTGGAGGACGTATCCTTCGGCGACCCGGTAAAGGTCGTGTTCGAGGAGCAGGACGGCATCTTCTACCCCCTGTTCGAGAAGGTCGGCTGATGGCCAGCAAGGAAGCCTACATCACCGGGGTCGGGCAGTCCGAAGTCGGCGTGCGCCTGCCGCGCCATCCGCTGCTGCTGACGCTGGACGCGGCGCGCGAAGCCGTGGCCGAGGCGGGCCTGACCTTCGACCAGATAGACGGCGTGTTCTCGTTCCCCGGCAAGGTGAACGGCTATCTCGCCTTCTCCCCCGTCGGCACCGACGAGGTGATCGAGGCGCTGGGCATCAAGTCCAAGTGGCAGATGGGCGCGATGGAGCAGCCCGCGCAGCTCGCCGCGATCGCCATGGCGGCCTGGGCGGTGAAGTCCGGCATCTGCCGCCACGTCCTGTGCTTCCGCACGGTCTACGAGGCGGGTGGCATGGCCGATCCCGCCCAGTACATGCCCGCAAGGTCGGAGACGGTCTCGGGCGCATCGCAGTGGACCAGCCCGTTCTGGGCGACTTCAGCCGCCTGCTGGACCGCGCAGTACGCCGCGCGCCACGTCCACAAGTACGGCATGACGCGCGAGCAACTCGGCCAGATCGCCATCAACGGCTCGAAGAACGCCATGCTCAACCCGCGTGCCCGGGCGATCACCAAGGAAGAACTGACTCTCGACAAGTACATGGACGCGCGGCTGATCTCGACGCCGCTCTGCCTCTACGACTGCGACCGCTTCTCCGACGCTTCCACGGTCATCATCGTCTCGGCGGGCGATGCGCTCGACGAGATCAAGTGCGAGCCGATCCGCATCGCCGCGATGTCCGGCTCGGTCGACCGCTATTCGTGGGACCAGGTCGAATGGCCCGCCGCCTACGATGCCGGCCGCGACCTGTGGCAGCACACGGATTACACCGTCGACGACGTCGATACCGCGCAATTCTACGACGGTTTCGCGTTCCTACCGATCACCTGGCTGGAAGGCCTCGGCTTCTGCGAAAAGGGCGAAGGCGGCCGCTTCATCGAGGGTGGCACCCGAATCGCGCGCGACGGCGAGTTGCCGCTCAACACGGCGGGCGGCCAGCTCGGCGCCGGGCGTCTCCATGGCTTCGGCTTCGCGCACGAGGCGGTGACGCAACTGCGGCGCAATGCAGGCGCGCGCCAGATCCCCGGCGATCCCAAGGTCGCGGTGGCAACCTCGGGCGGTGGCCCGCTGGCGGCGGCGCTGCTGCTCGCCAGGGACTGAGTTTCACCGGCTCCGACCTCGCGGGCTCTCCTCCCGCGGGGTCGGGGATGTCGCTCAGTTCGCGGTTGACGGCACCGCCACCGCCTTGGTGCGGCGCGGCGCCCGGGCGCGCTTGAGGCCGATCAGCGGGCGCAGCGGCCCGATCTCGCGCCCGGCGAGGTAGAACAGCCACGATCCACCGGCGACGGTGCCGCACAGCACCAGGAATTCTGGCAAGGCGGTCAGGCCCTTGTCGCGCAGCCAGTAGCTGACCAGCACCATGACCGTCTGGTGGGCGATGAACACCGGGAACACCGCCTCGCACAAGGTTGCGCGCCAGCGTCCATCGCGGTTCCAGAAGCGGTCGGCGATCCCGAACAGCGCGATGACCGTGCCCCAGCACTGGACCGCTTTCGCGAAGTCGAGCGGCTCGAGCCAGACGCGCGGCGTGCGCACGTTGCCCGGGAAATACCACGCTTCCACGGCCACGAAGGCATAGCCGGCCAGCCCGACCAGGAGCGCCGGTCGCCACTGCCGCGCAATCGCCTGGCGAAGCGCTTCCGATCCCCGCAGCAGGAAGCCGAATAGGAACATACCGCCATAATGCAGGTGCGCGGAAAGGTCCGTCGTCAGGCTGTGCGTATCGGTCCACTCGCCTCCGAAGGAGCGCACCCCGTAGACCGCAAGACACCCGAGCGGCACCAGCCAGGGTCCCGCCAGCAGCTTTTCCGCACCGCGCCTGAGGGCGATGCGCCAACGGTCGGGCAACAGCATGATCGCGAAACAGAGCGCGACGGTGTAGGCCAGCAGGTAGATCACGAACCACAGATGCATGACCGCAGGCAGATTCTCGTGGATCACCTTGCGGAAGCTGAAGGCGTCGTGGAGCAGGAAGTAGCCGTAGCCATGCGTGTAACCGGTGTTGAGCAGGCCCATGTAGGGCTGCGGCGGCACGATCACGGTCAGCCCGAACAGCAATGGAACGCCGAGACGCAGCAGCCGGCTCTTGAGAAACGTTCCGGTATCGGCCTCCCGCACAAGAAGCGCCGCGCTCGCATAGCCCGAGATCGCGAACAGCAGCGCGAGGCGCCAGGCGCTCAGGCCCAGCAGCGGAATTTCGGCCCATTGCACGACGCCGCGCGTGGGCGTCTGGAATCCCCAGGGCGTGAACGAGAAGCCCACGTGATAGAAGATCAGCATCACGAAAGCACCGACGCGCAGCCAGTCCATTC
>DATKFS010000163.1:0-1769 GCA_035511275.1 Novosphingobium sp.
GAGCGGCCGCCCCTCCCTGCTGTTCCGGCATGACGCCGTCCCGCTTCGGATTGGCTTTCGGGTGCGCGCTCCGCGCTGCGGGTTACATGGCCGCCTCCTGGGTTCGAGGGGTTTTGGGACCTCATGCTGCTTCTCCGAAAAGGTCAAGCTGATCGGGGATGAGGCTATCGGCCCAAGTGAGCATCTCAAGAGCCTCGCGCTTCATGCTCTCGTCGATCAGGCGCGCGCAGACACCACGCAGCTTCTCAACCTGCTGTGCGATCGCGGCGCGGCGGGTCGGATGGAGCGGATCGCGGTCCGTCGTCGGGCTTGCGCTGCCCATGTGGCTGCCGGTGAAGAACGAGTAGTTCAGCGACGAGCGCCAGCCTTCGGGCAGCTCGACTAGGTCGATCTCGACACGCGGACACCCGCGCCAGCCCTTCGCGTCGCGCTGAAGCGTGAGCGTCTCGGTGGGGCAGTAGACGCCATTGCGGTTCTGCTTGCCGGGGATCCAGTCGTCGTCGGTCACGTCGTCCTCAGGGTTGAAGGTTGGAGGGCTTGCCCACGCGGCCCTCGGCGCGTCCGAATTCTCGCGGGATTGCGAGCGGGCGGGGAATGCGAGGGGGACCTGAGTTCTCCTTTCGGGCCGCATTCCCGGTGTCGGCTAGAAGGGGATGTCGCCGCCGTTCTCGTCGACCTCGACAGTTCGCGCCGGGGGTGGCTCGACGAGGAAGGACGGCAACTCCTCATTCGAGGGCAGCGCGATCGCCGGAATGGTCGCGGCTACGGCGGGCGAAAGCTGGTAGGCCTGCTTCGGCCGCCGGGCGTAGGCCACCGCCGCGCTGCACGGCGTGAACTGGTACAGCGAGCCGCCGCTGACCAGCACCGGGCCGAGCATGACGTCGCCGAACAGCGGTTCGACCTGCAGCATCTTCGTGCCGAAGCGTTCGATTTCGAGGACGCGCCCGACGTAAGTGCGGTGTCCCAGGATCTCGACGATGGCATAGTCACCGTCGGGGAGCGCTGTGGCGTCCAGGGTGGTGACGTCAGCCACGGGCCTTCTCCTCTGCCGTCGCCTCACGCCAGCTCGTCGGCTCGATCAGCTTACCCACGCTGCGGAAGTCATCAGCCAGTTCGCGCCAAGCATCGAAGTTGTGCCACCAGACCGCGAGCTTCTCCTCGTCGCCAACCTTGACGCCGATAACGCGACCATCGGTGGGCGCCTCCGACATAGGCCGCCATTCGACGCGCGGCGCCGGGACGAACGAGTAGCCGTTGATCTGGACCTGCCCGTGCGGATCGAAGCGCGGATCGGCGGTGGACAGGGTGAAGGCCTCAGACATGAGCCGCCTCCCCCACCGTCTCGCCCTGCGGTGCATATCCCGGCCGCTTGGGCTCGTGCGCGCAGGCGACGTAGTTGATGCCGTCGAGCGACGCTTCGAGCATCTCCGCTTCCGCCGGCCCCAGGTTGCCGAGGACGGTCAGCTGCTCGCGAGCCATCTGCGTGTGATAGGCCGCCTCGCGCAGGCTTTGGACCGCCGCCACGATGGCCTGGCGCCGCTTCACCTCGTCGCTGACGTTCGTGCCGCGCCCCGGGTCTGCGTAGGACTTGCGCGCCGGAGCGGTGCTCTGCTCCGGGTGGCCCTTGCGGAACGTGATCATGTCGCACGCGATCATCTCTGCCTCGGTGCACTTCTGCAGGTCGTGGCGGCGCTGGTCGTGGTCTTCGATTTCCATGGCTGTGGCGCGCGCCAGGTCGACCCAGTGCAGGACGGTGGCGGAGGCGTGCG
>DATKFS010000164.1:0-3390 GCA_035511275.1 Novosphingobium sp.
GAGCGCGCGAGGCTGGTCGCGTACTGGATGTCCGAGGAGGCGCCGGACGAGACCTTGTCGTGTCCGAAGATCAGCTCTTCCGCCACGCGGCCGCCCATCGCGACCGAGAGGTTGGCGAGCATCTTGTCGCGGTGATACGAGTAGCTGTCCCGCTCGGGCAGGCGCATGACCATGCCGAGGGCGCGGCCGCGCGGGATGATGGTCGCCTTGTGGATCGGGTCCGAAGCGGCCTCGTTCACCGAGACGATCGCGTGGCCCGCCTCATGGTAGGCGGTCATCTTCTTCTCGTCCTCGGTCATGACCATGGAGCGGCGTTCCGCACCCATCATGACCTTGTCCTTGGCGTCCTCGAATTCCTGCATGGCGACGAGACGCTTGTTGCGGCGCGCCGCGAGCAGGGCCGCCTCGTTCACGAGGTTGGCGAGATCGGCGCCCGAGAAGCCCGGGGTGCCGCGCGCGATGACGCGCGGGTTGACGTCGGGGGCCAGCGGCACCTTCTTCATGTGGACGGCCAGGATCTTCTCGCGACCGTCGATGTCGGGCACGGGCACCACGACCTGACGGTCGAAGCGGCCCGGACGCAGCAGCGCGGGATCGAGCACGTCGGGGCGGTTGGTCGCCGCGATGATGATGATGCCTTCGTTGGCCTCGAAGCCGTCCCTCTCGACGAGGAGCTGGTTCAGCGTCTGCTCGCGCTCGTCGTTCGAGTTGCCGAGGCCGTGGCCACGGTGGCGACCGACGGCGTCGATCTCGTCGATGAAGACGATGCACGGCGCGTTCTTCTTGGCCTGCTCGAACATGTCGCGCACGCGGCTGGCGCCGACGCCCACGAACATCTCGACGAAGTCGGAGCCCGAGATCGTGAAGAACGGCACGCCCGCCTCACCCGCGATGGCGCGGGCGAGCAGGGTCTTGCCGGTGCCGGGGGAACCGACCAGCAGCGCGCCCTTGGGGATCTGGCCGCCGAGCTTGGAGAAGCGGGTGGGATCGCGCAGGAACTCGACGATCTCCTCCAGTTCCTCGCGCGCTTCGTCGATGCCGGCGACGTCGTCGAAGGTGACGCGGCCCGAGCGTTCGGTCAGCAGCTTGGCCTTGGACTTGCCGAAGCCCATCGCGCCCGAGCCGCCGCCCTTCTGGACCTGGCGCAGCGCGAAGAAGGCGATGCCGACGATCAGAAGGAAGGGCAGGGTTTGCGCGAGGATGTAGAACAGCAGGCTGCCCTGCTCGGCTTCCTTGCCCGAATACTTTACCTCGTTGTCCTGCAGAAGCTGGGCCAGCGAGACGTCGTTCGGGACCGGGACGGTGCTGAAGGCGTCGCCGTTCTTGAGCTTGCCGTCGATGCGGTCCTCGGCGATCTCCACCGATGCGACGCTGCCTTCGGCAACCTTGCCGCGGAATTCGGAGTAGGGGATGGCAGGCCCGGTCGTGGCGCGGGTGCTGAACATCGACACCACCATCAGGAGCGCGAGGAAGATGCCTCCCCACACGAGCAGGCTCTTGACCCAGGGATTGCCGTTGGGCTGGTCGTCGTTCATTCGGAGAAACCGTCCTTTCAGACCGCCAATGTAGGCGCCTGCCGCTGAATCTCAAGTTACCGAAAGTGTCCTGCCCCATCGTTTTGGCGCGCGGCGGTCGCGGACTGGCCGGGGCGCCGCCGGAAAGGGCCGTTCAGCCCTGTTCCGGCGCGGTTTCGGCGAGCCGCGAAAGCGGCAGGCGCAGTGTCATGCAGGCCCCCGATTCGCGGTTCTCCAGCGCCATCTCGGCGCCGAGCTGCTGGCACAGCACGCGCGAGATGCGCAGGCCGATGGAATCGGTCTCGGCGGGATCGAAACCCTCGGGCAGGCCATGGCCGTCGTCCGCCACGCTGAGCAGGATCGTGCCGTCGAGCCGCGCCACGCGCAGCGCGATCGCCCCGCTCGCGCGGTCGGCGAAGCCGTGTTCCAGCGCATTGGCGATCGCCTCGCTGACGATGAGGGCGACGGGCACCGCGCTGTCGGGACGCAGGACGATGTCAGGCTCCGCATCGAGGGTGCAGGTGAAGCCGGGCCGCGCGCTCGATGCCATGATCTTGCTCGACACCTCGCGCAGGAAGCTGTCGAGCGGGACGAGCTGGCCGTCCTGCCGGTAGAGCTGGCGCTGGATGTTGCCGATCACCTGCAGCCGCGCCGCGGCGTCGGACAGGGCGCGCTTGGCGGTCGGCTCGGCAAGCCCGCGCATCTGCAGCGAGAGCACCGCGCCCACCATCTGCAGGTTGTTGCCGACGCGGTGCTGCATCTCCTGGAACAATAGCTCGGCGCGCTCGACCAGTTGGCCGCGTTCCTCGGCGAGCTGGCGCACTTCCTCGCGCGCGGCGAGCAGGCGGTGGTTGGCGGCCTGCATCAGGTGGACCAGCCAGATGTCCACGGCGACGACGCCGGTGTAGAACAGCATCGCGGTGATGGTCCCGCCGTCGATCGCGAAAGTCATGCGCGCCGGGATGAACACGTACCACGCGAACAGTCCGCAGACGATCGCCGCCACTACGCCGGGGCGCGGGCCGAACAGGAACGAGGTCAGGATGACGGCGGGGAAGAACGAAACGAACGGATAGCCGGGTGGAAATGCATCGTCGAGCACCCAGCGCAGCCACAGCGCGAACAGGCACAGCGCCACCGTCGATCCATATCGCACGAGCGGCTTGCCGGGAAGGAGCGGAAGTCGTTCGGTAAACCGGCTCAAGGTGTTCAAGTCAGACCCCAATCACGCGACGTCCGGGCTTCCGGGCGCGGCCGGGTAGTCGTAACGCATGGACTGGACGCGTGAAAGAGGCGCGGGGTTCCTTCGCAGAGGATTTGGGACGACGCTTCAGCCCCGCAGCAGCTGGTAGTCTCCCGCATCGTCGACCTGGGCCTTCCAGCCGGGATAGACGACGATGGTGGTGAACGTCTCCTCGATGATCGCCGGGCTCGGCACTTCCATGCCGGGTGCAAGGTCGCGGCCGAGGTAGATCGGCACTTCGCCGAACCCTTGCCCGAGGTTGGCGCGGCGCTGGCGGTTGGCGGTGGGAGCGACGCCGCTCGCGGTGAAGCCGCCGGCGGCGCGCGGACCGGGCGTTTCCACATGGGCGACGAGGCGCACGCCGGAAATCTCGGGGACCTCGTGCTCGCGGATGTGGGCGTATTCGGCCATGTGCCGCTCGTTGAACAGGGCGATGGCGCGGGGGCCGAAGTCCTCGCCGATGAACGACAGGTCTCCGAGCGGCACCCCCGCCTCGAACGGGAACGAGAGCGAGAAGTTCTGCCCGGGATAGCGCATGTTGAGCTGGTAGTTCACCCGGATCGCCTGGGCATCGAACCCGGCGTCGGTGAAATAGCGCCGCGCGCGGTCGGACAGCTGGGTCCACAGCTCGCG
>DATKFS010000165.1:0-3261 GCA_035511275.1 Novosphingobium sp.
GTGCCGTGGTGCCCACCTTTTCGGCGAGCGGGGCGAAGGTGTCCTCGTACTCGGCCTCGCCCAGCCATGAGAGCGTGAACAGCAGCGTCCGAAGGGTGACGCCCGGCGAGACATCGGGGACGCCGAACCGGTTGATCTCGACCGCCCCCATCGGCTCGACGCCGCGCTCGAAGTCCTTGTCGTAGAACCGGCTGGGCTCAATGGCCTTGCCGAGCACGATACCGCCGGCCTCGAACGCTCCGGTGTGGCCGGTGATATCGATGCGCCACCAAGCCGCCGGTACCGCCACCAGCAGCCGCAGGAAGGAATGGTAGAGGCCGTCGCGGCGCGTGATCGCGGGCGAGATGAAGGGCAGGGCGCCGCTGTCGTAGGCTGGGGTGCTGCCGTCGACCTCGGTTGATGTCGCGCCGAGCCTGAGGCGGTACATGGTGCCGGGTTGGGCGTTGGCGGAAACGATCGAGAGGAAGTCGATCACCGCATCCTCGTCGAGTTGCCCCCGCGCCCAGATCGCGCCGGTACCGCTCGTGCGCCAGGTCAGGCCCATCGTCTCGACGCGGCCAAGGTTCGATGCGGGATGACCGTCCCGCGCCGAACTGACCACGATGCTGCCGAGGGGGAGCGGATCGACGAAGATTGGTTTCTCGATAGCCGGCATGGATCAGCCCCAGAACTTGATGGTGGCGGCGTGAGCCTCGGTGTCGATGACCACTTCCGCGACGATGGCGGACATGTCGATGCCGCGTTCGGTATCGATGTAGCGGACCGTGGGCAGGGCGCCGTCGTTCTCCTCATCGTCAACATCGAGGAGCGGAAGCATGGCCTCGACGTCGGGCGTGATGGCCGAGAAGAGACGACGATCGGGGGAGAGCAGCGCTTGCCGCTCGTCGGCCCGGACCTGTGCCACCGCGACCGAGGCGAAGTAGCTGTCGATCGGGTCGGCGCTCTCGCGGGCGAGGTTGCCGTGGCGGGTCGCAACGGCGGGCGTTTGCGAGACAGCGCGGCGGTAGGGCTCGATCACGAAGCCGATGCGGGTAGGGGTGGCGGTCATCGGTCAGTCCTTCGGGCAGGAGATGGCGGGCATTCCCGTTCGCTCGTAGAACCGACACAATCGCATGCCAGCGGCGCGCACGCCGTCACCCCACGCTTCGATAGCGCTGTCGTACCGATCGCCGGCGGCGGGGTCCGTGAGTATGTCGGCGGGCGGCTCCGGCTTCACCGCCGTCACCTCGACGAGATCCTGACGCGGCGGCCAAGCGTCCGTCGTCTTGCAGCCGGAGAGCAGGAGCAGGAAGGCGATCGCAGGCAAGTGTTTCATGAGCACACCTTCTGATAGGTCGGCATCTTGGCGAGCTGCTCGACCGAGCAGGATTGGCGGAACTGCGCGCAGCGCCGCGCAAGGGTCGTCGGCGGGACAGTCGCGCGCGCCTCGGGCGGCTTGCTGGCCTCGGAGGCGGCTGCTGTCGCGATAGCCTGGTCACGCTCGCTGCGGTCCATCTGGTTCGCCAGCGCGTCGACGGCGCGTTCCTCGGCCGACTTGACCGTGGCGTCGGCCGCCGCGGCCTCGCGCTTTTCCTCGTGGCGCTCGACCACGGCGGCATCGTGCCGAGCGATCCAGAGCTTCGAGGCGCCCCAGATGGCAGCAGCAAGGACAAGGATTGCCAGCAGGAGGGCCAAGCCGGCGAGGATCCATGCTACGATGCGCTGGAATCGCTCGGGCACCAGCCTCGCGGCGAAGCGGATGAAGAATGCTTCGATCATTGGTTTCCCTCTACCGGTACGGGGTTGTCCGCCTGGTTCACCACTTCGACCGGTTGCGGCGTGCCGGGCGGGATCGACTGCGAGAGCTGATCGGTAAGCTTCTCACGCTCCCGACCGCCGGAGAGCTGGACCAGAGCGGAGAGGACGTCGGCGAGCTTCACCAACGTGCCGCCGACGATCGCCGACATCACGCTCTCCGACCAGTCCGGCATGTCCTCGCCGAACGCGAGCGTCAGGATGACGGCGAGGATGATGGTGATGATGCCGCCGCCGATCATCATCAGGACAACGCGATCGCCGTCCCTGTCGCATTTCGTCGTCATGGCGACCTCACGCGAGCTGATAGTGCGGACCATCCAAAAAGTCCGGCCCGGGGTGGCGTAGCTTGTACGCCTCGACCTCGGCCTTCAGCGCCGCGGCCCCACCGCCGTACTGATCCATTCGACGATCCCAGACGGCGCCCCAGATAAGCTTCACGCCAAGTTCGGTCGCAGCGACGTCGACCGCTTGGGCGATCTCCCAGATCAGCGGCCATTCCCAGCGCGGCTGACCATTGAGCCATGGCACGAGATCAATGGCGTGACCGAACCCGTCGGCCTGCTTCAAATGCTTGGAGGCCATCGTCTTCGAGGCGCCGCGTTTCACGTAGAGCCGCTGCGTCTCGATCGAGCGAAGGCCTTCCTGCACCGTGAAGTCCTGCTTCGTGATCGCAATCGCGCGGTGCGCCACCTTCACGAGGGAAGGGTGCACGCCGACGAGCTGCGCCAGCGAACGCTGGCCCAGGGCATAGGGCATCGGATTGTCCTTTCAGATGGGGCGGCTCAGCCGCTCAGTCGGTGATTCCGCGCTTGGCCAGGGCCTCGCGGATAATGTGCTCGTCGTGCCGGCGCTGGGCGTCGGCCTCGAGCAGTTCATTGGTGCGTTCGAGGGTGCGCTCGACGCCCCTCAGGCCTGCGATCAGGTCCATGATCACTTGCTTGTCGGAGAACAGGGAGGCCGATACAACAGCCACGTCCTTGCTGGACGTCGGCTCTTTCTGCCTCTTCAGGTATGAAACGGCCGCTCCGATCGCGAGGCCGATTCCAATAGCGGCGCTCGAGATCCAGTTGGCAACTTCGGGAACAGCATCAGCGCCTGCCACCTGTATCGACCTCCGACTTGAACTGATCATCGGACCGCCTGGCATCCCGCATCGCCGCCATGACGTTCCGTGCGCTGAAGACGGCAAGCCATGGATAGATGGCCATGCCGGTATTGATGAGGCCGGTGCCGTAGATGCCGAGGCAGACCTGGAACCAGAAGAGAGTGCCCACCCCCGAGCATGCGGCCCGAAGGTGCGGGCTGCGGCGCCGGGTACCGTTGACGTAGAGGGCGGAGAGATGGAGCGCGCCGGCTGTGAATGCGATCCAGCCCCAGGTCGCCTGCGATGCCGTCTGTCCCAGCGCGGCCACGTAGGGGCTGGGCGGTGAGCGTGTCCACCGTGGGCACGCCGGTGATGTCGAT
>DATKFS010000166.1:0-1864 GCA_035511275.1 Novosphingobium sp.
TGAACTTCGTCGCCGACGCGTTGCATAACGGCTCTCCCGTCGGCCCGACGGCGGTCTTGGTGGCCGCACTTTCACCGGGCCGTCTTACACAACGCGAAGGCGGAGGAAATGGTTCCCGGAACGGGCGGACAGGGGCTTGCCGGGTGGTCCGAGCAGTTGCAGCGTGCGCTCGTCGCGCCGGCCCTGGCAGAACCCGTCGAGGGCGTGGCTGAACCGTTCGGCTTCGGTACTCCGCTCCAGCGCCGCGAGTTCGAACAGGGTCATCGAACTGCAGAACTTCAGCGCATCGACCGTGCCCAGGATGGCGACGGCGCTGCGGCGGCCCGCCCATCCGAGCATGAGCTGCGTGCTTTCGGCCAGCCTCGGCCCGAGCACGGGGTCGGCCAGATAGCGGCGCGCTTCGCTCAGGCCCTCGATGGCGTAAGTCTGCGCCATCAGGCTGGTGCCGAGGCCAGCGACTTGCGGGAAGACGAACCACATCCAGTGGCTGCGTTTCTCGCCCCGGACGAGTTCCGCCCGGGCCTGGGGAAAGATCTCGTCCTGTGCGGAGATGAAGCGATCGAGGCCCGTCGGCATGTCAGGTGCGCTCCAGTTCGGAGCCGCGCTTGAGGACGCGCGCGCCATCTTCCTGCTCGGTCAGGTACGCCGGGTTCTCGGGAGTGCCCCGCCGGGCGATGCGCTTGCCTTTGATGGTGCGGCTGACGCGGCGCTCGAAGCGCTCGGCGATTTTGCCGATCGCCGTGCCCGCGCCCCAGTGCCAGCGTACCTTGGCGCCCTTGGCGAAAGTCGTCGCCATCGCCGTCAGGGTGTCCTGTCGGTCTGTTCGGAAACGGCCTTCTCGGTATCGGCATGACCGCCGGTCTCGGGCGTGGTCAGGGCCCCGGTCATCCAGACCGCCGAAAGCGCGACGATCACCAGCACGAGACTGATGAGCAGGACGTAGCGCACGACGCCCGGCGTCGAGCCGCTCCGTGCTTCTTCCTTGTCGAGATGGACTTCCTGGCCCTGGGTTTCCATGGCGTGTCTCCGGTTGCATCGGGCCTGCGGAAGGGCCCTTTGCATCAGACAACACGCCAGGACGGGTAGCGTTCCGCCACCCGCCCCACCGGAAGCCGCGTCAGTCGCGCAGGAGTTCGTTGATGCCGGTCTTGGAACGGGTCTGCGCATCGACGGTCTTGACGATCACCGCGCAGTAGAGCGAGGGACCGGGGGTGCCGTCGGGCAACGGCTTGCCGGGCAGCGAGCCGGGGACCACCACCGAGTAGGGCGGCACGCGGCCGATGTGGACTTCGCCGGTCGCACGGTCGACGATCTTGGTCGAGGCGCCGATGAACACGCCCATCGACAGCACCGCGCCTTCACCCACGATCACGCCCTCGGCCACTTCCGAACGGGCGCCGATGAAGCAGTTGTCCTCGATCACAACCGGGCCGGCCTGCAGCGGCTCCAGTACGCCGCCGATGCCGGCTCCGCCCGAGATGTGGACGTTCTTGCCGATCTGCGCGCAGGAGCCGACAGTGGCCCAGGTGTCGACCATGGTGCCTTCGCCGATGTGCGCGCCAAGGTTCACGAAGCTCGGCATGAGCACCACGCCCTTGGCGATGTAGGCGCTGCGGCGCACGCAGGCGCCGGGGACCACGCGCACGCCGGCGGCCTTGAAGCGGGCCTCGTCCCAGCCCGCGAACTTGAGCGGCACCTTGTCGTAGGCGGGCGCACCGGCGGCGCCGTAGTCGATCACGGTGTTGTCGGCGAGGCGGAAGCTGAGGAGCACCGCCTTCTTGAGCCACTGGTTGACCTTCCAGCCACCCTGACCGTCCGGCTCGGCGACGCGCGCCGCGCCCGAATCGAGCAGCTCCAGCGCCTC
>DATKFS010000167.1:0-32153 GCA_035511275.1 Novosphingobium sp.
TCTGGCCGGTGACGACGATCTGGTCCGGGTCCTGTTCGCCGGTGGTGTCTGCCGCGCCGTCCTCCGCCGCCGTGGCATAGGCGGCGGGAACGACCACCGTCATCAGTGCGACGGTTGCGCAAGTGCCCAGGGCCTTCGAAATATACCGCATGCAACCCCTCCCAGAATCGGTGAGGGAGTTAACGCAATTGATAATCAGTTGCAATAAATGGGCGACAAAATGTCACGCTGTCCACCGCCATCGGCGCCGCGATGCGTCATCCGCGCGGGGAGTGGTGCGGTTCGTGGTGGTGGTGGGCGTGGGCGCTGTCGTGTTCCGGATCGGCTTCGACGTCGAGCAGGTTGATCGCGCCGAAGCGCACGCCGCGCTCGGCGCGGACCCGGTCGGCGAAGGCGCGCACGGCGCCGGTGCGGCCCTTCAGCGTCACGCTTTCGAGGCTGTGGTAATGGTCGATCCGCACCACCGTGGTGGCCGCGACGATGTCGTGCGCGTCGTGCTGGAACTCGGCGAGGCGCTGGGCGAGATTGCGGGTCCTGCGGTCGAACACGTAGGAGAGGCTGGCGACGCAGTGCTCGCTCTGGCTGGAGTCCTGCCGCCATTGCTCGATCGAGCCGCGTAGCAGGTCGCGCATCGCCTCGGAGCGACTGCGGTAGGCGCGTTCGCGCAGGAGGGCGTCGAACGTCTCGGCCAGATCGTCGTCGATGGCGATGGTGATCCGTTGCATCGCCGGACTATGCCCGCGCCCCGCGCCCGGCGTCTACGTCAAACGACGCATACCCGCGCCCGGCCCACCGCTTAGGATGAATCTGCAAGTTCTTCCTAAGATCGAGGTGCTCTCCGTGTCCCATCCCCCGATCCGCCGCGCCGGCATCGCCGCATCCCTCGCCACGCTGGGCGGGGGGCTGCTCCTTGCGTCCCCCGCCCTGGCGCACGACGTTTCCGACCAGGCGCGCCAGATGATGCTCGACGGCAATCTCGCGGAGGTGGTGCTGATCGGCGCGGAGCACATGCTGACCGGCTACGACCACATCCTGTTCCTGCTCGGCGTGCTGTTCTTCCTGACCGGTTTCTCGCAGATCGTCCGCTTCATCACCGCCTTCACGCTGGGTCACACGATCACCCTGCTGGGCGCGACGCTGCTGGGGATCACCGCCAATGCCTATCTGGTCGACGCGGTGATCGCGTTGACCGTCTGCTACAAGGCGGCGGAGAACCTCGGCCTGTTCAGGCGGATGCTGGGGGAGAAGGCGCCGAACCTGCTCTACATGGTGTTCCTGTTCGGCCTGATCCACGGTTTCGGTCTCTCCACGCGCCTGCAGGAGATGACGCTGGTGGAGGACCCGCAGCTCATTTCCAAGATCCTCGCGTTCAACGTGGGCGTCGAGATCGGGCAGGTCGCCGCGCTCGGCCTCATGATCGGGGTCGTCCGCCTGTGGCGCCAGACGAGCGTGTGGCAGCCGGTGATGCGGGTCTCGAACGCGGGGATCTTCAGCGCCGGGCTCGGGCTGTTCGCGGTGCAGGTCGCGGCGCTTGCCGCGCACCCGGCCTGATCCTCGCCGCGCAGCCAGGGAACATTGCCGTGAAGATGCACTGCGCCGCCGGCGCGCTGGCCCTGTCGCTCGCCCTGTCCGCCGGTATCGCCCGCGCCGACGAGGCCGAGGCCGAGGGCGCGCCGATCGTGGTCAAGGGCCAGCTGGTCGTCGCCGCGGCCTTCGCATGGTCGGCAACCACGCTTGAGGGCGAGGACATCCGCCGCGAGGCCGCGCCCGATTTCGACGACCTGCTCAAGTTCGTGCCCGGCGTGACGGTGCGCGACTTCGGCATGGGCGGCGTCGCCAACGGCATCGTCATCCGCGGCTTCGGCAATGGCGGCCATGGCGGCGACCTTGGCGCGGTGATCGACGGGATCCCGCTGAACGAGGCGATGAGCCATGCCGACGGATACGTCGACCTCAACGTGATCGTGCCGCTGGAGGTGGCCGACCTCACCGTGTTCCGGGGACCGGTTTCCGCGCTCTACGGCAACTACAATCGCGGCGGCCTGCTGCGCATCGCCACCCGCAAGGGCGGCGACTACCTCGATGCCGATGCGGGACTGGGCTCGTTCGACACCGCCGACATGCAGGTGGCGCTGGGGCGCGAATGGCAGGGCGGCAGGCTCAACCTTGCCGGGCAGTACTACCTCAGCGACGGCTGGCGCCCGCGCTCGGACCAGGAACGCCAGACCCTTTCGGGGCGGCTCGCGCTCGACCTGGCGCCGGGCGTCGAACTGGCGGTCTCGGGCCGCTACCACCATGCCGACGCCAACAGCGCCAGCTACCTCACGCTGGCGCAATTCGACGTCGATCCCCATGGCATCGACCCCCAGGCGCAGAACGACGGTGCGAAGAAGCACTTCGCGACCCTGCGCGCCGACCTCAGCGTGGCCTTGTCCGATACCGCGACGCTGGTGACGTTCGCCTATGGCACCCGGCAGGACTTCACCCGCTGGTTCACGCGCCCCGTCAGCGCGAGCGCATGGCGCCAGCGCGAGGAGACATACGAGCGCGACATCTTCGGCGCGGGCACCAGCCTCAACGGCGCGATCGACGCCGGGCTTGCCGAAGCGCCGATCACTTATGTCGCGGGCGTCGAGATGTTCCGCGAGCGCACGGACTACCTGTTCTTCGACGGGCTCGACCATCGCCGCCGCGTGGCGCCGCCGGGAAACGACCGCACGACGAGGCTCGACAGCCTTTCCGCCTTCGCCGAAGTGCAGGCGCCGCTCCACCGCCTGTTAGACCTTTCGCTGGGCCTGCGCGGCGATCGCTTCACCGGCGGTTGCCGCCGCAACGGCCCCGAGACCGGCAGCGACCCCTGCGGCGACATGAACACTGTCGAGCGACTGAGCCCGAAGGTCGGCGCGCGGTCGCAGCTCCTGCCGTTCCTGCAGCTACGGGCGAGCTGGGCCGAGGGCTTCGCGCTGCCGAACAACTTCGTGAAGTACGCGGTGGGCGGGCAGGCGCTCGACACCAACGTGTTCCGCCAGACCGAAGTGGGCGCGAAGCTGACCCCGCTGGACGGCATGACGCTGGACGCCGCCGCCTTCCGCCTGACCTCGACGAGCGAGGTGCGGACCCTCGCGCCCGGCATCTACGAGAACTTCGGCGCCACCTTGCGCAAGGGGCTGGAGGCGAGCGCCGAGTGGCAGGCCGGGCCGCGCTTCTTCGTCCGCTCTGTCTACAGCTACACGAAGACGAAGATCACCGAGAACGCCGATGCCGCGCTGGTGGGCAAGCAGGTGGCCGGCGTGCCGCGCCATGCCGCGAACCTCGACGCGCGGTGGTCTCCGGTTGATCGCTGGACGCTCGGCGCGAACTGGCGGCATGTCGGCGTCTACGCGGTCAACGCGAGCAATACCGTCGAGGCACCGGCCTACGACCTGCTCGACCTGTCGATCGCCTACGAGGGCGAAGCGCCGTTCCGCTACCGCGCGTACCTGCGCGTCGACAACGTGACCGACGAGGCATACGCCACCTCGGTGTCGGTCATCGGCGGGCAGACGGTGCTTGCGCCCGGCGCTCCGCGCGGGGTCCGCGCCGGCGTGCAGGTGAGCCTGTGACCTCCCCTTCGATGCACAAGGACAATGCGATGAAGACCCTTGCCCGCCGCGCCCTCGCTCTCGCCGCGCTCGCCCTCGCGACGCCGACATGGGCGCATACCGTGTGGATGGTGCCCGACAAGGGCGTGGCGGGTGGCTGGCACGTCCTGTTCGGCGGCCATTCCGGCGCGATCGACCCCTACCCGGCAGCGAAGCTCAAGACCGTGACCGCGCTCGGGACCGACGGCAAGGCCTTGCCCGTCGCGCGCGTGGTGAAGGGGGACGGCGTGCACCTGACGGTCAAGGGCCGCCCCAGCCTCATCCTTGCCCATTATGACAACGGCATCCACACCACCCGCAGCGACGGGCCTCCGGTCGAGAAACCGATGAACTCGGTGCCGAATGCGGTGAAGGCGACGCGCGCGATCAAGTGGCACAAGACGATCGCGGCCTGGACGCCGCTCGTAGCGCGCCCGGCGGGCCAGCCTTTCGAGGTGGTGCCGGTCTCACCCGTGCAGCCGGTGGCGGGCAGGCCGATGCTCGTGAAAGTGCTGATCGCGGGCAAGCCGGCACAGGGCATCCGGATCGCGCGCAACGAGGAAGGGGCGGACGCCGTCACCGACGCCAGGGGGATCGCGACGTTCGTGCCGCAGGCCGGCTTCAACAAGCTGTGGTCCGGCAAGCGCACCCCGGTGAGGGGCAACCCAGCCTTCACCGAGGACAGCATCGAATACTCGCTGGGCTTCTTCGCGAAATGATCCGGCGGGCGCTCGTCCTCGTGGCGCTCTGCGGCGCGCTCCTGGCCGCTGCTCCGGCCTTCGCGCACGGACTGCTGATGAAACTGCGCAGCGAAGGCGGAGCGCTGGTGGGGGAGCTCTACTACTCCAATGGCACGCGCGCTGCGCAGGAGTGGGTGGAAGTGACCGACCTCGACGGGTCCGGCTCGCCCGCGCAGTTCCGGACCGGGCCGCAGGGCGGGTTCCGGCACCCCGCGATCGCCGGCCACCGCTACAGCGTGAAGGCTTTCGGCGAGGAAGGCCACGAGATCACCATGGCCATCACCGCCGGAGAAGCCCGGCGCGGCACCATGCAGGACGAGGCTGTGGCGGGGAAAGGCGAAGCGGGAATCCCCGCCTGGGCGCTGGTCGGCGGCGTCCTGCTGCTCTCGGTCGCCCCCGCGCTATGGTTCCGGCGGCGCGACCGCCGCGCCTCGCCGGAGCGGGGCTGACACCGGCGCCCCGCTACTGCGAGATCACCCGCACCGCGAACGCCGCCGCCGCCGCGCGCGTCTCGACGCCCAGCTTCTCGAAGACCTGTTCCAGGTGTTTGTTCACCGTGCGCGGGCTGATGAGGAGGATTTCGCTGATGACGCGGTTGGGCTTGCCATAGCTGATCCACAGGAGCACTTCAGCCTCGCGCTGTGTCAGTCCAAAGTGCTTCTGGAGGCATCCTACGTCGGCTTGAGGGTCGATCAGGTTGATGCGAACCAGCAGTTCCCCGGGGCGCGAGCGGCCGACAGCCACGGCTTCCAGCGTGCGGCCGCCCTCCAGTTCCAGCTTGACCGTAGTGCCCGGCGCCGCCTCGTCATGCAGCAAACGGGCGAGCGGGGCGACGAGCAGCGCCGGAAGCGCGCCGCCGTAGCGCGACCAGTCCGGGGTCAGGGTCTGCAGCAGCTTCTCGGCCGTGGGAGTGCACCAGCCCAGCAGACCCTCGCCCTGCACCGCGATCAGGCTGCGGCCGGTCGCATCCAGCGCGAAGTGGCTGCCCTTTGCGATGCGGGCATTGGTCATGTGGACGCGCACGCGGGCCAGAAGTTCGTCGACCACGATGGGCTTGCGCAGGTAGTCCACGCCGCCTGCGTCCAGCGCGCGGACCACGTGCTCGCTCTCGGTCAGGCCGGTCATGAACACGATCGGCACCGCCGCGCCCGAGGGACGGCTCTTGATCGCCCGGGTGGTCTCGAAGCCGTCGAGCCCCGGCATCACCGCGTCCATCAGCACGAGGTCGGGCACGACATGTTCGAACAGCTCGAGCGCCGCCTCACCGCTGGTGGCGACGAGGACCGAGATGCCGGAGGATTCCAGCGTATCGGTCAGGAACCGCAGCGATTCCTGGGTGTCGTCCACGACCAGTACGGTATCGGTATGCACAGGGCTCATCACTTGTGGGCTCTCACGGTCTTGAGGAGCAACTGGAGGTCGAAGCGGTCGAGGTGCTCGACCAGCTGCGCGGCGAGGGGGGCGGCTTCGGGGACGGTGGCCTCGAGCGCGCGGATCGCCGCCTCGATGCCCCGGACGTGGCCGATCACGGCCTTGCTTTCGATCTCGGCGACCAGCGGCGCGGCCGAGGGGGGCAGTTCGGCAATGCCGGGGGCGGGAACGGGCGGCCTGCCGGCCTCGGGCTTCTCGCCGATCCAGCGGATCGCGAGCTGCTCCGCCACCACGTCGAGCATGGCGTCCAGCTCGACCGGCTTCTTCAGGAACATGTCGTGGCTCGCCTGCCCGTCGCCGCCTCGGCTGAATTCGTGGGCATTGGCGGAGACCATCACGATCCGCACGTCGCGGCCGAGGCTCTCGCGCAGGCGGCGGCAGACGTCCCAGCCGGATTCGCCCGGCATCGAGATGTCGAGCAGCACGATGTCGGGCTTCTCGGCCATGGCGAGGGCGTGGCCGGCGCTGCCGTTGGAGGCGTCCAGCACGGCGAAATCCAGCGGCTCGAGCAGGCTGCGCACCATGCCGACCTGCGCGGGGTCGTCGTCGATGACCAGCACCTTGCGGCGATCGCCCTCGTAACCGGCGACGCGGTCCACTGCCTCGATGTCCTGTTTGGGGCCGGAGACCTGCCCCAGCATCAGCCTGACGGTGAAGCGCGTGCCGCCGGCGGCGCCGTCGCGGCCCGGCTCGCTCACCACCGCAAGGTCGCCGCCGAGAATGCGGACCAGCGCCTGAGTGATCGCGAGGCCGAGGCCGACGCCCTTCTGGCGCTGGGCATCGGGATTGCCGCCGCGCTCGAACGGCTCGAAGACCTTGGCGATGTCATCCCGAGAGATGCCGATCCCGGTGTCGATGACCTCGAAGGTCGCCATCTCGCTGCGGTACTGGACGCGGAACGTCACCGAGCCGGTGGGCGTGAACTTGATGGCGTTGGACAACAGGTTGATGAGGATCTGGCGCAGGCGCTTCTGGTCCGTGCGCACGAACCCGGGAAGGCGCTCGGGCCGCTCGAAATGGAACGCGATACCCTTGGACGCCGCTTGCGGGCGGAACATGTTGGCGATCTGGTCGACGAACGAGGGGAAGCGCACCGTCTCGCTGGAGATGCGCAGCACGCCGCTTTCCACCTGCGAGATGTCGAGCAGGCCCTCGACGAGGTTGGTGAGGTGCTCGGAACTGCGGCGGATGACCTTGGCGGCCTCCACCGGGGTCACGTCGTGGCCGCGCTCGAGGAGTTGCGAATAGCCGTAGATCGAGTTCAGGGGCGAGCGGATCTCGTGGCTGACGCTGACAAGGTAGCGGCTCTTGGCCGAGTTCGCCGCCTCCGCCGCTTCCTTGGCGGACTGCAATTCGGCCTCGGTCCGGTTGTGCGCCTCGATCTCCTTCATGAGCAGGTTCACGTGGTGCTCGCTCTCCTGCATGGCGGAGCGGCGCGAATGGTGGACGAGGACCACGATCCACGCGATGATCCCGCCGCACAGCGAAAGCAGCAGGAACAGCCCGATCAGCACGCCCGAGAAGCGCGCGGCGGCGTCCGGCGCCGTCAGCCCGATCTGCCATGACAGGGTGCCGACGATCGCCGCGATCACTGCGGTGATGGCGGCCATGACGAAGGCGAAGTGCCCCACGGGCGTATGGACGAAGCGCGAGGCGCCGCGCGGCAGGAGCCGTTCCAGCCAGCGCGCGACCTGCTGGGTCGCCCGGCTGTCGCGCTTGCAGCGGTCGTGGCAGCGCGCCTCCAGCGTGCAGCACAGCGAGCAGATCGGCGCGGCGTGCATGGGGCAGTGCGCCATGTCGTTCAGCTCGAAGCGGTTCTCGCAGATGACGCAGGTCGCCTCGGCGAGCCCCGGCGCCCAACGCGTGCGGCGCGCGAGGTAGTATCGTCCGTGTGTCGCCAGCGCGATCACCGGGGCGGCGGTGAAGGCGATGGCAAGGCCGATGACGGGCGCGAAAGCCTGCGCCAGGGGCCCGAGCAGGTTGAAATGCGCGCAGGCCGCCGCCGCGATGGACAGCGCCATGGCGCCCAGCCCCACCGGGTTGAGGTCGTAGAGATGGGCGCGCTTGAACTCGATCCCGGGCGGTGAGAGCCGCAGCGGCTTGGAAATCATCAGGTCGGCGGCCAGCGCCCCGATCCAGGCGGCGGCGACGGTGGCATAGAGGATCAGGATCTGCTCGATCACCGCGAAGATGCCGATCTCCATCAGCAGCAGCGCTAGAAGCACGTTGAACACCATCCAGACGATGCGGCCGGGATGGCTGTGGGTCAGCCGCGAGAAGAAGTTCGACCATGCGATCGAGCCGGCATAGGCGTTGGTGACGTTGATCTTGAGCTGGCAGACCACCACGAACAGTCCGGTCAGGACCAGCGAGAGGGCGGGCCACTCGGTCATGCGCGTGAAGATCGCGTGGAACATCGTCGTCGGGCTCGAAGGATCGTCGACGGTCATGCCCTCGCTGGTCACGAACCACGCCAGATAGGAGCCCAGCAGCAGCTTGGTGCCGCCGAACAGCGTCCAGCCCGGGCCGCCGATCAGCATCGCCGACCACCAGCGCGTGCGACCGATCTTCGATTCCGGCGGGAGGAAGCGCAGGTAGTCGGCCTGCTCGCCGATCTGCGGCAGCAGGGAGAGCAGGGTGGAGAGCGCGAAGCCGAAGGGAAGCAGGCTGACGCTGCCGTCGGCAAGGCCGAACTTGCCTGAAAAGCGCGACCATTCGCCAAGCGCCGAAGGGCCGGACCAGACGATGTAGACGATCGGCGCCACCTGCAGAAAGATCCAGACGTACTGAGTCCAGGCCTGGAAGCGGGTGATCGCGCTCATGCCGTAGAAGGCGATGGGCAGCACCACCAGCGCGCAGATCAGGTAGGCCACGCTCATCGGCATTCCGGTCATCGCCCGCAGCGCGACGGCCATGATCGTCGCCTCCACCGAGAACAGCAGGAAGGTGAACGAGGCGTAGACCAGCGAGGTGATCGTCGAGCCGAGGTAGCCGAAGCCCGCGCCGCGGGTCAGCAGGTCGATGTCGAGCCCGCGCCGGGCGGACTGGTAGGCGATCGGCAGGCCGAGCACGAACATCAGCGCCATGCCGGCGGCAATGGCGGCCACGGTATTGGCGAAGCCGTAGGTCAGCGTGATCGAGGCGCCGATGGCCTCGCAGGCGAGGAAGGCGGTGGCGCCGATCGCCGTCCCGGCCACCGTGCGAGGGCCCCAGCGGCGCGCGGCATCGGCGGTGAAGCGCAGCGCATAGTCTTCGAGCGTCTGCGTCGCGACCCACTTGTTGTAGAGCCGCTTGTCTTTCAGGACGTAGTCGGGCCGCGTCATCATCACCCGGTGGTGAGCGCGGGTTCGCGCGGGCGCAGGCCCCCGCTTGCGACGATGAAGTCGATGATCTCGTCGAGACCGATCATGTCCTTGAGATTGGTGAACAGGAACGGCCGTTGCCCGCGCATCTTCCGGGCATCGCGGTCCATCACGCCGAGATCGGCGCCGACCAGCGGGGCAAGGTCGATCTTGTTGATGACCAGCAGGTCCGAGCGGGTGATGCCGGGGCCGCCCTTGCGCGGGATCTTGTCGCCCGCCGAGACGTCGATCACGTAGATGGTGATGTCGGCGAGTTCGGGGCTGAAGGTGGCGGCGAGGTTGTCGCCGCCGCTCTCGATGAAGATGACCTCCAGGCCGGGGAATTTGCGCGCCATCTCGTCCACCGCGACGAGGTTGATGCTGGCGTCTTCGCGGATGGCGGTGTGGGGGCAGCCGCCGGTCTCCACGCCCATGATCCGCTCGGGTTCGAGCGCGCCCGAGCGGGTGAGGAACTCGGCATCCTCGCGGGTGTAGATGTCGTTGGTGATGGCGGCGATGTTGTACGCCTCGCGCATCGCCTTGCAGAGCCGGTCGGTCAGCGCGGTCTTGCCGGAGCCGACCGGGCCGCCGATGCCGACGCGCAAGGGGCCATGGCTGGGACCATTCTGGTTGCTCATGAGCGGAAAAGCCTTGTGTAGAGGGTTTCGTGGGCGATCGAGGCCAGTTCGAGCTCGGGCGCGGCGGTGCCGAGGTCGTCGAGCGGGGTGGCGAGGGCGCGCGCGGCGATCCCTTCGATCAGCGGGGCAAGGGCGGCGAGGGCGAGTTGCCCGTCGGTCTGGCCGAGCGGGACGAGGCGCACGCCGGCCGAGACGAGGTTGGCGGCGGTGGAATGGAGCATGGCGTGGAGCGCCGGCTCCAGCGGCACGCCGTGGGCGGCGCAGGCGAGCGCGAGGACGGCGCAGTGGGCCACCGGCCAGTCGCCGTTGCGCTCAGCGAAGGCGTCCAGCGCCGGGTGCGGCCAGGCCTTGCGGGTGACGGTGAGAAACGAAGCGCCCTGCTGGCGGGCTTCCAGCGCGGTTTCCGCGCTGCCGCGAAAGGCGGCGGCGAGTTCGGAAATCTCGTCGAACGCGGCCTCGTTTCCTGCGGCTTTCCATGCGTGGACGAACAGCACGGCATCGACCCAGCCCCCACCTTGGGCCAACACGGCCTCGACATAGGCGGCGACGGTCGCGGCATTGCGCACACGTCCGTCCTCGACGGCGGTTTCGAGGCCATGGCTGTAGGTGAAACTGCCGACCGGATAGGACGGCGAGGTCCAGGCGAGCAGCCGATGCAGCGCTCTTCCGGCGCCGATGGCGTCAGCCGCCATGGGCGTGGCCGTGGTGATGGTGGTCGTCCTCGCAGAGCGGGTCGTGCACATGGCTGCGTGCGTGGGCGTGGTCGTGCGAATGATCGACCTGCCTGTCGTGATCGTGATCGTGATCGTGGTCGTGGGCGTGGGCGTGGGCGGTGTGTCCATGACCCGAGTAGGCCCCGCCCTCGGGGGTGAAGGGCGCCTCGATCTTCGTGACCGTGGCGCCGAGGCCTTCCAGCATCGCGTTGATGACGTGGTCGTCGCGCAGGCGGATGGCGTGGGGGTGCAGTTCGGCGGGGAGGTGGCGGTTGCCGATGTGCCAGGCGAGGCGGATCATCGCCGCCGGGTCGCTGGCCGTTACCTCGACCAGAGTCTCGGGCGCGGCGAGCACTTCGACCAGCCGTCCGTCCGAAAGCTGCAGCGCGTCGCCGTGGCCCAGCACTTGCGCGCGGGGCAGGTCGAGGAGGAACGCGGTGCCGTGGTCCGCCGTGTAGTACCAGCGGCGGCGATGGCGCGCGTCGTGGTCCAGCGTGATGTGGTCGGCGGCGGGCGGCGACCAGTGGCCGTGGGGGATGACTTCGTGGACGGTTAGCATGGGCAGGGTCTTTCCAGGCAGTCGAGGCGGGCTGCGCGTGCCATCAGAACAGGAAGTATCGCTGGGCGAAAGGCAGCACGCTGGCCGGCTCGCAAGTGAGGAGTTCGCCGTCGGCGCGCACTTCGTAGGTTTCGGGGTCGACCTCGATGTCCGGCATCGCGTCGTTGAGCACCATCGAGGCCTTGGAAATGCCGCCGCGCGTGTTGCGCACGGCTTCGAGCGGGCGCTGGAGGCGCAGCCGCTCCGCGACGCCGCCCTCGATCCCCGCCGCCGAGACGAAGTGGAGCGAGGACGCCACGCCCGCCGCGCCGAGCGCGCCGAACATCGGGCGGTAGTGGACCGGCTGCGGCGTCGGGATCGAGGCATTGGCGTCGCCCATCGGCGCGGTCGCAATCGAGCCGCCCTTGATGACCATGTCGGGCTTCACCGCGAAGAAGGCGGGCGACCAGAGCACGAGGTCGGCCAGCTTGCCCACCGCGATCGAGCCGACGACGTGGCTGATGCCGTGGGCGATGGCGGGGTTGATCGTGTACTTGGCGATGTAGCGCTTGGCGCGGAAGTTGTCGGAATCCGCATCGTCGGTGCCCAGCGAGCCGCGCTGCTGCTTCATCTTGTCGGCGGTCTGCCAGCAGCGGATCACCGTCTCGCCCACGCGGCCCATCGCCTGGCTGTCGGACGACATCATCGAGAACGCGCCGAGGTCGTGGAGGATGTCCTCGGCCGCGATGGTCTCCTTGCGGATGCGGCTGTCTGCGAAGGCCACGTCCTCGGCGATGCGCGGGTCGAGGTGGTGGCAGACCATCAGCATGTCGAGGTGCTCCTCGATCGTGTTGACGGTGTAGGGCCGGGTCGGGTTGGTGGACGAGGGCAGCACGTTGGGCAGGCCCGCCACGCGGATGATGTCGGGCGCATGGCCGCCGCCAGCGCCCTCGGTGTGGAAGGCGTGGATGGTGCGGCCCGCGAAGGCGGCGATCGTGCTTTCGACGAAGCCGCCTTCGTTCAGCGTGTCGGAATGGAGCGTGACCTGCACGTCGTACTCGTCCGCCACCTTCAGGCAGCAGTCGATCGTCGCAGGCGTGGTGCCCCAGTCCTCGTGGAGCTTGAGCCCGCAGGCACCCGCGCGGACCATCTCTTCCAGCGCGGCGGGGGTGGAGGCGTTGCCCTTGCCGAACAGGCCGAAGTTCATCGGCAACGATTCCAGCGCCTGCAGCATCCGCCCGATATGCCACGCGCCCGGCGTGCAGGTGGTGGCGAGCGTGCCGTGCGCAGGGCCGGTGCCGCCGCCGAGCATCGTCGTGATCCCGGAATTGAGCGCCTCGTCCACCTGCTGCGGGCAGATGAAGTGGATGTGCGCGTCGATCCCGCCTGCGGTGAGGATGCGCCCTTCTCCGGCGATGATCTCGGTGCCGGGGCCGATGGGAATGTCGACGCCGGGCTGGACGTCGGGGTTGCCCGCCTTGCCGATGGCGCTGACATAGCCGTCGCGGATCGCGACGTCGGCCTTGATGATGCCCCAGTGGTCGAGGATCACGGCATTGGTGATGACGGTGTCCGGCGCGCCCTGCTCGCGCGTCATCTGCGACTGGCCCATGCCGTCGCGGATGACCTTGCCGCCGCCGAACTTCACTTCCTCGCCGTAGACCGTGCGGTCTTCCTCGATGCGGATCAGCAGCGAGCTGTCGCCCAGCCTGATGCGGTCGCCCACGGTGGGGCCGAACATTCCCGCATAGGCCCGGCGGTTCATGGTGACGGGCATCAGAGGTCTCCCATCACGGCGGCGCGGAAGCCAAACACGCGGCGCGCCCCGGCATAGGGGATCAGCTTCACCTCGCGCGTCTGCCCCGGCTCGAAGCGGACGGCCGTGCCCGAGGCGATGTCGAGCCGGTAGCCGCGTGCCGCCTCGCGGTCGAAGGCGAGCGCGGGGTTGGTCTCGGCGAAATGGTAGTGGCTGCCGACCTGGATCGGGCGATCGCCGGTGTTGGCGACGGAAAGGGCGATCGCCTCGCGGCCTTCGTTCAGCACGATCTCGCCCTCGGCGGGAAGGATCTCACCCGGAATGATCTTTGGCGGGATCATCGGATCGGCCTGTGGACGGTGACGAGCTTGGTGCCGTCGGGGAAGGTCGCCTCGACCTGGATGTCGTGGATCATCTCGGCGATGCCCTCCATCACCTGCTCGCGGGTGAGGACATGGGCGCCGCTGGCCATGAGTTCGGCGACCGGCCGCCCGTCCCGCGCGCCTTCGACGACATGGTCGGTGATGAGGGCGATGGCCTCGGGATGGTTGAGCCTGACCCCCCGCTCCAGCCGCCGTCGGGCGACCATGGCGGCCATGGCGATGATGAGCTTGTCTTTTTCGCGACCGGTGAGGTTCATTGGCCCTAACAGTAGCAGATGGAGGGAAGGCGTGGCGATAGGCCGAACACGGCGGACCTCAGGATTTCCGCAGAGGCGAGCGCAATGTCGCGTACCTTGCGGGGATCGGGGCCGGTCATGCGCAGGATCAGCAATCCGTCGAAGCTGGTGGCGCCGCCGTGGGGCGCGGGAATGAGCGTGCGGGCAAGGTCGAGATGGGCGGCGGCGTCCGGCCCCGCGTAGACCATGGTCAGCACCGCGCTCGCCCCGCCGAAGCCGAACGGCCGCGCCGCGATTCCCGCGACGTCGCCCTCGACATGGAGCGTGTCCGCCCAGACCAGGCGACCGTCGCGCCGGATGCGCCAGGCATCGTGGATGAGCCCCTTCGCGAAAGTCTCGCCCATCGCGCCCCGGCCCAGCACGATCATCTCGGCCGCCAGCAGGCGCGCGTCGGCGGCCATCTCCACTTCGAGCGAGCGGCGCAGGGCGCTGCGGTCGAACAGGATCGCCTCCTGCGCCAGCCACTCGCAGCGGCTGCCGGGGCCCAGTTCGATGCGCGTCTCGACGCGGGTGGGCGGGTCGTCGGGCAAGGCGCGGTAGATCTTCTCCGCCGCCTGCGGGATGACCGTGGCGCTGGCTCCAGCATCGACCTTGACGCGAAGCGACAGGCGGTCCCCGCCGGTCAGCCCCCCGCTGGTGGTGACGGTGACGGCGAGCGGAAACTCGCCCGCGTCGGTGTCCGGGAACAGCAGGCGGGCAGGCGCGACCTGGCTGAGATCGCTGAGGCCGTGGCGCCCGAAATGCACCATCGCCGCCCCGTCCACCCGCTGCAGCCGCGAGCGCGCGCGGGGCGCGGTCTCGGCGGGGCAGGGAAGGACACTTGCGACCATTCCCTAGCTACGCTGGCCGCCCGAAAACGGGGCATGGGGCATTTGACGTATGGGCGAGCGGGCGCCCCGCGTCGCTCCACCTCAGATCGGCTTGTGGCGGCCGTAGTTCGGGTCGATCTTCTCCGCCTTGCCGGCCTTCGCGGCGCGCTCCCCGTTGCCGGGCTGGCCGTGCTCGGTGGTGAGGTCGGAGAGGTAGTTGAGCTGCCGGATGCCCTTCTTGCGCATGGCGACGCCGGTCAGGCACGCGTGCATGATCGTGTTGGCGTTGAGCGCGCTGCGGTAGGTGGGGTCGAGCACCGGGGCCAGTTCGACGATCTCGAAGCCGACCAGCTCGTTCTCGGCGCAGAGGCGGCGCACGATGGGGATCGCCTCGCGCATGGTCAGGCCGCCTGCCACCGGCGTGCCGGTGCCGGGGATGAACGCCGGGTCGAGCACGTCGACGTCGAACGAGACGTAGAGCTTCCTGCCGCTTTCGCGCGCTTCCTTGAGGGCGCGCTCCATGGTGGCCTGCCAGCCGTTCTTCTCGACCTCGGGCATGGCGTGATAGCGCACGCCGTTGTCGCGCATCCACTCGAACCCCTCCGCGCCCGGCCACGATCCGCGCAGGCCGACCTGGATGTAGTTGCGCCCCTGGACGTGCCCTTCCTTGACCGCGCGGTAGACGGGTGCGCCGTGGGTGATGAAGTGGACGCCGCCCTTGCCCGCATCGTAGTGGGAGTCGAAGTGGACGACCCCGAAGCTGCCCTTGCCGTGCACGTCGGCAAGACCTGCCACGTCGGCATATTCCAGGCTGTGGTCGCCGCCGACGATGAAGGGGATGGCGCCGGTCCTCGCGATCTCCGCCACGCGCTCGCGCACGTGCTGGACCGAGCGTTCCGTGCTCATGTTGTCGATGGCGATGTCGCCGTAGTCGACGATGTTCAGCTCCTTGTCGGGATCGACCATGGTGTACATGTCCACCCCGCCCGCGCCGTACTGGCTGCGCATGGCGGATGGCCCGCCCTTGGCGCCGCGATAGCCCGAACCCATGTCGAGCGGGGCGCCGACGATGGCGACGTCGACCTTGCCCGCGACCAGATCCTCGGGGAAGATCGCCACCGGCGCGCCCGCGAAAGTGGCGATGCCGCCGGCGTACATGCCCGCGCCGCGCCCGCCCGCATAGTAGCTCAGCTCGATCGGGCCGGGTTCGCGCCGGGGGTCGAGGCCCTGGAGGCGGCGCATCTTCCAGCCGTTGAAGTCTTCCTGCGAGGTGTCGAGGTCGATCCCGGCCATGTCGCGGCCCGCCTTGAACTTCGCCGCCTCGACCGAGTCCATCATCGCATCGACGTAGGCCTCGATCTCCTCCGGCGTCTTGGTGGAGAGGCGCTGGAACAGCTTGTCGAACGATCCGGCGAAGCCTTCCGCCTTTTCGGAGACCAGGAACTCGCGCTTCTCCTTCGACAGCCCGGTGATCCTTGCGGCAAGCTCGGCGGGGATCTCGGGTGTCCGGGTCTGGGCGATCACGACGCCCGACAGGATCGCGGCGAGGGCACATGCCCCGGCCAGCAGCTTGCGTTTCGCGTTCACCTGAAAACCCCCCGTTCGTCCGTCTCGATCGCGTGGCAGGTTCGGGAACGCGGCGCTGGCGGGCAATGGGGCGAACGACGTAGGCCGCCGGAAAGCGCGGGTCTTCCGCCCCTTTTCAGGAAAAGAGGAGGCCCGCGCGCGAAGCACGGACCTCCCTGGAGTCTCGTCTGGGTGGGTTCTTCCGAGAACGTGGCGAACGCCCCCTGTCCGCTTCGTGAGGGCGAAGCGGGCGGACGAGCCTTCGAAAGAACCACTGCCGCCCCGTGTAGCCGAGTGCCCGCGCGGTGCCCTACGTCAAACGCCCTATGCGCCGTTTCCCAGGCGCGGATTAGGACCGGGCATCATGTTGACCGCTCTGTCGTTCCTGTTCGGGCTTGGTGTCATCCTGCTGGCGGTGGCCGTGCTGGCGATGCGGCGGCAGTTGCGGATCACCCGGCGCTCGCTGACGCCGGTCGGCCCGGTCCCGGCGCGCGATGACACCCGCGACCGCGAGCCTGCGCCGATCGTCAGCGTGCCCGCCATCTCGGGAGAGACGCTGACGATCGGTGGCCTCAGCCGCGACCCGCGCCTGCTTCTGCTGCTGTTCGTCGAGCCCGGTTCGGACCTGTGCGACGCGGTGGTGCGCGATGCGGTGGCGCTCTGCGCCGAGGCCGGGGTGCGCCTGCTGCTGCTGGGCGAAGGCGACGCGGCGGACTATGCGGCGCTGATGACGCGCAACGGGCTCGGCGCCCACGACATCATCCTCGACGCGGCGGCGGGCGAGGATTTCCAGATCGGCCCGCTGCCGTCCGCCGCGCTGATCGATGCCGACGGGCACCTGCTGGCGCGCGGCACGGTACAGCGGCGCGAGCAGCTCGAAGTGCTGCTGGCGGCGGTGCGCCCGGCGGGCGAGGACGCGGCGGAGCGGGACGAAATGGCCCAATAGCGCCGCCGGCGGTGGGCTCAGAAGCGGAAGTTGCTTTCCAGCCCGATCATGTGGATCGTCCGTGCCGGCCCGGTCTCGCGGATGAAGGCGCCCGGCGCGAAGGCGGAGGCCGAGGCGGACAGTTCCAGTTCGGCGGTGGCCTGCCAGGCGACGGAGGCCTCCACTTCCTTGCCGACGAAGCGCGCGCGGCTGTCTCCGGGGGCGCGGATGAGGTTGCCGGGGATGTCGTAGACGCCGTCGCCGCGCGATTGGCGCCAGAACGCGGCCGCGGCGATGCTTGCGGAGACGGTGGGCGCCAGCTGCAGCCCCAGCGACGGGTTGACGTTGATCATGTTGTACGGCCCGATAGGTGAGAGTTCCCCGAAGTACTTTCCCTTTGGAAACAGCGCATTGAACGTGCCGAGGTGATGGTCGGAGGCGTCGGCGTCGCCGCTGGCGACATTGGCGCGCAGGGTGAGGTCGGGCGCCAGCGGCAGGTCCGGGAAAGCGCGACCCACTTCGCAGGCGAGCGTCCAGGCGCGGATCGGACCGCCCGCGAAGTGGCCGAACTGCGCGACGCCCTCGACGTTCCAGTGCCAGTCGCGCAGTGCCCGGTGCCAGCGCGCGCCGAGGCTGTGCCGGGTTTCCGGCCCGTCCCGGCCGCCCCATCGCGCGGCATCGTCGCGATAGCCGAGATAGTAGAGGTCGAGCCCCGGAAACGCCGCATAAGCGCCCCAGAGCGCCTTTTCCGGCGAGGTCCGGTCGTCGAAATCGCCCTGCCTCGACTGTACCGGACGGACCGCCAGCAAGCTGACGTTGCCGGCACCTAGCGCGACATTGGCGCGCGCTCCGTCGAACGCGAGGGGGACATTGGGCCCGTAGCGCGTGCCGACGAGCCTTTCGGAGCCCAGCGAGAGCATTTGCCGCCCGGCGCGAAGGGTGACCTTGCCGAAGTCCGCCTCCACGAAACCCTGGAGCAGGTCGATGCCGGTGCCGTCCACCGGGCCGGGCGAGGGGGCGACTCCGATCGAAGTCGCGGCGATCGGCTGCACGAACGCGCGCAGGCGGCCCGCGTGGAGGTCGGCATAGGGCAGGGCGCGGAGCCAGAGGTAGCCGTCGTCGGGGGCATCGGCGCCGCCCCACAGGTTGTCGTCGTAGCTTTCGCTGCGGGCGCGCAGTTCGATGCCGGTGGAGAGCCAGGCGTCGTCGCCCAGCGGGACGTACTTGAACCGGCCCGTCCAGTGATCGGCGCGCTCGGCGGGGTTGGCGAGGTCGGACCAGTCCTCGTCGTAGCGCGTCACCGTCAGCGTCGGGGCCTGCCATGCCTCGCGGCTCTGGGCATGGACGGTCGCCGGGAGGCAGAGCGCCAGGGCGGCGAGCCACGGCGCGGTCGGGGTAGTCAATCTCGCCTCCTTGCTGGCCTGGTTCGCCCGCGGCGCCGCGAACCCGTCGCGCGAACCCTTCGGCCGGGCGAGCATAGGGCATGGCGCCGTTCGCCATATCCTACCAAGGTGTGATGGCGTCTGGTCAAGCGGCCTGCGATGCGGCGGCGATACAGATATTGCGAATGGGTCGCATTACTAATATGGCAGGCCCAGCCGATGCCGTGGCGGCATCCGGTCCGGGGAATGGAAGCAGTCGTGCCAGCACTCACAGCGTCGGCAGAGATCACCGCGCTGTACGGCGATCATGGCGAGTGGCTGCGCAACTGGCTCCGGCAGCGCACGCGGTGCTCGCACCGGGCGGCGGACCTTGCGCAGGACACCTTCTGCCGGGTGCTGGAGCGCAAGCCCGACGACGCCATCCGCGAGCCACGCCGGTATCTGGCGACGATCGCCCGCCGCATCCTGATCGACGACGTGCGCAGGCGCGACATCGAACGCGCCTATCTCGACGCCTACGGCCTGCTGGGCGAGGGCGAGCACGCCCCTTCGCCCGAGCGGATCGCCGAAGCGGTGGACCTGTTGCGCGCCGTGGTCGACGCACTGGGCGGCCTCTCCGACAAGGCGCGGCGCTCCTTCCTGATGATCCGCTTCGACGGGCTGCGCTACGCCGAGGCGGCGGCGGAGCTGGGCGTGTCCGAACGCATGGTGAAGCGCTATGTCGCCGAGGGCTATGCGCGCTGCTACGCGCTCGCCTACCCGGCCGAATGACCGGGACGCCCACGCCTGCGATGATCCGCGAGGCGGCGCGCTGGTCCGCCGAACTCGCCACCGACGAGGCGACCGAGGCCGACCGCGACGCCTGCGAGGCATGGTGCCGGCAGGACCCGCTGCACCGCGTGGCGATGGAGCGGATGCGCGGCCTCGACACCCGCTTCGACCGCGCCGGGGAGCCCGAACGCGGGGCACTCGATCGCCTGCTGGACCTGTCGCGGCGGCGCGGCGGCGGGACCAAGGCGGCCGCCGTGCTCGGCATCGCCGTACTCGTGGCGGCGGGCTGGGCGGCTACCGACAGCTGGACCCTGCGCAGCCGCTTCCCCGATGCGGCGACGGTGATCGGCGAGCAGCGCACGGTCACCCTCGCGGACGGCAGCATCCGCCTCGATACCGACAGCGCGGTGGACGTGGACGCGCGCGGGGCGGGCACCCGGATCGCGCTGTTCCGCGGGCGGGTCTTCGCGCAAGTGCACCCCCACCGCACCGCGCCGTTCCTGGTGGAGACGCCCGAGGGCACCGCGAGCGCGCTCGGCACCGCCTTCACCGTCGAGCGCGAGGCCGGCCGCACGCTGGTGACGGTGGTATCCTCGCACGTGCGCGTCTGTCCGGCGCGGGTGGGCGGGTGCCGCGACCTTGCGCCGGGATCGCGGGCGGTGATGGACGGCGGCGGAGTGCGCGCGGCGTCCCCCGTCGCCCCGCGCGATGCCGCGGCATGGTCGGAGGGCTGGCTGGTCGCGGACGATCGCCCGGTTTCCGAAGTGCTCGCCGAACTCAACCGCTATCGCGCGGTGCCGGTCGGGTTCGATGCCGCCGCGCTCGCCCGGGTGCGGGTTTCGGGCAGCTTCCCGCTCGCCGATACCGACCGGGCGGTGGAGGGCATCGCGCGGGTGACCGGGCTGCGGCTCGACCGCGAAGGCGAAGCGGTGTTCGTGCGCCGCTGAACTTTCTTGCGCCCGCAGGTTCTCGATCCGGCGCGGCATCCGTCCTCTTGGGTAAGAGCGGACTTCATCGGGGACACGACATGCGAGTGAATGGTTGGGTGCTGGGCGTCGCGGCGGCGGCTATGGCCACGGGCGCGATCGCGGGGGTGGCCCCGGCGGCCCGCGCGCAGGCGGCCGGCACGGTGGACTTCGCCATCGGCGCCGGGTCGCTGGGGGCGGTGCTGGGGCAGTTCGGCCAGCAGGCGCAGGTGATGATCGCCTTCGACCCCGCGCTGGTGCGGGGGATGCGCAGCGGCGGCCTCAAGGGGCGCTTCACCACCGCCGAGGCGCTCGTCCGCCTGCTCGCCGGGACCGGCCTGCGCGCCGCGCCCGACGGCGCCGGCGGCTACGTCCTGTCCCGCGCCCCGGCCGCCGCCGAGGCCGCGCCGGTCGAGGAACCGCGCGAGATCGTGGTGCTCGGCAAGGGCTACGGCATCGAGGTCGGCGGCAAGAGCGTCACGCCGCTCAAGGAAGTGCCCAACACCGTCACCGTGGTCGATGGCGTGCGTATCCGCGAGCAGAACCTGTTCACCATCACCGATCTCGCCACGCAGACGGTGGGGCTCACCGTGACCGGCGGCGACAGCGACCTCGCGCAGTTCATGACGCGCGGCTTCACGATCGACAACTACCTCGTCGACGGCGTGCCCAACAACGGCTTCACCGGCGAGATCCCCGACCTCTTCCTCTACGACCGCGCCGAATTCCTGCGCGGCCCGGCGGGGCTGTTCAGCGGTTCGGGCAGCCCGGCGGGCAGCATCAACCTCGTGCGCAAGCGCCCCTTGCCCGAACTCTCGGTGAGCGCGCTGGCGGCGGCGGGCTCGTGGAACAACTTTCGCGGCGAACTCGACGTCTCGGCGCCCGTGGCCGACGGCGTCGGCCTGCGCGCGGGCGTGGCCTATCAGGACCGCGACCAGTTCTACGACGTCGTCCACCAGTCGCGCCTGCTGGCCTTCGGCGTCGCCGACTTCGCGCTGGGCGAGGCGACCAGGCTGACCGTCGGCGGCCACTACGACCGCTACCGGGGCGCCACCTTCTCGGGCCTGCCGGGGTTGGCGGGACCTGCCGGGCAGGCGAACCCGCTGCCCGACCTGCCGCGCTCGACTTACGCCTCGGCCGACTGGAACCGCTCGGACTTCGACACCAAGGCCGGCTTCGCCGAACTGCGGCAGGAACTGGGCGACGACTGGGTGGTGCGCCTCAGCGGCAGCTACGGCAAGACCGACACCGATCTCGTCACCTCCTACGCGCTGTCGTTCACCGGCATCACCCCCACCGATGGCGAGGCGATGCTGCTGGCCTCGCGCAACCAGCGCAAGTTCGACTACCTGACCGCCGACCTCAACGCCGTGGGCCACGTCGCGCTGTTCGGGCGCGAGCACGAGCTGCTCGTCGGTGCCGACTACCAGCGCAAGACTTACGACGAGAACTTCTCCGACCGCGCCTTCCTCGGCTCCTTCGACCTCTACGATCCGGTGTACGACGTGCCCGAGCCGGAATTTCCCTTCACTTACGTCTCCAACACCCGGACCCGGCAGGTCGGCGTCTACGGGCAGGCGAAGCTGAAGCCCGCCGATCCGCTGACGGTGGTGCTGGGCGGGCGCGTCAACTGGTACGAGAACCGGCTCGTCACGCGCCTGCCGGCGGGCGATCCCTCCACCCTGAAGTCGAACGGGCGCTTCGTCCCCTACGCGGGCGTGGTGTGGGACGTGACGCCGCAGTGGTCCCTCTACGCCAGCTTCGCCGAGAGCTTCGCGCCCCAGTCCGGGCGGACGCTGGAGGGCGAGGCGCTGCGGCCGGTGGTCGGCCGCCAGGTCGAGGCGGGCATCAAGGGCGGCCTGTTCGGCAACCGCCTGCTGCTGAGCGCGGCGCTCTACCGGATCGAGCAGACCGGCCGCCCCCAGCCCGACCCGCGCGACATCAACTTCTCGGTGGCGACGGGCAAGGTGCGCAGCCAGGGCGTCGAGCTGGAGGCCAACGGCGAGGTGCTGCCGGGGTGGCGCATCAACGGCGGCTACGTCTACAACGACAATACCTACCTTGACGATGCGGCGCTGGAAGGTGCGCGCTTCACGCTGGCGATGCCCGCGCACAGCGTGAAGCTCTGGACCAGCTACCAGCCGCAGGACGGCGCACTCGCCCGCCTGAGCCTTGGCGCCGGGATCAACTGGCAGAGCGAGACGGAGGCGTTCCTGACGTTCCTTGGCGGCAACACCGGCGCGCGCCAGCCGGCCTATGCAGTCGTCAACACCCGCATCGGCTATGACGTGACCGACAAGGTCACGCTCGCGCTCAACGTCAACAACCTGTTCGACAAGCACTACTACGAGCGCGTCAGCGGCACCGAGTTCGGCAACTTCTACGGCGCCCCCCGCAACGTGCTGGCCACCGCGCGCCTGCGCTACTGAGCGGGCGGATGGACCGCGTCGTCCTGAAGCGCTGGCAGTTCGTCCACCGCTGGTCGAGCCTCGTCTCCACGGCGTTCCTGCTGATGCTGTGCCTGACGGGGCTGCCGCTGGTGTTCCATCAGGAGATCGAGCGCGCGATGCAGCCGTCGCTGGCCGACCCGCTGCCCCGGCCGCCCGCGCTGGCGCGGCTGGTCGAGCGGGCCGTGGACGGCGGCGAGAGGCGCGTGGTGCAGCAGCTCTACTTCCTGCCGGACCGCCGTCTGGTGCAGATAGAGACCGGCGCGCCGGGCGAGTTCGACGGGCCTTCCGCAAGGCACGTACTGGTGGACATGGCAACCGGGCGGGTGGTGCCGGAAGCGGTCGGATCGCCGGTGCTCGACTTCATCCGCGATCTCCACGTCGACATGCTGGCGGGGCTCGCGGGGAGCCTGTTCCTGGGCGCGATGGGGCTGCTGCTGCTCGTGGCGATCGTCTCGGGCGTGGCGATCTACGGGCCGTTCACCCGCAAGCTGCCGTTCGGGACCCTGCGCGCGGGCCGCCGCGCGCGGTGGCTCGACCTGCACAACCTGCTGGGCATCGTCACCCTCGCCTGGCTGGGCGCGGTGGGGCTGACCGGGGCGATCAACACGCTGTCCGGTCCGGTGGCGCAGCACTGGCAGCAGACCGACCTTGCCGCCATGGCCGCGCCGTTCATGCAGGGTGAGCCGCCTGCGCGGCTGGCGCCTGTCTCTGGCGTGATCGCGGCGGCGCAGGCGGCGGCGCCGGGCATGTGGGTGACGGGCGTATACTATCCCGGCAGTCCCTATGCGACGCCCCGGCACTACGGCGTGTACCTGCGCGGCGGCACGCCGGTCACCGCGCGGCTGCTGACGCCGATGCTGGTGGACGCGCGGACGGGCAGGATCGATGCGATCGGGCAGATGCCCTGGCACGTCAACGTGCTGCTGCTCAGCCAGCCGCTGCATTTCGGGGACTATGGCGGACTGCCGCTCAAGCTGCTCTGGGCCATGCTGGACATCGCCTCGATCGTGGTGCTGGCGACCGGGCTGGTGCTGTTCGTGCGTCGGGGCAGGGCGGGCGCGAAGACCGGGACCGAGCCCGGTCGGCAGGAGATCCGGCGCGCGGGCGGGGCGGCGCTGACCGTCCGTCAGCAGTGGACGCTGCCGCTGGCGATCGCGCTCGCGAGCGGCGGCGGGCTGGTCCTCGCGCTGCTCAGCCCGGCCGGACCGGGGCGCTGGCTCTCGTGGCTGCTGGTGGCCGCGCCGCTGGCGGGGATCGCCGTGGCGCGGGCACGGCTACGGCGCTGACGGGGCTCAGACTTCGTTGAGTTCGGTGACGAACTCGTAGCGGTCGCCGCGATAGACCGAGCGGGTGAATTCGACGATTCGCCCGTCCGGCACGCGGGTCAGGCGCTCTATGCGCAGGACTTCGGAATTTTGCCGGACGCACAGGATGCCCGCTTCGGTCGGCGTGGCGAGCGAGGCGCGGACCCGCTGGGTGCCGGACGTGGGCCGGAAGCCGTGCTTCTCCAGCGCGCCGTAGAGCGAATCCCCCAGGCCATCGAGGTCGGGCATGAAAGTGGCCGGGATCACCGCGTGCTCTATCGCCAGCGGCTCGCCGCCCGCCAGCCGGACGCGGCCGAGGCGCGCGACCCTGGCGGTGGGCGACACATCCAGCGCTGCGGCCTCTTCCTCGGTCGGCTGGGCATAGGACTTGTAGATCCACACCACGCCCGGGTCTTCCCCGCGCGAGCGGGTATCGTCGCTGAAGCTGCTGAGCTTGGCGCCGGGCGCCTCGATCCGCCGCGCGACGAAGGTGCCGGAGCCCTGCCGGCGCACCAGCACGCCTTCGTCGATCAGCTGCTCGATGCCCTTGCGCACGGTGACGCGCGAGAGGCCCGCCATCTCGCTGAGGTCGCGTTCCGACGGGAGCGCGCTGCCGGGATCGATGCCGCCGCTGCTGATGTGCTCGCGCAAGGAACGGGCGAGTTGCAGGTAGAGCGGCGTCCCTTCCTCGCTTCGCGTCCAGGCAATGTCACGCATTATCGCTCAATCCCGTCGTTCCAGAACCTGCATGACTTCGCGCAGACTGCCCCCATGTGCCTCGAGCAGCGCGCGGCCTTCCTCGGCCGATGCGCCCATGGCGACGATCACGCCGAGCCGGATTTCGTTGTCCGCCGCCTCGAGCGCGCGGGCCGCCACTTCGGCGTCCACCCCGGCGATATCCTGAACCATGCCGCGCCCGCGTTGCAAGAGCTTCGCATTGGAAATGCGCATGGCGACCATGCGGCCCTCGTAGACCAGCCCCCGGCGGATCATGATCGCGGTGGAGAGCAGGTTGAGCACGGCCTTCTGCGCCGTCCCCGCCTTCATGCGCGTCGATCCGGCGACGACTTCGCTGCCGGTCACCGCGACCACGGCGTGCTCGGCCTTGTCGGCCAGCGGCGAGGCGGGGTTGTTGGCGATGGCGATGGTCAGCGCTCCGGCGGCGCGGGCGCGTTCGATCGCGGCAAGCGTGTAGGGCGTGCGGCCGCTGGCGGCGACGCCGATCACCACGTCGGCAGGCCCGATCCCGCAGGCGTCCACTTCGGCGCGGCCCGCCTCGACGTCGTCCTCGGCGCCTTCGTAGGCTTCGGTCAGCGCGCCGGTGCCGCCGGCCATGAGGAACACCATCCGGTCCATCGGCCAGCCGAAGGTCGGGTACAGCTCCGTCCCGTCCTGCACGGCAAGACGGCCCGAGGTGCCGGCGCCCACGAAGACGAGGCGGCCGGTCTCGCCAAGGCGCCGGGCGGCGTCCTCGGCGGCGCGGGCGATCGCCGTGGTCTGCGACTGGATCGCGGCGATGGCCGCCATTTGCCCTTCGAGCATCGCTTCCACGGCCAGTTCGGTGGGCCAGAGGTCGAGGTGCAGGTAGCGGGCGTCGAGTGCTTCAGTGTTCATGATGTTTCCGGTCGCTCAGTTCTTGGCCGAGACCATCAGCTTGCCCGATCCTGCCGGGGCGGCACAGACCACGAAGGCCACCACCGTGCCGATGCACAGCTGGAAGGGGAAGGACAGTCCATTGAGGATGGGGGGCAGGCCGATGGCGTGGGCGATCCCCGGCTGCAGCAGCAGGATCGTCGCGAAGCCGACCAGCAGCGAGGCGATCACCGACCCGGTCGTCCCGCGCCCGGTGAACAGCGCGGTGAAGTAGACGCCCAGCAGGCCCGCGTAAGTGAACACCATCACCTGCAGCGCGAACTCCAGCAGGCCCATGCTCGAATAACGCTGCCAGTAGAACGAGACGATCGCCATCACGAACATCGCGAAGCCGATCACGCCCATGCCGGCGCGGCCCGCCTGCACGTAGTGATGCTCGGGCACTTGCGCCGCGCCGCGCTTCTGGCGCCAGGGGCGGTAGAAGTCCTGCACCAGCACCGAGGACATCGCGTTCAGCGCCGAGTTGGTGGTCGCCACCGCCGCCGCGCAGATGCCCACCGTCACGAGGCCGCGAAGGCCCCCGGGAAGCTGGGTGAGGATATAGTGCATGAAGATGCTGATCTTCTCGCCGCCGAACTCGTTGCCCGCAGCCGCCACCGTGCCGCCCATCAGGTCGGGCCGGTCATAGAAGACGTAGAGCAGCAGGCCGATGACGATGAACATGCCCACCACCGGCACGGTCGCCAGCACCGAGAGATAGAGCCCGCGCGCGCCGGTCTTGGCGTCCTTGCAGGCCAGCAGGCGCTGCGTGGTGTCCTGGTCCATGCCCGAGTTGGCGATGTAGAGCAGCGCGAGGCCGGTGACGATCGCCAGCATCGAGAACGGGCGCGAGAGGTCGAGCGAGAAGTCGAAGACCCTGAGCTTGTCGATGCCCTCTGGCGTGTTCGAAAGACCGGCGATGATCTCGCCGGTGGAGGCGGGGATCGACAGTCGCAGGAACACCAGCACCGCGATGGCCGAGCCGAGGTAGACGACGAACTGGATGAGGTCGTTCCACAGCACCGACTTCAGGCCGCCGACGAAGGTGAACAGCACGCTCGCCACCACCAGCACGGCCGCCGCGATCATGATGCCCTGCGCCTCGACGGTGCCGGTGATGACCATGGCCAGCGCGATGGCGGCAAGGTAGACGCGCGCCCCGCCCGCGAAGACGCGGCCGATCAGGAACATGCCGCCCGCCCAGCGCGTCGCCTTCTCGCTGAAGCGCAGGGTCAGCAGTTCGTAGGCGGTGGTTGCCTTGATGGCGTAGAAGCGCGGGATCATGACGTGGGCGACGAAGATCGCGCCCATCAGCCCGCCGATGTTGCCGGAGAGGTAGGTGAGGTCGCCGTGGTAGCCATAGTCCGGCCCGCCGAGGAACGTCGCCGCCGACTGCGTCGCCGAAAGCACCGAGATCGCCGCCAGCCACGCGGGGACGCTGCCGCCGGCGAGGAAGTAGTCATGCGCGGATTCGGTCTTGCGCGGGGTGAAGATCCAGCCCCCTGCCAGCAGCAGAAGGAGGTAGGCGGCGATCACCAGCCAGTCCGCCATCGAGAACGGCAGCATCATCGAACTAACTCCGATCGGCGCCGGGCCCCATGTCGGGCCCGCAGAATGGGAAACGAGCGCCCGGCCGTCGGAGGAGGATGACGGCCGGGCGCTCGCAGGGTGACGTCCTCAGATGTGCGCGGTCAGCGAGAAGCCGAACGTGCGTCCGAGGATGTCGTAGGTGTCGGGGAAGGTGTTGAACACGCCTCCGGTCGACACCCGGGGGGGATTCTTGTCGAACAGGTTATAGACGCCCGCGCTCATCGTCACGGTGTCGGTGAAGTCGTAGGACGCCGAGAGGTCGAAGGTGTTCTGGGCCGAGAGCGTCTCGGTGGAGCCGACGGTGCTCGACTTGACCTTGCCGATGCGCTGCCAGTCGAACTGGATCACGCCCTTGTCGAACAGCATGCCGACGCCGACGGTGTGGCGGTAGTCGGGCTGCACCAGCGTGGTGCCGTCGCTCGAGCAGGTGGCGCCGAAGGTGCCCTTGCACTGGACTGCGGCGACCGTGGAGTTCGCCTGGATCTTGTACGAGGTCACGATGTTGCCCTGGTAGCTCAGGCGCAGGCCCGCACCCGGCAGCCAGTCCTGGCGCAGCGTGTAGCTGGCCGAGATGTCGAGGCCGCGCTGCAGCAGGCGCCCGAGGTTCTGGTTGTTGACGTAGGCATCCTTGAAG
Organism: Novosphingobium sp.; assembly: GCA_035511275.1. GTDB lineage: Bacteria > Pseudomonadota > Alphaproteobacteria > Sphingomonadales > Sphingomonadaceae > Novosphingobium. The sequence continues at coordinate 27,485 of DATKFS010000167.1, forward strand.
GTGCCGTCCGCGTTGCGGGTGACGAGGTTGCACAGCGGATTGCCGGCGGTCGGGTTGGTGATGTAGCAGCTGGTGATCGCCGCGATGGGCTGGATCACGCCCACCGCGCCCTTGAGGTCCAGCTCGTACCAGTCGACGGTGATGTTCAGGCCCGGCAGGAACGTCGGGGTGAGCACGCCGCCGATGGTCGTGGTGTAGCCGGTCTCCGGCTTGATGTCCGGGTTGCCGCCGTAATAGTAGTTGCCGGTCAGGTAGCTGGCGGCGTTGGAGTTCGCCGAACCCACCGCCGGAGCGCCGAAGCGGGCGCACTGCGCGGCATCGCCGGTGCCCAGCACGCACGGGTCGCCGCCGTAGCGCGGCTTCAGGCGGTCGACCGTGACGAGGTTGCTGAACGGCAGCGACGAGGTGCTGGCGGCGAACTCACCGAAGTTCGGAGTGCGCAGCACGCGCTGGTAGGTGCCGCGAACGCGCAGGTTGCGGTCGACTTCCCAGTTGCCCTCGACCTTCCAGGTTCCGTGGGTGCCGAACAGGTTGTAGTCCGACAGGCGGTACGCCCCGCCCACGTCCAGCTTGCGGATCAGCGGCAGGTCGGCAAGCACCGGGATCAGCACTTCGCCGTAGAGTTCCTTGACGTCGAACGAGCCGCTGTACGCCGCCTGCACGCCCTGGCGGTAGGTGTTGCCGGTCAGCAGCGCGGTGTCCTGGTCGATGCTGGCGGTCTCGCGGCGATACTCCGCGCCGATGGCGAAGCCGATCGGGCCGGCGGGGAGCGAGAACAGCTCCTCCAGCGTGCCGCTCAGCGTGGCGGCGGTGACGAACTGGTCGCGCTTGCGGTTGAAACCGTTGATCGGCGAGCCCAGCGCATCGGCGAGAGCCGGGTTGGTGCCGAAGATGTCGACCGTGTTGACGATCGCGTCGAAGTTGTTCGCGCCGGTCGGGCTGGTGACGAGGCCGTCGCCGGTGATCAGCGTGTTCTCGGTCGAGCGGCCGTACTGGGCGTAGACGTTCCACTTGATCGCGCTGGTCAGCGGGCCGCGCAGGCCGGTCTGGAGCTGCAGGGTGTTGCGCTCGGTCTCGTAGTTGATGAGTCCCAGCTCGGACAGCGAACGCGAGACGTTCACCTGCGCCGCGCCGTTGACGAAGGTCAGCTGGTTGCGGATGTCGTCGGTGAGGAACGGGTTGCTCTCGCTGATCGAGACGGTGCGGTTGACGGACGCCGGGGTGGCGCCGGGGGTGCCGGTCTCCTCGGTGCGGGCATTGGTGTACATCGCGCGGCCGTAGATCTCGACCTGCGGGGTGATCTCGTACTTGTAGAGCGCGGCGACGTTGATGCGCTTCAGCGGCGAGACCAGCGGGTAACTGTCCGAGATGTTCGAGGTGGCGGACGGCGTGGTGGTGAAGGCGCCGCTGTCGGTGAAGCCGAACTTGCGCCCGCTCGCCACGTCGGTGAAGACGCCGCCGATGCTCGGGATCGTCTGGTTCGGGGTGGCGGCCCAGTCGCGGCGGCCGGCGCGGATCAGGTCGCGCTGGGTGTAGTCGGCGGCGATGACGATGTTGCCCCGGTCGCCAAGGCCCGTGCCCATCATCAGCGAGCCGCCATACTGCGCGCCGCCGTGCTCGGACAGGCGGCTCGTGGCGGTGCCGCGGATGCCGGTGAAGTCGTCGTTGAGGATGAAGTTGACGACGCCGGCCACGGCATCGGCGCCGTAGACCGCCGCGGCGCCGCCGGTCAGCACGTCGACCCGCTTGATGAGCGAGGCGGGGATGGCGTTGACGTCGACCGAGTTGCGGAAGCTGAAGGGCGCGGCGCGGGTGCCGTCGATCAGGACGAGCGAGCGGCTCTGGCCGAAGTTGCGCAGTTCAAGGACCTGCGCGCCGAAGGCGTCGCTGCCCTGCGAACCCTGGCGCACGCCGCCGGAAAGCTGGGGAATCTTGGTCGAGAAGTCCTCGATGGTCAGGGCCGACTGGAGCTTGATCTGCTCCTCGCCGGTCGAGGAGATCGGGCTGCTCGAAGTCACGCCGGGGAGCGCGATGCGGGTGCCGGTGACGACGATGTCGTTGCCCACCGCTTCGTCGGCAGGTGCCGAATCGGGCGCGGCCTGCGCGAATGCGACGCCGGGCGCCTGTGCGAGAGCGATGGCGAGCGCTGCCAGCGCCACGGCCTGTCGATTTGCCTTAACCATTAGGAATTCCTCACTTTTCCATTTCCCTGAGTCCCGATCCTCTATCGTTTCGGTGCGACCCGAAGATTCGACGGCGTGACCTTTTGGACTGGATTCGTATGCATACCTGTCATGCGATTGTAAAGGGGTGGTATCAGACCACTTCGACGATCGTCGCCGGATGCCAGATCGTTCCGCCCGTCAGCGGGCGCGGTGCCCCGGTGGTGCCGGGGAACGTGAGCGGCAGCCCGCGCAGGCTGCGCGCCGCGAGGAAGGCCATCGCCTCGGCCTCGACGAAATCGCCGTGCAGGCCCACCTCGTCCGCCGTCCGGCAATCGCCGAGCAGGTCGCGCAGGGCCTGCATCAGCGTGGGATTGTGGCTGCCGCCGCCGCACACGATCCATGTCGCGGGAGGCCGGGGCAGCGCCCTTGCCGTCAGCGCCACGGCCGCCGCCGTGAACGCGGTGAGCGTCGCCGCCGCGTCCTCCAGCGAACGCGCGTCGGCCCATTCGAGCGGAAAGTCGTAGCGGTCAAGCGACTTCGGGCCTTCTCCCCGGAAATGCGGGTGCGACAGCAGCTCGGCCAGCACCGCCGCATCGACCGCGCCGGCTGCGGCGAAGCGCCCGCCGTCGTCGTAGCGCCCCATGCCGCGCGCCTGCACGACCTGGTCGATCAACCCGTTGCCCGGCCCGGTATCGAAGGCGACGAGCGCGCCGTCCTCGCCGATCCAGGTGAGGTTGGCGACGCCGCCCACGTTGAGGAACGCCACCGGCCCCGCCAACCCGAGCCGCCCGGCCAGCGCGGCGTGATAGGCCGGCACCAGCGGCGCGCCCTGGCCGCCGGCCATGAGGTCGTCCTGCCGCATCTGCGCCACCACCGGCGCGCCCAGCGCATCGGCGACGACCTGCGGATCGCCGATCTGCACCGACAATTGCCGCTCCGGCCGATGGAGCAGGGTCTGGCCGTGGAAGCCGACGAGATCGGGCCGCCGCCCAGCCTGCGCGACGACTTCGTGCCCGGCGCGGACATGCGCGCGCTCGATCACGTCGGCGGCGATGGCGAAGCTCGCGGGCTGCTCGCCAAAGCCGTTCCACGCCAGCGCCTCTTCGGTGGCATGGCCGATCGCCGCGCGTTCCCGCGCCGAGAAGGCGATCATCGCGGCAGGGCCGAAGCCCTCGATCCGCTCGCCGTCCGTCTCGACCATCGCGACGTCGACGCCGTCCATGGACGTGCCGCTCATGAAGCCCATGACCAGCATCAGCGCGACTCCTCCCAGGTGCAGGTGACGAGGGTGGCATCGTCGTGCCGCTTCACCCGCGTGTGGCGATGGAGCGAATCGGGCTCGCGCTCGATCTCGCGCAAGTGACCGAGCCAGCGCGCCCAGTCGGCGGGCGTGGAGATGGCGAGCAGGTCCTCCGCCCGGGCGGTCCCGAACAGTTCGACGAGGCGCAGGAAGCCGTCGCTCGCCACCGCGAAGCGCTGGCCCGGCCGTACCGGGATCCGCACCTGCCATGCATGGTCCGCCGCCGCCGGTTCGGTGCCGAGCACCCAGTAGCCGCCCTCGCGGTTCATCAGCCGGCGATTGTCGCGCAGTCCCGGCATCAGCCGCGCCTTCAGCGCCTCGGGCGTGATCGTCGGGTCGGCGTCCAGCATGGCCTTGGCCGCCGCCAGCGTCCGCGCCTCGATCGCATCCAGAGTGGAAACGCCGAACAACCGCGCCTCGCCATCGGCCTCGGCGATGACGCGGCAGTCGGCGAGCGTGGTCAGTTCGGCCATGCCGTCGATGATGCGGACCATCGCGAAGGCGGCGGACGGCAGTTCGTGATGACCCTCAGCCGGGCGCACCGCCTCGTTTTCCAGTGCCTGCGCGCAGCCCGCCATGACGGCACGCAGGAGGTCGATGGTCGGCACCCGCGGGTCGTGCGACAGGCCTTGCGCCAGGAGGCGGCTTGCGGTGCGGGCCAGCCAGGCTGCGTCGCTGGGCGCTTCCAGCAGCGCGCCGCCGATGCCCGTGGCGCCGTCGATCACCCAGGCCGCATTGCCCTCGTGGCCGACCACGTCCTCGTTGACATCTCCCTGCCCATCGGAGGCGGCAATCTCGATCTTGAGCATGGGATTCTCCCTCCTGGTGCCCTATGCGAAGCAAAGCGGTATCATCAGTGCCGCGAAAAACAAAACCACTTTAATGCCACTTGTGTCGAAATCCTAAACTGGTATCTGCCCTGAGCATGACCTTGACGACACCCGAAACGCCCCTGGAGGCACCTGCCGTGCCCCTGGCGACCGAAACGCAGATGGCGCGCGAAGCCCGCGAGGCCCCCGCGCGCTGCGCCGAGCAACTGCGCCTCAACGCCGACCTCGTCCGCGCCGCCGGGCGGACCTTGCGCGAGCTTGCGCCGCCCTTCGCCGCCACCCTCGCGCGGGGCAGCTCGGACCAGGCGGCGGCCTTCGCGAAGTTCCTGCTCGAGACCCACGCCGGGGTGCCGACGCTGAGCCATGCGCCGTCC
>DATKFS010000168.1:0-8272 GCA_035511275.1 Novosphingobium sp.
GAGGCGAAAGGGCCGCGCAGGCGGCGGCGCTCGTCGGAGGAAGTGGCCGACCGTATCCTCGAGGCAGCGGCCGAGGAGTTCGAACTGTCCGGATATTCCGGCGCCACTACCGCCGCCATCGCCCGCCGCGCCGAAGTGACCGAGGCGCAGATCTTCCGCTTCCACGCCTCCAAGCAGGAACTGTTCCGCGCGGCGATTTTCACGCCGCTGAACCGCCACTTCGCCGACTTCCAGGCGCGTACCGTGGCCGATCCCGGCGCCGACCGTGACGGCCACGACCTTGCGCGCGACTACATCGGCGAGCTGCAGGACTTCATGGCGCGCCATTCGCGCATGTTCCTGTCGCTGGTGGTCGCCAACGCCTATTCGCCCGAGGCTACCGGCGGCATCGACGCGCTAGACGGGTTGCAGGCCTACTTCGACAAGGGCAAGGCGATGATGGCCGCGCGCGTGGGAGACGCCCCGCGCGTCTCGCCCGAACTGATGGTGCGCGTCTCCTTCGCGGCGGTGCTGGCGAACCTCATGTTCCGCGACTGGCTGTTCCCCCCGGGACTGGCCGGCGACGCGGAGATCCGTGAGGCGATCGCGGCCTTCGTGATCGAAGGCATCGAGGCGAACGGGCGAATCTAGGCGTAACCTCGTCCCCGACCTGATCCGGGACGACGGTCAGGTGATGTCGAACCCGAACACGCGCGCCGCATTTTCCGACAGCGTCTTGCGCGTATCCTCCACCGTCAGCGCGTCCGTCATCCTGAGCGCCACGTCGCGCGAATGGGGCCAGATCGTCGCCGAGTGGGGGTAGTCGGACGAGAACATCGTCATGCTCGACATCCAGGGCCACAGGCCGGTCTGGATCATCTGGTAGCCGCAGTAGTCGTCGACATTGGTGGTGAAGACGTTGCGGCCGATGAACTCTGTCGGGCTGTGCTTGAGCTTCACCGGGAACCACGATTTCTGGATGTCCCAGTGGTGTTCCATGGTCTGTACCCAGAACGGTGCCCAGCCGCAGTCCACCTCGGCGCCGACCATCTTGAGGTTCGGGTACTGGTCGAAGATGCCCGCGAAGATGAGGTACGAGAACGGCTTGAGGCACGAGAAGTAGCGCGTGACGATGCCGCCGATCGACACCTTGTCCTCCTGCAGCCGATCCCAGTCGGTGGCGTCCGGCGGGCCGCCGTGGTTGCGGTGCATGCAGAGCGTCAGGCCCAGTTCGTCCGCCGCCTGCCAGACCGGGTGGTAGTGCGTGGGGTGGTTGTAGGGGATCGTCGGATTGCCGGGAATGTACATCGCCCGCGCACCCTTCTTGGCGACGCGGCGCATCTCGGCGACGGCGTGCTCGATGCCCAGTTCCGTCGGATTGATGGTGAGCCCGCAGAGACGCTTCGGATCGGCGGACTGGAAATCGTCGAGGATCCAGTCGTTGTAGGCGACGAACCCGGCCGCGGCGACTTCCTTGTCAGGATGCGTGTAGAACGAGGGGCTGAACCCCGGATAGGTCACCGAGGCGTAGACGCCGTCGATATCCATGTCGGCGAGGTGCGCAGTGCCGTCATAGTTGCCGCGCCTGAGGTCCGCGTGGCGCAGGCCCGACATGCGGTATTCGCTCTTGTCGTAGCCCGCCATGCATTCGAGGCCGTAGGTGCGCTTGGGCGGCGTGCCGTCGATGCTCCAGCCTTCGCCGCCGTCCTTGCCCTCGATCACACGCGGGGCCTTGTCCCTGAGGTGAGCCGGGAAGCGGTCGATGAACAGGTTGCGCGGTTCGTTGATGTGGTTGTCGGCGCTGATGAGCTTGATGCCGAGTTCCTCGATGCGATCTTTCGGGCGGTCGAGTGCAGCGGTTGCCATGGCGATTCTCCCTTGTCGTTTGCCGGGATCATACGCCGATCAAAGAATGTAGCAAGCGCTTGGTTTGTGTTCGCTGCCACGATGGTCAATCGCTTTGGCCGGTCGGGCGTCATCCCCGCCTTGAAGCCCCGCGCGCCTTGGCATAGCCGGGTGAGGGGGCCGCTCACGCAGATCGGCGGCCCGAGAGGGAGTCGTACCGAGCCATGCCATTCAAGACCCGCGTCACCGAGATGCTCGGCATCGAACACCCGATCGTGCAGGGCGGGATGCAGGGCGTCGGCTATGCCGAACTCGCCAGCGCGGTGTCGGAGGCGGGCGGCCTCGGCACGCTGACCGCGCTGACCCAGCCCAGCCCCGAGGCGCTGCGCGAGGAGATCGAGCGCTGCCGCTCGATGACCTCCAAGCCCTTCGCCGTGAACATCACCGTTCTGCCGACGATCCTCCCGCCCGACTACAAGGGCTATGCGCAGGCTGCAATCGACGGCGGCGTCAAGATCATCGAGACCGCCGGCACCCAGCAGGTGCGCGAGATCTGGGAGATGGTGAAGCCGCACGGCATCACGGTCCTCCACAAGTGCACTGCCGTGCGCCATGCGCTTTCGGCCGAGCGGGCGGGCTGCGACATCATCTCGATCGACGGGTTCGAGTGTGCGGGCCACCCGGGCGAGGACGATATTCCCGGCCTGATCCTGATCCCCTCGGCGGCGGACAAGGTGAAGATTCCGATGCTGGCGAGCGGCGGCATCGGCGACGGCCGCGGCCTCGTCGCGGCGCTGGCGCTGGGCGCGGAAGGCATCAACATGGGCACGCGTTTCTGCGCCACCAGGGAAGCTCCGATTCACGACAACGTGAAGGCCAAGTACGTCGAGAACGACGAGCGCGGCACCAACCTCATCTTCCGCAAGTTCAAGAACACCGCGCGCGTCGGCAAGAACTCGGTCTCGGACGAAGTGGTCGAGATTTCCGCCCGTCCCGACGCGCAGTTCGAAGATATCCGCCACCTCGTCGCCGGCGCCGTGGGCCGCGAACTGCTGGCGAGCGGCGACCTCGACAAGGGCATCTTCTGGGCCGGCATGGTCCAGGGCCTGATCCACGACATCCCGACCTGCCGGGAACTGATCGAAAGGATCATTGGCGACGCCGAGGAAATCGTGAAGGGACGCCTTGGCGCGATGCTCGCCTGATCGACCCCGACCGGTTTCAAGGAGTTTCCATGAGTTACGAGCATATCCTCTACAGCCTCGAGGACGGCGTCGCGCGGATCGCGCTGAACGATCCCAAGACCATGAACGGCGTCACCGAGGCGATGGGCCACGAACTGGTCGATGCGCTCGACATCGCGGCGCGCGATGCCCGCGCCGTGCTGCTGACGGGCGAGGGCAAGGGCTTCTGCTCGGGTGCCAACCTGTCGGCCGCACAGGACCTGCTCGTCGATCCGATGCGGGACATCGGCGGCCAGCTCGACCGCGCGTTCAACCCGGTCATCATGGCAATCAAGCGCATGGAGCAGCCGGTCATCACCGCGATCCGTGGCCCGGCAGCGGGCTTCGGCGCGGGGCTGGCGGCGGCGGGCGACGTGGTGCTGATGGCCGAGGGCGCGTACTTCTTCTGCGCCTTCTGCCATGTCGGCCTCGTGCCCGATGGCGGCGCCACCTACCTGCTGGCGCAGGCGGTCGGCCGCGTGCGCGCCATGCAGATGATGCTGCTGGGCGAGAAGATCGATGCGCGCACCGCGCTCGACTGGGGTCTTGCAACGAAGGTCGTGCCGGAGCCCGACCTCGATGGCGAGGCGATGAAGCTGGCGAAAACGCTGGCGCGCGGCCCCCGCTCGCTTGGCCTCATCAAGCGCATGGCCTGGGACGCGCTCGATTCGAGCCTCGAAACCGCGCTCCAGGCGGAACGCCGGGGCCAGCGCGATGCCGGGCGGACCGAGGATTTCCTCGAAGGCGTCAATTCGTTCCTCGAAAAGCGCAAGCCGGTGTTCAAGGGACGGTGAACGCTGCGAAGCGGCGCTCTTGCCGGGCGCCGCGACCGGCTCAGTAGATGATCCTGCCGGTCGAGTAGAGGCCGTCCTGCACGTCCTGCAGGTTTTGTCGCAACTGCGCGTAATCGTTCGCGGCCTGCCCTGCGTTTGGCGTATCGGTCGGGTTGTAGGAGGACGTAGAGGACTGCGACGACGCTACCTTCTGCATCACAGCTTCCAGCCCGGCTGACGTGAAGGCGCCGGCCCTGTTCACGAAGGTGTCCTTGCGCGGCATCCAGTCGAGATCAATGGCCGGCATCGCCATGCCCATAAGCGTCATTCCTAGGCCAAGCTTCATCTCGTAGTCGCACGACGTGCCCGCCTTCAGCGTGCGGCATTTTGCATTGCGGATGGCGACCGAGTAATCGTACGAAAGCCCGGCGGTGCCGACCCGAACGGAGCCAGGCCGTTTCTCCACGAGATCCACCGACCGGGCGAGCGTGAAGCCGGGCGCGTTGTAAAGGGACTGCAGCGCGGCCGCCAGTATCCGGCCCTCGTCGCTGGACTGCACCGGCGCCTTCGCCGTTTCGGCGGCCAGTTCCTTCCCGCGTGACACCACCCCATTGTAGTAGGACGATCGCACTTTGTCGTTGCCGAACAGTTCGTAGACCAGACCGCTGTTCGAAGCGGTATCGGCGATGATCCGCTGTTGCATCGGTGCCTCGATCTGGAGGCGCCTGCGCTCGATCATCGGCTGTCCGGTCTCGTAAAGCATGACGATCTGACGGTCTTTCTCGGTTTTCCAGTAGCTTGCCCATGCCCAGAACCCGGTTTCGACATCCCTGAGCATCGTCAGGCCCGCATAGGTTGCAGGAACGGTCTGCACATACGCCTGCACGCGTTGCGGAATCTCCTGGAAGAAGCCGGAGACGTGACCGCCCGGGTCGGCGGTGCAGCCGTCGTAGTCGCCGGTTTTTCGTTGGCAGACCTGCTGGTCGCGGCGGGCTACGGCCTGCCGCGCCGACAGCATCTCGCGCAGTCTGCGCGTTTCGTGGTCGGAATAATCGAAAGTGATGTCGGCGGCGGCAAGTTGCTCTTCCTCCGCCGTGACTTCGTAGGTCGGCCAGCCGTCGCTGGTGGTGGGGCGTTGGTAGACATTGCCGCGGTTGAATGCCGTGGGCTGGCGCTTGGCGCCGTTGGAACGCGCGGCCCTTGCGGCCTCTGCGGCGGCGCGTCTCAACACGTCACCAAGAGATCCCGCATGACCGGGCGCCGGTACCGCGATCAGGACGAACGCCAAACCAGAACCCAACGAACGTGAAAATATCGACATCTATTCCCCCGGTTTGCCAGGAAAATGTCTATCAGAAGGACAAGGCCGTGCCAGTTCAGGGAAATACGTAAAGGTTGCCGCCGCCCGCCGCGTCGTCAGACCCGGTGCGAGGCTTCGATCATCTGCTCCACCGCGACGAACTTCTCGCGCGGGGCGCCTTCCCGGGCATTGGCGATCTCGGCTTCCTCGATCTTCTGCCAGTCCGTGAAGCGGACGACTTCGATGCCCCGCTCCTCGGCCAGTGCATCGAAGCCGGGGCGGCCGGGCTTGGCGGAATCGCCGGGCATATCGGCGGCGATCTTCTCGACGATCGCGAAGCCGTCGGGGCGGTTGGTGCCGATGGTGCCGGTCGGTCCGCGACGTGCCCAGCCGACACAGTAGAGGCCCGGCGCGATGCGGCCCTCCACGTTGGCGAAGCGGCCACCCTGTTCGTCGAAGGGCACGTCCGGAATCGGCGAGGTCTGGTAGCCGATGCAGGCGACCACGAGCCCGGCGGGGATGCGGTAGGTTTCTCCGGTGCCGACCGCCTTTCCGCCTTCCAGCCGTGTGCGCTCCACCTCGACCGCCTCGACCCGGCCATCGCCAAGGATGGCGCGCGGGGCGGCGAAGAAATCGAATTCCACGGTGACCGCATCGGTGCCCGGCGCGGCCTCGGCCGCGGCGAAAGCGCGCAGGTGGGCGACCGACTTGCGCAGGCTGGTGTCGAGCGCGGCATCCTCGGCCGGGTCGGGCAGGTCCACCGGATCAACCTCGGGATGGGCGCGGGTCAGGCGGGCAAGTTCGGCGAGTTCCTTCGGCGTCATCGCGACCTGGTGCGGCCCGCGCCGACCGAGGATGACGATCCGCCGCACCGCCGATCCGCTGAGCGAGGCGAGGGCATGGGCGACGATGTCCGACGCGGCGAATTCCTCCTCCGACTTGGCGAGGATGCGGGCCACGTCCAGCGCGACGTTCCCGTTGCCGACGATGACGGCGGTGTCGTGGCTGAGCTTGGGGTCGAGCCCGGCGAACTGCGGGTGCCCGTTGTACCAGCCGACGAAGGCGGCAGACCCGAAGACGTTGGCCAGATCCTCTCCCGGAAGGCCCAGCTTGCGGTCGTGCGGGGCGCCGGTGGCAAGGATCACCGCGTCGTAGAGGTCCTGCAGTTCGGGCACCGAAACGTCGCGGCCCAGCATCACGTTGCCCACGAAGCGGACGTTGCCCAGCCGCGCGGTGGCCTCGTACCTGCGGGAAACGCCCTTGATCGACTGGTGGTCCGGCGCGACTCCGGTGCGGATCAGGCCAAAGGGCACGGGGAGACTGTCGAATATATCAACGCGCACCTGGTCGCCCCACTGCTTGAGCGCTGCTTCTGCGGTGTAGTAACCTGCGGGGCCGGATCCGACGATGGCGATATGGCGCACGGACGTTTCTCCCATTGGTGCCGGCTTTGCCGACTGTCCGGATGAAGCAAGCACGGTCGTAACGCGCGGGCAAGCGAAATGGTTACCATCGATCCGCGGGACGAACGGTGGACGCGACCGGTCACATTTAACCGTTTCGAAATGGCCCCGCGGCCATGGTGGCGTCATGGTAAGAACGGGTCTGCGCGCACGACGACAGGCGGTGCCCTCGGGCGCCGATAGCGGTGTTTCGGCCGAGGATCCTCCCGAGGCGGCTGCTTCGGGCGGAATATCGCGATTCCGGTCGTCGGCCGAGGCGATGCACTCCTTCACGACCCGCCGCTGGCTGCTGATGGCGCCGGCGCTCGCCGCCTGCGCCCTGCTGATGGGGCTGCTGACCGGCCTGGTTCCCGACGAGGGCTCGGCGCTGTGCATCGCGGCGGCGGTGGCGCTCTGCCTGCCCGCGCCGCTCTATGCCGGGCTGGAGCGGCGTCTGTCGCGCGATGGCTGGTGGCGCTATCCGCTGATGGTCCTGGCAGTGCTGCTGCCGATGGGCCTGTTCGGTTTCGGCGCCGCCCGCTGGACTCACCTGCACCCCGGGCTCGGCTGGGACGTGACGGCCAACATCTACGTCATCGTCGTGCTGATGGCGACGGTTCTGCTCCAGAATCGCCTGACCTCGATCGTCGCCGCCACCATCGGCCTGTGGGGCGGCGGGTCGACGGTCGGCGGGTCGGTGGCGGCGTTCGGGTTGCTTGCGGTGGGCGGGGCGATCGGCCTCGTCATCGCGGTCGGGCAGGCGCGCCCGTCGGCATCGCAGTCGCTGGCGCATTCCGAGCGCGAGCGTGAACAGCGCCGGGCCGAACAGTTGCTCCACGAGTACGAGCAGACCGGGCAGGGCTGGTTCTGGGAGACCGACCGCCTGGGCAAGATCACCTACGTCACCGAACGGATCGCGAAGCTGATCGGCAAGACCGCGACGGAGCTCGAAGGCCGCCCGTTCACCAGCCTGTTCCTGCTGGAAGCGCAGGGCCAGCAGAGCGAGCGGACGCTGATGTTCCACCTCAACACCCGGTCTTCCTTCCAGGACCTCGACGTGCGTGCGGCTGCCGAGCCCGGCGACGCGGCGGCGACGCTGGCGGATGCGGGCGCGGACGACGGGCGCTGGTGGTCGATCTCGGGCCGTCCGGTGCTCGACCAGTTCAACAATTTCATGGGGTTCCGGGGCTCGGGCACCGATCTCACCGAAAAGCGGCGCTCGCAGCAACGCGTCACCCAGCTGGCGCGCTTCGATTCGCTGACGAAGCTCGCCAACCGTTTCCAGATGGCGGAGTGGCTGGAGAAGATCCTCACCACGCCGCGCATCGAGACCCGCACCTGCGCGGTCTTCCTGCTCGACCTCGACCGCTTCAAGCAGGTCAACGACACGATGGGCCATCCCGCCGGGGACGCGCTGCTCAAGCAGGTGGCCGAGCGGCTCGGCGGCACCGTCGGCGACCGTGGCCGCGTTGGAAGGCTGGGCGGCGACGAGTTCCAGGTGATCCTCCACGGCCCCCAGCAGCGCGAGGGCCTTGCGCACCTTGCCCGGCGCATCATCGAGAACCTGTCGCAGCCTTACTCCATCGACGGCGCGCGCGTGACGATCGGCGCGTCGGTGGGCATCGCGCTCTGTCCGGACGACGGCACGACGTCCGAAGCGCTGATCCGCAACGCAGACCTCGCGCTCTACGCCGCCAAGGGCAACGGGCG
>DATKFS010000169.1:0-16214 GCA_035511275.1 Novosphingobium sp.
GGCGCAGCTGCGTGGCGCCGAACGAGCAGTTGAGGCCGATGGTTATGGGCTTCGCGTGTCGCACCGCGTGCCAGAACGCCTCGACCGTGTGGCCCGAGAGGTTGCGGCCCGACAGGTCGGTCAGCGTCATCGACAGCATGATCGGCACTTCACGGCCGAGCTCCGCCTCGAGGTGGCGCACCGCCATGATCCCGGCCTTGGCGTTGAGCGTGTCGAACACCGTCTCGATCAGGATGAAGTCCGCGCCGCCTTCGACGAGGGCGGCCGCCTGTTCCTTGTAGACGTCGACCAGCGTGTCCCAGTCGATCTCGCGGAAGCCCGGATCGTTGACGTCGGGGCTGAGCGAGAGCGTCTTGTTGGTCGGCCCGATCGCGCCCGCCACGAAGCGGGGGCGGCCGTCCCTGGCCTGGTACTCGTCGGCCAGACGGCGCGCGAGCTTGGCTGATTCGACGTTGATCTCCCGCACGAGGTGCTCGGCGCCGTAGTCGGCCTGGCTGATGCGGTTGGCCGAGAAGGTGTTGGTCTCGGCGATGTCGGCGCCCGCCTCGAAGTAGGCGCGGTGGATCGCCTCGGGCACCTCGGGCTTGGTCAGCGCGAGGATGTCGTTGTTGCCCTTCTGGTCGTGGCTCAGGCCGAGATCACCGGCGTAGTCCGCTTCGGACAGCTTCCAGTTCTGGATCTCGGTGCCGAACGCGCCGTCGGTGATGAGGATGCGCTTGGCGGCCTCGGCGAGGAAGGTTTCACGGGCGCTCATGCGGCCAGCTCCTTGGGGCGCAGGCCGAGCAGCTGGCAGATCGCGTAAGCCTGCTCGGCGCGGTTGAGGGTATAGAAGTGGAAATCGCGCACGCCGCCTTCGTAGAGGCGCTTGCACAAATCGGCGGCGGCGACCGCGGCGACCAGCGCGCGCGGGCCGGGGCGCTCGTCGAGGCCCTCGAACATCGTGTCCAGCCAGCCGGGGATCTCGGTGTTGCCGCTCATGCGGCGGATCGCGGAGAAGCTCGTCACCGGCATGATGCCCGGCAGGATCGGCGCGGTGATCCCTGCCGCCAGCGCCTTGTCCATGAAGCGGAAGTAGGCGTCGGTCGAGAAGAAGAACTGCGTGATCGCGCGCGTGGCGCCCGCGTCCAGCTTGCGCTTGAGGTTGTCGAGGTCGGCGTCCGCGCTCGCCGCCTCGGGGTGGACTTCGGGGTAGGCGGCGACCGAGATCTCGAAGTCGTGGCGCGCCTTCAGTCCCTCGACCAGCGCGGCGGCACTGGCATAGCCTTCGGGGTGGGGTGTGAAGCGGCCGCCGTCGGCTGGCGGCGGATCGCCGCGCAGGGCGACGATGTGGCGCACGCCCGCTTCCCAGTACTGGTCGGCGACTTCGGCGATCTCGTCCTTGCTCGCTGCGACGCAGGTAAGGTGGGCAGCCGGGACCAGCGCGGTTTCCTTGACGATCCGCGAGACGGTGGAGTGCGTGCGCTCGCGCGTGGAGCCGCCGGCGCCATAGGTGACCGAGACGAAGCTGGGGTCGAGCGGGGCAAGCTGGGTGATCGCGTCCCACAGCTGCTCCTCCATCTTCTCCGACTTGGGCGGGAAGAATTCGAAGGAGACGGAAATGTCGCCGGGAGCCCCCGCGAAAAGCGGGGCCTCTGCGGCGCGTGCAGCGGGGGTCATGTCGGGCTCGTCTCTCGGTTTGCGGTGTCGGTTGCGGAGGCGTGAGGGCCAGTGGCGGCTTCGCGCCGCGCCGTCCAGATCTTCACGGTGAGCGGATCGCCAGGAAGCGCGATCGGGGCGGCGGGTTCCAGCCCGGCGGCGGTCAGCAGCGCCTGCATCTGCTCGTCGGAAAAGCCGAGGCGGGCATGGGCGTGGCGCTCGCGCAGTTCCTCGCGCTCGTGCGCGGCAAGATCGACGATGGCAATGCGTCCGCCACGCTGCAGCACGCGCGCCGCCTCGGCCAGCACCACGTCGGGCGCCAACGAATAATGCAGCACCTGATGGAACAGCACGGTGTCGAAGCTGTCGTCGGCGAAGGGCAGGGCGCCGAAATCGCCCTGGACCAGGTCGATCTTCCCGGTGGGCAGGGACTGGAGCCGCGCCCGCGCGATGCGCAACATCTCGGGGCTCTTGTCGAGCGCGGTGACGCGCCCCGCCCGGGCGGAGAGCAGTTCGGCCATGCGCCCCGTGCCGGTGCCGACGTCGAGCAGCGCGCCGAGCGGCTCGCCTGCCAGCGCCGCCAGCAGCGCCGCTTCCACCGGTTCGTCCGCTCCGTGCAGCCGGCGCAGTGTATCCCATTCCACCGCGTGCCGCTCGAAGTAAGCTTCGGCGCTCGCCTCCCGCCCCGCGCGGATCGCGGCGAGATGGCGGCGATCCTCGGCGCAGCGAGCGGCGAACTGCGCATCGTCGCGCTCGGCCAATGCGAGCAGTTGCGCGGAGGCGCTGCTGAGCGAGGGGGCGCCCTGTTCGCTCACCGCGCTGCGCAGGAACACCCAGCTACCCTCCTTGCGGCGCTCGGCCAGGCCCGCGTCGCACAGGATGCGGATGTGGCGCGAGACGCGCGGCTGGCTCTGCCCGAGCACTTGCGCGAGTTCGCCGACCGCCAGCTCCATGTGCGCGAGCAGGCGCATGATGCGCAGCCGCGTCGGCTCCGAAAGAGCTCTCAGGAGGGGGTCGATCCGCATGGCGCATCATATAAAGATATCTTTATATGTTCGCAACCCCTAGGAAATCAGCGGATTTCCGCCCTTAACAATCCTATTTGCGTTGCAC
The DNA here is from genome assembly GCA_035511275.1 of Novosphingobium sp. Taxonomy (GTDB): domain Bacteria; phylum Pseudomonadota; class Alphaproteobacteria; order Sphingomonadales; family Sphingomonadaceae; genus Novosphingobium. The sequence continues at coordinate 2,749 of DATKFS010000169.1, forward strand.
CATTGTCTCGTCTAAAGAATGCCACTGCAGGCTTGCCTGCAAGCGTTGGCCTATGGGTCAAACAATGCAAGGGGATTCGCATGAAGAAGATTGCTTTCGCCGCGTTCGCGTCGGTCGCCGCTCTGTCGCTCGCTGCTTGCGGTGGTGACCCGGCTCCCGAGGCAACCGAGTCGGTTGAGACCACGCCGGAAGAGCTGATGACCGGTGACGCCACCGACGTGCCGACCGAGGCTGCGTCCGAGGCGCTGTAATCGGCTCTGGGGGTTTGGCGCCTGTCCTCGCGGCACGCTGGCCCCCGCCGCTTTTCGATCCGGGTTCCCTCGGGAGCCTGACGGAAAGTCCGTCTCACGACGGACAGAAGCCCTCCTTCGCGGGAGGGTTTTTTGTATCCGGCGCAGGCGCGGCGCGCGGCCGGCACGCTTCGGGCGATCTGTCCCCGGGGCCCGGATTTTCGTTTGCACTGCCCCTGCACGGCGGGCATCAAACGGGCCATGCCCGATACGCTGAAGATCACCCTCGCCCAGCTCAACCAGTCGGTGGGGGACATTTCCGGCAATGCGGCAGGCGTCCTCGCCGCCCGTGAAAAGGCGAAGGACAGCGACCTCGTCGTCTTTCCCGAACTCCACCTCGTCGGTTATCCGCCCGAAGACCTGATCCTCAAGCCCGCCCTGATCGAGCGCGCGGCGGCCGAGCTGCAGAAGCTCGCCGAGGCCAGTGCCGGAGAAGGGCCGGCGATGCTGGTCGGTTCGGCCTTCGTCCTCGATGGTGCGCTGCACAATGGCGTGGCCCTGCTCGACCAGGGCAAGGTCGCCGCGGTGCGCCTCAAGCACGAGCTGCCCAACTACGGCACGTTCGACGAGATGCGGCTGTTCCAGCCCGGCCCGCTGCCCGAGCCGGTGATCCTGCGCGGCACCATGATCGGCGTGCCCGTGGGCGAGGACATCTGGCGTATCGAGGTTTGCCGCCACCTGGCCGACTTCGGCGCGGAAATCCTCATCTCGATCAACGGCAGCCCCTACGAGATCAACAAGGACGCGCTGCGCATCGAGGGCGTGGCCAAGCGACGTGCGGTCGATACCGGCCTGCCGCTCGCCTATCTCAACCGCGTGGGTGGGCAGGACGAGCTGGTGTTCGACGGCGCCAGCTTCGTCGTCAACGGCGACGGCAGCCTCGCCGCGCAGCTGCGCGACTGGGAGGAGCAGGTCGTCGAGACGCGCTGGACGAAGACCGTGAAGGGCTGGCGCTGCGATCGCGGCACCGTGGAAAGCCTCGCCGTCCATCCCGAGGACATCTACTGCGCCATGGTCCTCGCCTTGCGCGACTATGTGGAGCGGGGCGGATTCCCCGGGGTGGTGCTCGGCCTTTCGGGGGACATCGATTCGGCCACCGGCGCCGCGATCGCCGTCGATGCGCTGGGTGCCGAGCGGGTCTGGGGCGTGATGATGCCCTCCCGCTTCACCGGCGCCGCGGACCTCGAGGACGCTGCCGCCAGCGCTCGCGCGCTCGGCATCCGCTATAGCGAGATGGCGATCGGCGCCGCCGTGGACGGCCTCGATTCGATGCTGGGGGAGGTCTTCGAAGGCACGCCGCGCGATCGTGCCGAGGACAACCTGCAAGGCCGCATCCGGAGCGCCGCGCTCATGGCCTTGGCCGACAAGTTCGGACCGATGCCGGTGGCGACCGCCAACAAGAGCGCACTCAGCGTCGGCCACGCGGCGGCCCATGGTGACATGGCGGGCGGCTACAATCCGCTGAAGGACGCCTACGAGACCACCGTCCTCGCCCTCGCCCGCTGGCGCAACCGGCATGTCCCGCGCATCGGCCTCGGCCCCTCGGGCGCGGTGATTCCCGAGGCCGGGCCAGGTTGGTCCCGGCGGGGGGGCAGCGACCATCTGCCGCCCCATGCGGTGCTGGACCCGATCCTCCTCGGCCTCGTCGAGAACGACAAGAGCGTGGAGCAACTGGTGCAGGACGGGTTCGACCGGCATGCCGTCGCCGAGGTGGAACGCCTGCTCCATCGCGCCGAGTACGGGCGCCGCCAGTCCCCGCCCGGGGTCAAGCTGACCGCCCGCAACTTCGGCCGCGATCGCCGCTACCCCATCACTCACGCGTTCCGCAGCGGCTAGATCCCCAGCGCCTTGCGCAGTTCCGCGTTGATCCGCGATTGCCAGCCCTTGCCGGTGGCGCGAAACCCTTCGACCACTTCGGGATCGAGGCGCAGCGTCACCTGCTTCTTCGGATGAGCGACCGGCGGCCGTCCCAGCGACTTGAGCGTGCCCGAAGCCGGACGGATCAACTCGTCGCCCTTGTAGATGGCGGCCATCCGGAACATCTCCTCGGTCCATTCGGGAGCGTCGTCCGGATCAATCCATTCCTCTTTTTCGGTTCCTGAGTTCTTTTCCATGGACGAACCTCATTGAAATGATGCGCCGGCGCGACCCTCTCGGCGTCCAGACGATGGTGACCGCCCGGCCGTGCAGCCAGCCGAACGTCAGATATCTCTCTTCGCCATATTCGATCCGCTGGTCCGGAACATCGAAATGCTCGCTGGCGAAAACGAGCGGAGCGTCGGCGAAATCCAGCCCTCGTTCAAAAAGCGTCTTGTCGCGCTTCGCCTCGTCGAACTCGATTTCCAACGCCGACACCTCCCGCATCCGCAGGAAGCCTCAACATCGGCAGACGTTTCTGGCGAGTTGAATAAATGTAACTACAAAAATGGAGTCGGTCAACTTGGGGATCAACCTCACTGCGCCGCCAGCAGTTCCTCGGCGCCGCCAAGGTCCACGCTGACGAGGCGGGAGATGCCCTTTTCGACCATGGTCACGCCGAACAGGCGGTGCATCCGGCTCATGGTCACGGCGTTGTGGGTGACAACGAGGTAGCGGGTATCGGTCTCGCGCGTCATCGCTTCGAGAAGGTCGCAGAAGCGTTCGATGTTGGCGTCGTCGAGCGGGGCGTCGACCTCGTCCAGCACGCAGATCGGCGCGGGGTTGGTGAGGAACAGGCCGAAGATCAGCGCCACTGCCGTCAGCGCCTGCTCGCCGCCCGATAGCAAAGTGAGCGACTGCAGCCGCTTGCCCGGCGGCTGGGCGTAGATTTCGAGCCCGGCCTCCAGCGGATCGTCCGAGTCGACCAGCGCGAGGTGGGCCTTGCCGCCCTGGAACAGCTGCTGGAACAGGCGGCGGAAATGGCCGTCGACCGCTTCGAACGCGGCGCGCAGGCGTTCGCGGCCCTCGCGGTTGAGGTTGCCGATCGAGCCGCGCAAGCGGTTCACCGCCTCGGTCAGCTCGGCCTTCTCGGCGGCGCTGGTGCCCAGTTGCCCTTCCGCCTCGGCGAGTTCGTCGGCCGCGACGAGGTTGACCGGACCGATCCGCTCGCGCTCGCCAACGAGGCGTTCCATGGCGGCGGCCTCGTTCTCGGCGCCGACGACTTCGGCGGAGGGAAAGGCGAAGCGTTCGGGCAGGACGGGGGGCGGGCACTGGAAGCGCTCGCCCGAGACGCGGGTCATCTCGACGCGGCGCTGGTCCTCGTGTTCTGCGCGGGCGACTGCCCCGGCGCGGCCCTCGCGCGCGGCGGCGAGGGTTTCCTGCGCGGCGGAAAGCGCGGTGTCGGCCCGCTTGGCGCCATCGGCGGCGGCGGTGACGGCGGCCTCGGCCTTTGCGAGTTCGTCGGCGAGGCGGGTGCGCACCGCTTCGCCCTGCTCGATCTGCGCCATCAGCGAGGCCGGCTTGGCGGCGACGATGGCGCGTTCGGTCTCGATCTCCTCGAGCCGACCCGCCATCTGCGCGAGGCGGTTGGTGGCGTCCCCGGCGCGGGCCTGCCAGCCGCGAATGTCGCCCCGCTGCGAGGTGGTCCGCTCGCGCGCGACGGCGAGGGCCTGGTCGTGCGCGGCCAGCGTGGCCATGGCGGCCTGCAGTGCGGCGCGCGCCTCGGCATTGCGATTCCGCGCGGCTTCCAATTCGGCGCGGCCCGAAGCCGGGTCGGGCAGCGCGGCGAGCTTGGTCTCGGCCGTGGAGACTTCGGTGGCGGCGGCGGCGCGCTGGTCGGTGAGGTCGGCAACGGCGGCGTCGAGTTCGGCGCGGCGGGCGCGCTGACGGGCGCGGGCGTCCTCGGCCTGGTCCACTGCGCGCAGCGCTCCGCGCTCGGCATCGGCGGCGGCGGCGATGGCGCGCTCGGCGGCGATAAGTTGCGAGGACAGCGCGGCGAGGTCCTGCTGGACCGCGCCCTGCCGCGCCTCTGCGGTCGCGACGGCTTCGCGCAAGGGCGGCAGTTGCGCGTCGAGTTCGGCGAAGCGGTTCTCCGCCTCCAGCCGCGCCGCTTCCGCCGCGCCTTCGCCGCGTGCGACGAAGCCATCCCAGCGGCGCAGCACGCCCGCGCGGGTCACCAGCCATTCGCCGGGGCTCAGCACCCGCCCGTCGTCCGCATCGACGACATGGACGAGTGCAAGGCGGGCGGCGAGTTCGGGCGGGCAGGTGGAAACGTGGGCGGCGAGGCTGTCCGCCACCGGCGCGGGCGCTTCTGCGCCGGTCCAGAAGCGGCCGTCGGCGTTCGCCACCGCGCCCAGCGGCGCCTTGGCGTCGCGGCCGAGCACGGCGGCGAGCGCGCGTTCGTAGCCGGGCGCGGCGCGCAGGGCGTCGATGGCGAAAGGCAGGCCATGCGCGGCTTTCGCGCCCTTGGCGCGGGCCTCGCGGTCGCGGACCAGGGCGGCGTGCTCGCGCTCGATGCCGGTAAGGTCGGCGCGCGCGCCCGCTAGCGCGGAGGCGGCGGCATCGCGCTCGCCCTGCAGCGCGGCCTTGCGTGCCTGCATGGCGTCGAGCCCGTCGCGCGCGGCAGCGAGCGCAGCGCCGGCGGCCTCGGCCTTGGTACGGGCGGCGTCGATCGCGGCGTCGAGGTCGGCGGCATCGGGTTGGGCGGCGATCTGGCCTTCGATCCGCGCGGCGTCCTGTTCGATGCGCGCGGCGCGGGCTCGGGATTGCCCGAGTTCGGCTTCGGCGATGCGCCATTCGGCCTCGACACCGGCCTGCCGCGCGGTCGCCTGCGCGAGTTCGAGTTCGGCCGCGCGGCTGGCCTGCTCGGCGCCGTCGAGCGCATTGGCGAAGCGCGGGCGCAGGGCCTCGTCGGCTGCGAGTTGCTTCTCGCCTTCGGCCAGCTCGCGCTCCAGCCGGGCCAGCGCCTCGGCGGCATCGCGGGTCATGCGGTCGGCGTCGTGGCGGTCTTCCTCCAGCCGGGTGCGCTGGCGGTCGAGGTCGGCGAGGCGCTGCTCGGCGGCTTCGAGCTGGCTGGTCAGCGTCGCCATGCGGTGCCCCTGTGCCGAGGCATCGTCGCGCCTGTCGGCCAATTCGTCGCGCGCTGCGGCAAGGGCTTCGGCGGCGGCGGCCTGCTGCGACTGCGCTTCCACGGCGAGCTGCTGGGCGGCACTCACACGCGCTTCGGCGGCCTGGGCTTCGCGCTTCGCCGCTTCGGCGGCGGCGGCGGCATCGCGCCAGCGGGCGAAGACGAGGCGCGCTTCGGCGAGGCGGATCTGGTCGGTAAGCGCCTTGTAGCGCTCCGCCGCTCTGGCCTGCCGGCGCAGCGTGCCGACCTGCTTGTCGAGGCTCGCCATGATGTCGTCGAGGCGGGCAAGGTTCGTCTCGGTGGCGCGCAGGCGCTGTTCGGCGTCACGTCGGCGCACATGGAGGCCGGCGATTCCCGCCGCTTCCTCCAGCATCGCGCGGCGCTCGGTCGGCTTGGCGGCGATGACAGCGGCGATGCGACCCTGACTGACGAGGGCCGGGCTATGCGCGCCGGTGGCCGCGTCGGCGAAGATCAGCGCCACGTCGCAGGCGCGCACGTCGCGGCCGTTGACGCGGTAGGCGCTGCCCGCCCCGCGCTCGATCCGGCGGACGACTTCGAGGTCCTCGCGCGTGCCGTCGGCGCGGGCGGCGGTCTCGGCCTTGAGGACGACTTCGGCGAAGGCGCGGGGCGGGCGCTTGTCCGTCCCTGCGAAGATCACGTCCTCCATGCCGCCGCCGCGCATCGACTTGGGCGAGCTTTCGCCCATGACCCAGCGGATCGCTTCGAGGAGGTTGGACTTGCCGCAGCCGTTGGGGCCGACGACGCCCGTCAGCCCCGGCTCGATGCGCAGTTCGGCCGGCTCGACGAAGCTCTTGAATCCGCTGAGCTTGAGCCGGTGGATGCGCATCTGATGGTTACCAGCGGCGCATCAGCGCGCGCCGGCCTGCTGCAGCTTGGCCTCGACTTCCTTCCAGCCCGACGAGCCGACCGAGTTGCCGTTGATGATGAAGCTGGGGGTGCCGGTGATGTTGAACTCTTCCGTGGCCTTCTGGGTCTGCTCGGCGAGCGCCTTGGCCTTGGTGGTGTCGGCGAGGCAGGCATTGGCCTGGTCGCGGGCGATCCCGCGCGAGGCGAAGAAGTCGGTCATCCCGGCGATCTGGGCGATCGCGCCGATCTGCCTTTCCTTGGGCAGGGCATCGATGGCGGCGAGCTGCTGCTGGCCGGCGGCCTGCATGTTTTCGAACATCTTGGGCTGCCAGGCCCAGAACTGCTCGCTCAGCGGGATCACCGCCTCGGTCGAGCCGCAGGCGGCGAGCAGCGAGGCCGGCACGTCGAGCGCGTTGAGCATGTAGTAGCGCAGCTCGTAGCTCACGCGGCCGCTGGCGACATAGTCGTCGCGCAGCTTCTCGAAGCTCTCCTTGGCGAACTCTGCGCAGTGCGAGCAGCTGAGGGCGCCATATTCGACCAGCTTGATCGGCGCTTCCGGGTTGCCGATGCGGTAGCCCCCCTCGGGCGTCTTCGCGACGACGTCGGCCCAGGCCTTGCCGGCGGGGGCGGCGATCTTCGCGATCGGCTGGCCCGAGGCGGGCGCTCCGGTCTCGTCCTTCTTGCCACAGGCGGCGAGGCCCAGGGCGAGCGGTGCGGCGATCAGGCCAAGGACGGCGTGGCGCGAGATCAGGCGGAGGCGGTTGCGGATCATCGGAAGCGAATCCTTACGTGGGCATGTGTTGAATGGCTAGCCGATGGGTACGGCCAAGACAAAGCGAGCGGAGGCGGATTTACGCCGGGTCTTCCACAGTTTGCGGGGCCTGCCGGTGCATCAGATGTTGCCGGCGCGGGTTTCGGCGATCTTCGCGGTGATCGCCTTGGATACCGAGGCCCAGTCGTTGGCGGGGAGGACCTCGCCGTTGAGCGTGAAGCTGGGAGTGCCCTGGAAGCCGAACTTCTCGACTTCGGCCTGCTGCGCGCGGAGCCTGTCGAGCGCGGCCTTGTCGGCGAAGCAGGCGTCGACCTGCGGGCGGCTGACGCCGGCCGCCTCCATCTTCTCGTAGAAGCCGAAATCGCTGGCGATGGCGCGCATGCGGATGGGCAGTTCGCCCTGGTACCAGCGCGCCTGCTGCTCCTTGCTGAAGCCCTCGACCTTGCCGAGCCAGGTGTCCTGCGTGCCGAAGAAGGCGCTGTGGCGCACGAAGAAGCGCTTGGGGTCGCCGCAGTTGGTGAGCATCGCCACGGTCAGGTCGATCGGGTTGCGCAGGAAGTTGGTGACGGTCACCGAGACCTGGCCCTTGGGGACCACGGTCGCACGCAGGACGGCATCGGATTCCTTGTGGAAATGGGCGCAGTGGGGGCAGGTGTAGCTGACATATTCGACCAGCTTCACCGGCGCGTCCGGGTTGCCGTAGCGGTGGCTGCCGTTGGCGGTCGTCGCGACCTGGGCGACCCAGTTCACCTTGGCGGCGGGGCCTGCGGCAGGCTTCTTCGCGGGCGTGGCGGCCACGCTCATCGCGGCGCAGGCGAGCAGGGCGGCGGTACGGGCAACGGTGGTGATGCGGCGGGAGTTCATCAAGGGTCTTTCTGCCATCGCGGTTAGTCTTCGTCTGCCCTGGCCTCGATGCTGCGGGCCAGCGATTCCAGCACCGCGCGAAGTTCGGGATCGCCGACGTCGCGCAGCGATTCGCCGAGTTCGAACGGCACCGGCTTGAGGGTAGGCGGGGTCGCGCGGGGCTTTGAAGCAGGCGGCGGCTTAACCTCGCCTTGCCGGATCTTGACGCGGGCGACCGCATTGTAGCCGAAGAAGCGGTTCACCCGATCGATGATCTCGGGGATCACGTGCTGTATCATCGGCGCGTGGGCGGCGACGACCACCAGCTGGAGGATGCCGTCGTTCTTCTCTCCGGGCGGGAAGCGGATGGATTCGGGCGAGCAGACGCGGGCATGGCGGGCGCCCACGATCTCGGGCCAGCGCGACACCACGCTGGACTGGACGAAGCCGAAGCGGCGGAAGGCGGTGCGTCCCACTTCGGGCATGAGGTCGGCGATCGGGCGCGCCCCGCCGCCGCGCGGACGCTCGTAGCGCTTCAGGCCCGCAGCGGCCTTCGACTTGGCTCCACCGGTCTTGTCCAACTGTTTGCCGCGATCCCGTTCCATGGCCCGTTCCATTGCTGCGGCTCCAATGCCATAGCGAGGGGATGGACGCCAGTTCGGATACCGCAGGAACGCCCCGGATCGCGCAGGACCTGCTCGCATGGTACGACGCCCACGGCCGGGACCTGCCCTGGCGGGTGAGGCCGGGCGCGACCTTCGCGCCCGATCCCTATCGCGTCTGGCTTTCCGAAGTGATGCTGCAGCAGACCACCGTCGCGGCGGTGAAGGCCTACTTCGCCGCCTTCACCACACGCTGGCCCACGGTCGAGGCGCTCGCCGCCGCGCCCGAGGGGGACGTGATGGCGGCGTGGGCGGGGCTGGGTTATTACGCCCGGGCGCGCAACCTGCTCGCCTGCGCACGCACGGTCGCGGCGGCGGGCGGACGCTTCCCCGACAGCGAGGAGGGGCTGCGCGCACTGCCGGGACTGGGCGCCTACACCGCCGCGGCGGTCGCCGCGATCGCCTTCGGGCGCCGCGCGGTGGTGGTGGACGCCAACGTCGAACGCGTCGTCGCCCGGCTTTTCGCGATCGATGCGCCGCTGCCCGGCGCGCGGCCGTTGATCCGCGACTACGCCGATGTCATCACGCCCCGCGAGCGGGCGGGCGACTTCGCACAGGCCGTGATGGACCTTGGCGCCACGGTCTGCACGCCGCGCAGTCCTCGCTGCCTGCTCTGTCCGCTCTCGCCGGCCTGCGCGGGGAGGGCGAGCGGAGAACCAGAGCGCCTGCCGGTCAAGGCCGCGAAGAAGGCCAAGCCGGCGCGCAAGGGCCGCGCATTCTGGATCGAGCGGGAGCGGGAGGGAGAGGCCGAGGTCTGGCTGGTCCGCCGCGCCGACAAGGGCATGCTGGGCGGGATGCGCGCGCTGCCGGACGATGGCTGGGCGGCCCGCGCCGACGGCTCGGGCGAGGGACCGCTTGCGGGACCGTGGGAAGGTGCGGGCAAAGTCGGCCATGTCTTCACGCACTTCGCGCTCGAACTGGAACTGGCAATCTACCTCGGCGACAGCTTCGAAGGGCTGGAGCAAGGCGAATGGTGGCCGCTCGACCGGCTGGACGAGGCGGGCCTTCCCACCCTGTTCGCCAAGGCCGCGCGCCTCGCCCTCGCCATGGAGAAGGAGGACGCATGATCCGGGACCGCGCAGCGCTGGAGGCGGCGATGGACCGTCGTGTGCTTCTCCGCATGGCCGCAGCCGCAGGGCTGGGTGCCGCGCTGCTGCCCCGGCTGGCATGGGCGAGCGCGCAACCCGAGCTCACGCCCCATGTCCGCGCGCTGGTCGAGCGCTGGGTGGGACCGGGGAAGTTCCCCGGCCTCGTCGCCTCGCTCGGGCTGCCGGGCCGCGAGGCGGAATTCGTGGCGCGCGGCGCGGAAGGCTTCACCGACGCCGATCCGGTCACGCCCGATAGCCTGTTCCGCATCTATTCGATGACCAAGCCGGTCACCGCGATGGCGGCGATGCAGCTGATCGCGCAAGGTCGCCTCGGCCTCGACCAGCCGGTTCACGAGGTACTGCCGGGCTTCCGCCACCTCGACGTGCAGGACACCTACGACGGCTCGATCACCGCGCTCCACCCCGCACCGAGCCCGATCACGATGCGCCAGCTCATGACGCATACGGCGGGGCTCGGTTATACGATCGTGCAGGAAGGGCCGATCCGCCAGCTGATGCAGGACAAGGGCCTGGTTCCCGCCAGCGTCACCCGGCTCAAGGGGCCCGGGCTCGACTGGGGCACGCCGGTCAAGGGGCTGGACCACTTCGCCGACCGCTTGGCGCAAGTGCCGCTGGTGGCCGATCCCGGCACCCGCTGGAGCTACTCCATGGGGCTGGACCTGATGGGCCGGGTGATCGAGGTGGTGACCGGCCGTCCCTTCGACGCCTACCTCCACGACACGATCTTCGCGCCCGCCGGCATGACCAGCACCTGGTTCCGCGTCCCCGCCAGCGAAGCGCACCGGCTGACCGTCAACTACGGCGCCTTCGGAGAAGTCCTGGTGCCGATCGATCCGCCGAGCGCGGAGGGTTCGACGTCGGTCTACCTCGATCCGCCGGCCTTCCCCTTCGGCGGCGCGGGACTCGTCAGTTCGCCGCGCGACTACGACCGCTTCCTGCGCCTGCTCGCCCAGTTCGGCACGATCGACGGGGTGCGCGTGTTCGACGAGAGCGCGGTGCGGGCCGGAACCTCGGACCTGCTGCCGCCCGGCGTGGCGATGCCCGCGCGCTTCGCCGGCTCGGGCTTCGGCGCCGGCGGACGCGTGGGCAAGGGCGCGGAGGCCGGGATCTACGGCTGGTCGGGCGCTGCCGGGACGGTCGGCATGGTCGACATGGCCCATGGCCTGCGCTCGCAGATCTTCGCCCAGTTCATGCCGCCCGACGCGTTCGACCTGCTCCCCGAATTCCAGTCGGCGTTGAAGGCCGATGTCCTTGCGATCCTGGAGACCCGCTGACGTGCTTCTGACTTCCGCCCCGCCGATCGCCTTCTCCGGCTCCCGCATCGACCGTGCCGACCATGTCCGCGGCGATCCCGAGGCCATCGCCGCGCTGAAGACCGCGCGGGCCCGCCTGCTGCGGCTGGACGGCCTCGACCCGGTGCTGACCGGCGAGGGCCTGCTCGACTGGGGCTCCCTCGCCGACGTCGGCGCGGGGGCCGAACTGGTGTTCCTTGGCCTCGACGATGAGGCGCGGGCCTGCTTTGCGGAAGTGCCGCCCGCCAACCCCTCGGGCGGGCCCCATGCCGGCCCGGCGAGCTGGAACGCGATGACCGTGCTCGAGCCGGGCGAGCTGGCGGCCTACGGCGGCGCCCGGGCGCTGGTCGGCTGGCACGCGCGGCACCGCTTCTGCGCGGCCTGCGGCCAGCCCACGGTGCTGGCCAAGGGCGGCTGGCAGCGGACCTGCACGGCTTGCGCGACCGAGCATTTTCCCCGCGTCGATCCGGTCACCATCATGACCGTCGAGCACGAGGGCCGCCTGTTGCTCGGCCGCCAGCCGCGCTTTCCGGCGGGGCGCTACTCGGCGCTGGCGGGCTTCGTCGAGCCGGGCGAGACGATCGAGGAAGCCGTCGCCCGCGAGACCTTCGAGGAAGCGGGCGTGCGGGTCCGCGACGTCGCCTACGTCGCCAGCCAGCCCTGGCCGTTCCCCTCCTCGCTGATGATCGGCTGCCATGCCTATGCCGACGACGGCGCCATCACCATCGACGCCACCGAACTGGAGGACGCCCGCTGGTTCACCCGCGACGAGGTGGTCGATGCGCTGGAGGCCATCGCCGTGGGCGAAGTCGGCCGGGCGTTCGGTGCGCCGCCGAAACATGCGGTGGCCCACGTGCTGCTGCAGTGGTGGGTGGAGCAGGGGGTTTAGTTGATGAAGTGCATGCGCGCGCCGCCTTTCCTGAAGGCGGCGGCGGGGGGCGGGATCGACGGTGTGAAAGAACCTGCGCGAAGGTAGCACCGCCGGGCCTTGTAGGAAAATGACCGCTCCGGCGCTGGGTGCCGGGTATGCTTGCGCATCCTTAACCATCGCCTCTTAAGGGTTTGTCCGCGGGGGCGCGCTGTCGCGGCTTCGCTGGGCTTTCGGGACAGTTGCAAGGACTCATCGTGGAACGGATATCTGGTCATGCCATCGATCGTGCGCATGTCGGCGAGCGAGAGGCGATCCCCCTCAGGATCAGCTTCTACGTCGACGGCTACGGAGCGAAGCTGTCGGCGGAAGCCCTGTACGACATCGGCGACCGGCGCCTCGAAGAGCATCTCGGGGCGCAGGACAACCTCACCGCCGCCCAGGCCAAGGCGCTGTACGATACGTACTATGCGCCGCCGTCACCCCGGATATTCGCCGAGATCCTGAGCTATCTGCTGTCGATAGCCGAACTGGGCATCATCTCCGCCGTCGAGGACCGCCTTGCTGCCGCGGGCACCCCGGTGTTTCCCAATGCGCTGCTGGTGAACAGATCCAACCCCCTGGTCACGGACGAGAAGCACGGGGCGTTCAACATCCTCGATGCCCTCTACCCCGCCGAGGAGCACGAACTGGCGTCCGGCCGGTTCCTCGACGTGTCCTGCGAGGGGACGATCTATTCCACCCGCAAGATCGACAGGCAGGCGGAGCTTCACAAGCTCGGGCAGGAACTCAAGCGATGCCCGCCGGACGACGTTCGGCGCATGGCGTGGATCCGGAAGAACCTCGATTCCCTGCAGGACGGCGTGTTCTACTACAGGAACCACGACGGCACCGTGGGGCGGCCGATCAACTTCGATTTCAGCGAGAGCTTCTTCGACGAGGTTTCCGACCACATCGGCTATTATTCGAGGCTGGGCCAGAGCAAGGTCCATTGGCGTCAGGGCCTGACCGACTTCGGCGAGAAGGGGGTCGATTGCGACCTCATCATGCAGGTGATGGACGACTTGCGCGACGGGGCGGTCGACGTGTTCGTCTTCATGACGAACGACATGGATTTCTTCCCCCTGATCGAACGGCTGCTTTCCGAGGGCAAGCATGTGTTCCTGTGCGGGCTGGAAGGCAGGGTTTCCTACAAGCTGATCGACACGGTCGGCAGGCACGCGTTCTTCAACCTGCTGGACGAGGCGGTTCTGGAGAACCTGCCCTCGATCTTCATGGCGCTGGACAAGCCGGAACTTCGCGCCATGGCCCTTCAGTGGGCGTGGCTGGCGATGCGGCGCGAGCGCAAGCGTGCGGCTTGACGGGCGCGGCGGCGAACGGATTGCCCGTGCGTCGGGACAGAGCCCGCCCTAGACCAGCCCCAGCTTCATCAGTTCGCGCGCCAGCTTGGGCGGCATGATGTCGCCCGCGTCCTCGCCGTCGCCGAGGTCGCGGGGGGCGTCCTCGTCCTTGAGGTAGCGCCAGCCCTGGTGCGCGCGCTTGGGCTTGGAGACGATCGGGATCAGCCGGGGTTCGAGGCGGATGTGCCAGCGACCGTCCTCGGCGCGCTGCTCGAAGCCGAGGATCGGCGAGCGGCCGATCAGCGTGTGCTCGAAGATCCAGAACAGCGAGCCGCCGATCATCTCGGCGTGCCGCGTCGGCAGGTAGCGCGTGGTCATC
>DATKFS010000170.1:0-31719 GCA_035511275.1 Novosphingobium sp.
GGGCGACCAGGGCACGAGCTGGAAGCCAAGGCCGTTATCGATCATCGCAAAGCGGCCGGAGGCGAGCGCGATGCGCCGCTGGTAAGCGCCAGCGACGTATTCCCCGGCCGTGGCCTTACTGAATGGGCGGCCGCTCTCTGCAGCGCATGGGCCGGCTTGAGGTCCGCGTCGCTGGCGGCGTGGAGATAGCGGGGGGAACCCGGCGCGCGCGCCATGGCCTTGCTCACTTCCTCGTCACGCGCGAAAGCCTCGGTCTCCGCACCGGGCGGCGGGGGCAGCAGGGCCAGGCTGTCGGGCAGTTGCGCCAGTTCGAGATACCCCTTGGGCGTGCCGGGCGGCAGCTTCGGGAATCCGGCAGGCACCTGCCCCGCCGTCTGCGCCGCTTCGGCCTGCTGCTCGTCAGCGCCCTCGGCCGTCGCGGCGACGATGGCCGCGACCGCGCCGCACATCGCGATCACCAGGGGGCGACGACCGGACTTCCACCCGAGGACTTTCGGCATTCCCTTGGACATGGCAATGGCATCCTTGTGCTTGATCCGGCGAACGACTTTCCGGGAGGCGCGTGATCGCAGCTATCGGGGTTTCCCCTGAAATCCGGCCCGAACGCCACCAATCGTCGCGGAAGGGAGCGATGCTCGGCAAGCCGATGCGCGCGGTTGCTGCGTGGAAAGGAGAGACGCAATCCGGCCGATACGGGATGCTCAGCCCGCAGCGCGACCGGATTGCGCCAGTTTACCGTCAGCGGGCGATGTCAAACCGCTGCCGGCGGGGGGTTGAAAGCGACCGATGCGGGATCGGATCGGTGCGTCAGTCGAGGCAAAATGGGGCGGGTCGAGCGCGAATGGTATCAGGTATTATACCGACACCGAAACTGCGGATGCCCCTGATTTCGGCCACAAATAAGAGTGGTGATGGATCACATCCACACACGATGCCTACTTGCTGCGAATCCCGTCGACGTTGATCGGTGACAGCGCCTTGAGTTCGTCCAGCCCGGCCGCGCTCTTCTTGGCCCAGCTCGCGAAAAGCTGCTCGAAGTCGGTATTGTTGGTGACGCTGTTGCGCAGGTAAGGACGGATATCGTCCATGTCGCGCTTGTCCACCGCGCGGCCGAGGATCGCGCCCGTCACAGAATCCCGCGCCTCGAGCACGAGCGTGGCGCTGCCCGCATCCTGCGTGAAGGTGTAGTTCCGTCCGGGTGACATGGTGTCCGGCGCGGTGACGTCGAGATCGAGGACTGCCGTGGAGAGGCGCATCACGTCAGGGCCGCTCTGGTCCACGACCTGGTAGCCCGCCTTCTGGTAGGCTTCCACGAACAGCTTCTGGAAGCCGTCCTTGGCCCTCGCGAGAATACGGCTCGCATCCTCGTTGGACACCGGCCCGGCCATCGTCACCGAGTTGTGCTCGCGTTGCCAGTTCTTGCGAAATGCGATCTCCGCGGGATCGAGCATGACCTTGGTGTAGCCCCGGAAGTCCGCGTTCGGCTGCAGGTAGACCGCGCCCAGCTTCTTGGACGGGACGTGCAGCAGGCCGTCCCAGGTGTCCGGCGGCTTGGCCGCGAATGCAGGCGTGGCCGCCATCAGCAGCAACGGAAGAACGATGGCACTTGAAAGGATTTTTCGCATCGGTGCTCTCTCCAATCCCGGCAGTTCAGAAAGGAGGAGCTAGGACCGAACCGCTTCCCCTGACCATCGGGCCTACCCCTGCTTTTGCTGGAATAATCCGCAGGTCCTCCCGCAGGCGCGGGCATCTGGAGGCAAATCCGGGGGTAATCCCCGATTCAGCAAAGGCGCTCCCCGGCACAATCTGCCCCGCTCAACAGTGAAGCGGAAGCGACCGATGACTGACTGCATACCGAAGCATCGCATGTTGAACACCTTCGCCGCGACCTTCGTGGGATCCCTTGCCCTGCTTGCGCAACCCGCGCTCGCCAGCGAAGGGGGAACCAGCGTCTACCTGCTCGGCTCGGGCGGACCGGCGGCGGCGGTGCTGCCTCCGGTGGAAGGCGTCTTCATCGACGACACTTTCTACTTCTACGACGGCGGAATCTCGGCGGACCGCAGCCTCGTGGTCGGCGGCAACGTCGTCCTCGGCCTCGATGCGACGATCGCCGCGCAGTTCACCACCGTCCTGTGGGTGCCTTCGACCAATTTCCTGGGCGGCACGATCGCGGTCGGCGGGGCCCTGCCCGTCGCGGCGCCCATCGTCGACGCCTCCGCCGTGCTCAGCGGCCCCAACGGACAGGTCATCGAAGCTTCGCGTCACGACAGCACCCTGACGATCGGGGACCCGCTGGTCACGGCCTCGCTAGGCTGGACGTGGGACAAGTTCCACCTCACCGCCAGCGGCCTGGTGAACATCCCCGTCGGCCACTACCGCGAGGACCAGCTGGCCAACATCTCCTTCCACCGCTGGGCCGCAGACGCCTCGCTCGCCGCGAGCTGGCATGACACCGAGTCCGGATGGGACGTCAGCGCCAAGGCGGGCGTCACCTTCAACGGCACCAACACTTATACCGACTACAACGGCGGCAACGACTTCCACCTCGAAGCCGCTGCCGAGAAGACCTTCTCGCCCAAGTTCTCCGCCGGCGTGCTGGGCTACTACTACAAGCAGATCAGTGCGGACACCGGATCGGGCGCGGTGCTGGGTCCGAACGAGGGCGAGGTCGCGGCGCTCGGCGTCACGGCGGCCTACAACACCGTGCTCGGCCGCAGTCCGGCGACCTTCCGGGTCAAGGTCCTGCAGGAATTTGACGCCACGCGCAGGATGGAGGGCACCGCGGCGATGGTCAGCCTGTCCCTTCCGCTGAAGATGATCCTGCCACCCCATGCGGCGGAATAGGCGCAGGCGGCCTGCCGGAACGATAGGCCGGAGTGGCGCCGGAGGCTGAACGACAAGTCCGCCGGCGCTGCTCAGGGATGCCGCTCCTTCGCTTCCACCAGCCGCGCGCGCAGCTTGCTGGCGACGGCTGCGGCGACCGCCTTCACGGTTTCGGTGGTGGATAGCGTCGCGGTGATGTCGAGCGCGTCGGGGGCTTCGCGCCGCACCGCTGCCGCCAGCAGCTCCCCCGTCCGGGCATCGAACAGCTCGAAGGCCAGCAGCACCGAGCCCGAATAGCTGCCTTTCTTGCCGGTAACGCTCTTGAGCGCGTTCGTCACAGCCCCGATCGGCATGACCGACGACACTGTGCCGACCCCGACAGTGGTCTTCGTGGCACCGACGATGGTGAACTTGATGCGGATCGCGTCCGCAGCGGGCTTCGCCACTACCTTGAAGGACTTGGCCATCTCTGCCTCGAGCGCCTTGGTCAGTATTCCCGCGAACTTCTCGCGTTCGGCCATGGGAATGTCATCAAACTGGCTGTCGGCTCCGTGGTAGACCGCCGTGGGAACGACCTGGATCTCCGTGTAGCGGGCGAGGCTGAGGGCGGGCTTGATGTAGGTCCACGATTCCTTGCGGTCGTGCTTCAGTTCCTCGGCCGAAGTCAGCGCCTGCGGGGCGTGATCGTTTGTCTGGGCCGTGGCGCCGGAACCAGAAAGCACGACGACCAAGGCAATTCCCAAAGCGGCTCTGGTCATGGGTTCCTCCTGAACGCGAAGCATTTTCCTTACGGAGCAGAAACTGTGCGCATGAGCATCGAGCCCCGCCATTGGGGTTGTCCCGCAGTCGGCGGCCGGGGTTCTCACCGGATTGGCGACGCTCGCGCAGCGTTGCGCGGCATGAATAGAATCCGCAGCCGCGCTCCGGGGTTTTCCCGATGAAAACGGGCGCCTTAAACGGGGATGATGGCGGCCTGTCGAAGAGGAGCCGCCCATGGAAATTCTGAAAACCCTGCTGCCCTTGATGTTGACGCTCAGCCTGGCGCTGCTGGTCATCGCCGCGGGGATTGCCTCGTCACGAGGTGACTTCGCTTCGGTGGTCGCCCGTCCTTCCCTCCTCGGCCGCGCCTTCCTGGCGATCGTCGTGATCCCGGTGATCGCCGCTATCGCCATCATGTCCCTGTTTCCCATTTCCCACGCGGCGAAGGCGGGCATCTTCCTCATGGCGATCTCGCCGGTGCCCCCGTTGATGCCCGGACGAGCGCTGAAGCTCGGAGGCAACGCGAGCTACATCTACGGCCTGCAGGGCGCCGCAGCGCTGATGGCGCTGTTGACGGTGCCCGCGCTAGGCTCGCTGGGAGCACGGCTATACGATGTCGACGCGCACTTCCCCGTCGGCGTCGTCGCGCGCAACATCTTCCTCGGGCTGGTGGTGCCGCTGGCGATCGGCCTCGCCATCGGGCGCTGGCTGTTTCCCAAGGCATCGCCGAAGCTGCCGCAGCGAGTCATGCTGGTCGCCAACATCCTGCTGGTGATCGTCTTCATCCCTCTGCTGATCAATGCCTGGCCCCAGATGGTCGCCCTGATCGGCGACGGCACGGTCATCGCGATGACCGTGATCATGCTGATCGCGATGGCGGGCGGACACCTGCTGGGCGGTCCGAACGCCGCCGACCGGCCGACCCTGGCCATCGCCGCGTCCCTGCGGCACCCCGGGATCGCGCTGGCGCTGGCAGGAGCCAACCATGCGGCCAAGCCGGTGACGGCTTCGGTGCTGCTGTTCGTGATGGTCGCGCTGGTGGTGCTGACGATCTACCAGCTGGCATTGCGCGGACGACAGCCCGCCCCGGTCGCTCAGTCCTGAGCGACCGGCCTCGCCACGCACCGGAAGCCGACATGGGAGGTGGAGGTGTCGATAGGGTGGGCGTGGCGAGCCGCCGGGCGATAGCGCCGGCAGTAGTTGGGCGCGCAAAGGTGCGATCCCCCCTTGAGGACGCGGCGTGCGATCTCGGAGGGATCGTTGGCATCGACGCTTTGCGCCCTGCCCCCGTCCGCTGGGCGGGTTCCGCCGCAGCAACCGCCGCCGGTCTTCCCGCCGCCGGGCAGGGACCACCAATCGGCCGTCCACTCCCAGACGTTGCCGATCATGTCGTGCAGACCGAATCCGTTCGCGGGGTAACTGCCCACCGGCGAGGTCCGCAGCCAGCCGTCGTCGAGCGTGTTGGCATAGGGAAACTGTCCCTGCCAGACGTTGGCGTGGTGGACGCCTCCGGGCACGAGTTCGTCACCCCAGGCGAATTCCGTCCCCGACCGCCCCCCACGCGCTGCGAATTCCCATTCCGCCTCGGTGGGCAGGGACAGTCCCGCCCATGCGAGATAGGCCTCGACATCGACCAGCGCGACGTGGACCACGGGGTGATCCGCAAGATCGTCGATGCCGCTGCCGGGTCCCGTCGGATGCCGCCAGTCGGCACCAGCCCGGAAGTCCCACCACTGGGTTGCGGGCCCTCGCGGGTCCACCGGCCGCGAGGGAGGCTGGAAGACCAGCGATGCGGCCACCAGCATCTCGGGCAGTGCGCCGGGATAGGCGCGGGGATCCGGCGCGCTCTCGGCAAGGGTGCGATATCCGGTTGCGGCAACGAAGCGCGCGAACTCGGCATTGGTGACGGGGGTGCGATCGATCCAGAACCCGGCCACCTCGACGGTACGTTCGGGACGCTCCTCCGCGTAGTGATGGTCGGAGCCCATGGTGAAGCGCCCGCCGGGAATCCATTCCATGGCGCGGGTCGCGGTCTGCTGCGGTTGAGTGGCCATGGTCAGCGAAGCAGCGCGAAGTTGAAGACGATACCCATGAAGGCTCCCAATCCGAGGATGGCGAGAAGAACCGCGACGATCAGCGTCACCGAAACCGGGAAGCGGGTTTCGGCGT
This sequence comes from Novosphingobium sp., assembly GCA_035511275.1. GTDB lineage: Bacteria > Pseudomonadota > Alphaproteobacteria > Sphingomonadales > Sphingomonadaceae > Novosphingobium. The sequence continues at coordinate 5,752 of DATKFS010000170.1, forward strand.
GGACCAGCCCCTCTTCGGCCATCAGCTTGCGAATACCGCGCAGTTCCGAAACGAACTGCACATGGCGCACGATGCCGCCGAGCAGCAGCAGCACGCCCAGCACGATCAGCACGACGCCGAAGTTGCGCGGTGCCTGGCTCTGGGGGATGACGCCCGCCTGATGCAGCTTCTCGAAGGCCTGGTAGATCGTGAAGCCGAAGCCGATCAGCGACAGCGACGTCCGCATTTCCGACATCAGCGTGCGGTCGGCGCTCATGCGCGTGCGGTGCAGCGACATGCCGGTGCGCCGCATCGACATTTCCGTCCGGTGGTCGGAAAGCGTGGTGCGGTGCTCCGAAAGGTCGGTGCGGTGCTGCGAAAGGTCGGTGCGGAATTCGGACAGGTCGGTCCGGTGCTCCGACAGGCCCGTGCGGAACCGCGAAAGGCCGCTGCGGTAGTGCGAATAGAGGGTCGATGCTTCTTCCGCCTTCGCGCTCTGCACATCCGGAAGATCGTCGATATCGGGTAAGTCGATGCGCTCCGGACGCTTGGACTTCTGCACTGGCTGCTCGGGATCGTCCGTCATTCTGGCGGCCTCTTTTCGCTCACTTCTTCACTGGCGCCGGAGGGGGCGGGAAGTTCGCCATCACCGCGGCGACGGCGGCATCGAGCTTCTCCTGGGGAACGGAATCGCCGGAAACCTGCTGGGTGGCGGTGCCGTGCCAGACCGGGGCCTTGGCCTTGGTATCGTAGATGTCGATCACCAGCGTGCCGTCGGTGACATTGCGGACGTCCACCTGGTTATAGCCTCCCCAGCCACCCCATGCGCCCCAGGGCCGGTAGTAGGGGCCGTATCCGCCCAGTTGCGTTACCTCGACCCGGTCGCGCGAACCGAGGGTGAAGCCGATCGCGAAGTCGCCGGGCTCCGCCGGGGTGTAGCCGTGCGATGCGAGATAGGCGGTGACCGAGCTCTTGACCCGCTGGACCAGCAGCGGATTGGCGCCCTGCGGCGCGGCATTGTAGGCCCAGCTATAGGTCTTGTACCCGGTGAAGTTGGCCTGCGGATCGGCGTCGAAGTTCACCTTGGGCGTCGTCGTGCACGAGGCCAGGAAAAGGACACAGGCCAGTGTAGCCGCACGCTGGATCATGAGGATTACTCCCTAGCTGGAACAGTGCGACTATCGAGCGACGGAAGGGTCGCATCTATCAGGGTTGTCCCTATTCCGACGCGCGGGGACCCCCGATGACGCACTGGCCGCAGGGGCGATTCGGACATTTCCGCCTATCGCCCTCGGGTTGCCCCCGATAGCCACGCCGCCGCCCTGCCCGGCACAACCGCCGGCATGAGCGAAACCGGATCCAGCGAGCGTTCGAGCGCATTCTCCGACACCCTGGCGGCGATCGTCCTGTCGATCTCCGCCCTCCTCACCTCGTGGGCGAGCTTCCAGGCGGCGTTGTGGGACGGCGAACAGGCCGCCGCTTACACCGAGGCAGGGGCCACCCGCGTCAAGGCCAGCCTGCTCGCTACCGAGAGCGGCCAGCAGCAGGGCGTGGACATGTTCCTCTTCACCCAATGGCTCAACGCCTATGCAGGCAAGGACGAGGGGCTCCAGCAGTTCTACCACGAGCGTTTCCGCCCGGAATTCCGGCAGGCGTTCGACGACTGGATAGCGCTCGAGCCGATGCACAATCCCGATGCGCCGCACTCGCCGTTCCAGATGGGCGAATATGCACCGAAGCTCACCCGGGAAGCGGCGGCGCTGGACCGGCGCGCCGATGCGCAGTTCGAGGACGGGCAACGGTACAACTCGACCAGCGACGCCTATGTGGCAGCCACCGTGGTGCTCTCGCTGAGCCTGTTCCTCGGCGGCATCGGGCAGACGTTCGATCGCCGGAGGCTCGCCACGACGCTCACGCTGCTGGGCGCCATCGCCTGCGTCTTCGGGCTGGTGAGGCTGGCGGCACTGCCGACGATGTCGCTGTGACCGCGCGACTCCATGCATTTTCCACGCGACCAAGGGGTTTCCCCCAGTTTCGCGACGACACAGCCGGTCGGATGTTCCTCGGCGTGGACATAGAGGAGAGACTCCATGCAGGCCCGTAGGTCCCGTTTACTTCCGGCGGCAGCCGCCCTGACCATAGCCTTTTTCGCACAGGATGCGGCCGCAGCGCCCGCCAAGCAGGTGGTCCCGGCCACGCCCGCCACCCCCGCCGCTCCGGCGGGCACGACGACCCCGGCGCCGACCGGGCCGATCGATCCCGTGGCGATCGAGGCGCTCACCGGGATGGGCAAGTACCTCAACTCCCTCAAGTCCTTCGAACTGCGCACGAAAGCCGTCGCCGAGACCGGCGTGGGCGACCTCGATCTCCAGGTGCACCTGGGCTACGAGGGCCTCTACAAGGTCCAGCGCCCTACCGCGTTCTACGTCGAGCTGAAGTCCGACCGGGCCGTCCGCGAGTATTTCTACGACGGCAAGAGCTTCACCGTGAACGTGCCGCGTCAGAATTTCTATTCCACCGTGTCAGCGCCGTCCACCATACGCGAAATGGTGGAGAAGGCTTACATCGAATACGGTATCGACTTGCCGCTGGCGGACCTGTTCTACTGGGCCGAGCAACCGAGCACGGACGGCGTGACGACCGCGGTTCGCATCGGCTTCGCGAAGGTCAACGGGCAGGAAGCCGACCAGTTCGCCTTCCAGGGCCCCGACCTCGACTGGCAACTCTGGATCGCACGAGGCAAGGCCCCGCTGCCGCTCAAGATCGTCATCACCGATCGCAGCGATAGCATGCACCCCTCGTACTCGGCGGAGCTGACATGGAACACGGCGCCCACGCTCAAGGCCGCCGACTTCAAGTTCACGCCGGGGGCAAAGGCATCGTCGATCAAGATGTCTGCCATCCCTGAGGAGAAGTGAGATGTCGCATTCGAGCAGAGTGATCACTGCGGTCGGCGCGGGCACGCTGGTTCTGGCGAGCATGGCGGCCGGCCCGGCAAGTGCCCAGCATCGCTTCGGCGGCCACATCGGCGGTGCCGGCGGCCTGCGTCCTCACGCTCCGACCAACTTCCACGGCCCCGGCAGCGGCGGCGGCGGGATCCACAATCCACGGATCCCGGCGGGTTCGCCCGGTGGCGGTCCCGCGCCCCGCCCCCCCGGCCCCGGCCCGAACCCGGGCCCCGGACCGCACCCCGGACCTGGGCCTGGGCCTGGGCCTGGACCACACCCCGGGCCTGGCCCGGGACCTGGGCCAGGCCCCGGCCCCGGACCCGGACCCGGACCTCACCCCGGGCCTCCGCCCCCGCCGCCGCCGCCTGGATGGGGCTGGGGTTGGGGATGGGACGACGATCCGTTCTGGGATGCCGCAGCGGTCGGTATCGTCGCAGGAACGACGGCGGCGGTGGTCGCCAGCGCCTCACAGCCTGACACCGTCATCATCAACACCACGAGCGTGGGTTCGGTGGTCACCGTCCTGCCGACGAACTGCCCGAAGGTGATACGCGGATCGGTCACCTACTTCAGCTGCAACAGCATCTGGTATCTTCCGCAATACCAGTCTTCCGGCGTGACGTACCTGATCGTCAATCCGCCGGGCTGAAAGCCAACTCGCCATCCCGACGCGGCGGTGAGACGAGTCACCGGAACGGCCCCATCCGGCCGTTCCGGTGACGGTCATTTCAGGAACACGCTATTTCGAAATGGAAGGCTCCCGGATTTCCTCAATGTCGCGTTCAAGGAAGAAGCCGAGGCCGGTGCGGATGGCAGCGATCGCGGCGAGTTTTCCGATGTCGTCCCAGGTCGGCGCGATGGCGGTACGGATGATGTCGGCTCCCAGCGCGAATTCGAGCGAGAGCAATATCCATCGTGCGAACCGCATCCACGCCTCGCGTCGCGACCATGTGGCCGCGCCGTGCCGGACAAAATGGGCGAGGACGCAGATCGACGTCTCGATCGCCCCGATGACGACCGTCATGACGACGACCAGTTCGAGGCCAAGGGCGGTGGTGGACGCAAGCATCCTAAGCCATTCTTCCATCGCGCCTGCCTGCCCGCCGCATGAGCGATGGGATATCGAGAGAGATACCCATATCGACCGGGATTATTCACTATCCGGGCGATACCTAGTGAGATTTCCATATTTTATTGGTTGCAACTTCTTGCAGCCCATCGGAGAACCAATGCTGGGAAGAAGGGATGCATCGAAGCTCAAGCATCTTCGAGCATACCTTGGGATGGCTGCCTGTCGAAAACGAATGCAGCTATCGTAGGAACTTAGGGGGGAGCGCGATGGCGAAGGTCGCGAGATTCGATGGTCCACGCGCCCGCGTTCCGTCCGGTACCACGGATTTCGTCGGCCAGTATTCCCCGCTATTGGGCATGTGTTCAATGAATTCTAGGGAAATTCCCGATTGAACGAACCTGTACCAAAGCGATGATGATGCTTCGAACCCGGCTTATGGACCTGATAATCACAAGGAGAAACGGTTCAAATGCGCCCTGCTGTTAGCAGAATCCTCATCGCCGACGATCATCAGGCCATGCGCCAGGGTGTTCGCAGCCTGCTGGAATCGCATCCTGCCTACCAGGTGATCGCAGAAGCCGGTGACGGACGCGAAGCGCTCGACCTCGCGCGGGAGGGGAAGCCGGACATCGCCATTCTCGACTATTCGCTGCCACTGATGAACGGGTTGGAACTTACCCGGTCGATCAAGCACGATCTCCCGCGGACCGAAGTGCTGATCTACACCATGCACGACCGCGAGAGCATCCTGATCGACGTCCTGCGTGCCGGGGCCCGGGGCTATGTGCTGAAGTCCGACAGCGGCGCGCACCTGATCGCGGCGGTCGGCGCGCTGGCCCGGCACAAGCCCTATTTCTCGGGCGCCATCTCCGAGACGTTGCTCGAACACTTCATCGAAAGCGATCACAACTCGGACAAGAGCGTGATGCTGACCGCGCGCGAACGGGAGATCGTGCAACTTATTGCGGAGGGCAAGCTGAACAAGCAGATCGCCCATATGCTGAACATCAGCGTCAAGACCGTGGAAACGCACCGCGCCGCGGCGATGCACAAGCTCAAGCTCAGGTCGACCGCCGAGCTCGTGCTTTATGCGGTTCGGAACAATATCGTTGAGCCTTGACCGACGAAGCGGCGGCGTCTCCCGCGCGGCGCTGCGGGAAGTAGGCGCCGATATGCGTGCCTTTCACCCGTCGCTCCACGCAGAAGATGCCGCCCAGCGCTTCCACCCGGGCGCGCATACCCGATAGACCCACGCCCACGGCTTCCTGCATCCCGCCCTCGGCGATCTCGCGGGGGATGCCCACGCCATCGTCCTCTATCTCCAGCACCAGGTGCTTGCCCACGGTCCGCAGCCTGACGTGCACCTCGGTGGCGCGGGCGTGCTTGCTGACGTTGACCAGCGCTTCCTGCGCGACGCGGTAAAGCGCCATGTCGAGGCTTTCGGACCGCCGGAGCCGGCCGGCGAGATTCTCGAACCGGACCTCAAGACCGGTGCGCCGGCCGAACCCGGTGAGGAACGTGGAGAGCGCCTGCACGATGCCCGCGCTGGTAAGTTCGGGCGGGTGCAGCACATAGCTCATCGTGCGCATCTGGTGCTGAGCGCTGGAGAGCACGGATTCAATGTCGAGGCACTTGGCCTCCACTTCCTCGAAGGTCCGGGCGGTGCGCATGGCCTCGACGGTGAGCTGCGCGAGCGCGACCTGCTGCGAGGTCGCATCATGGAGTTCGCGCGCGATGCGGCGGCGCTCCTCGTCTTGCGCCTGAAGGATCTTCACCTGCTGCGAGCGCTTCGAGATCCGCTCGCGGTTCTTGTCCTTGGACGACGAAACCAGAACGAGCGTCATGTCATCGCGGCAGCCGAATCGCACGGCGTTCAAGGTCAGCGCGGAAGAATCGGGATCGCCGAAACGGTAGGTCCGATCGATGGAGAGCGCCTCTCCTTCAACCACCATCCGGATCTGGTCGCAGGCGGCGCGATACCCCTCGTCGTCGAGGGAGAAAAGCCGCAGGTATTCGTCGAGGTACAGCCCGACTTCAGTAGCTTCGCGCCCCCGCTCGCAGGTTTGGGGAAGCGAGAGATTGGACACGGTAACCCGGCCATCCCCGTCGAGCACAAACAACCCGACCGGCAACGCGCGAACAAGATCGCAGACTGCTTCCAGGGGTTCGGCGCCACGGATCACTCCCGTAGAGCTGCTCAAACCGACGACGATCGAAGCCCCGTCGATCACCCTATTGGCCATGCGGCCCCCTTTGTGCGCTCGGGGCGGATGCCCCGCAGGAATAACAAGCTCCGTCGAAAATGGCTGGGCCTTTCCCGACGAATATCCAAATTATTATAGAGTTAGATCAATTTGCGCCCTGAGGTTCATCTTACAGCAAGGAAACTCCGGTGCCAAGAAATACTACCTAGCAGCATATACTTAACTAACTGCGCCCTCAGCTTGAGTGTCATATGCTCGCAACCGCACTGGACGCCGAGAATCAGACGAATGCTGCATTGCGATACCAAACGATGCATCGAGGGTTGGGCGCGGCCCGATCGGCCCACAATTCAAGAGGTCTTCCGCAAGGTCATTCTTGTCGCAATACGGAATAAAATTCGTGCTTGCCCAAATATAATATTGCCTGAAAGTAAGTCGCACCGATCGCGTCGACGCTCAGGGGCCAAGTGCTGGGCCCATAGTTAGACAGACGCTATCACCTCAGGGATATTACCGTCAGTATATATCCCTTTTATAGCGGCCATGCTCGCTCATCGATTCGACGGCTTCGTCACCCAGAGCAACCCGCAGCGCAGAATCCACCGCCGGTGCCATGCCCTCGATGCTGCCGCAGACATAGATCGCGGCGCCCTTCGCCACCCACTCGCGAAGTTCCGGTGCGGCGGCCGCCACCGCATCCTGCACGTAGCGACCGCAATCCGGGTCGCGCGACCAGGTGCGATCGATCCGGGCGAGTACGCCGCCCGCGCGCATGTCCTGCAGTTCTTCGTCGTGGAAGCTGTCCAGCGCAGCGCTGCGTTCGCCGAACAGCAGCCAGTTCGGACCCGCGTTTGCCTGCGCCCGCTGTCGCAGGTGGGCCAGCAAGCCGGCAAGTCCCGTGCCGTTGCCGATCAGGATCATCGCTCCGGCTTGTTCCGGTGGGCGGAAATTGGGATTGGCCCGCAGGCGCATCGCGATGTTTCCGCCGACCGGCGCGAACGCGGTCAGCCACCCTGAGCCGAGCCCGAGGCCGCCGTCCTCGCCGTGGACCTGCCTCACGAGCAGGTGCACGCCCCCGTTGGCTGGGATGGACGCGATCGAGTATTCACGGTGCGGAAGCGGCCGCAATCCGCACACCAGTTCGGCCACATCGCCAGGCACGCCATCCGTCAGGTCCGGCAGGATGGCGCCGGATAGATGCCCCGCCAGGCTGACACCATCCACCTCGACCGTTCCATCCAGCCCGGCTTCCGCCAGCCATCGTTCGATGCGCGCCGGGTCGTGGCGCGGCGCCACTTCAGCGATGTCGCCCGGCTCCCAATCGCTGGCGGCATCACCCAGCGGTTCCAGCACGACATGGTAGGCCCCGCCACCAAAGCTGCCCGGATTCAGGTGGCGGCGCTCGACCAGGCGCCAGTCGTCGTAGGCCGGCGGCGCCCAGTCCGGAAGGTCGCCGCGCGCACCGATGGCGACGATCTGCTGCTGCCACTGGCGCTGGGCGTCGGCATCGTCACCATCCATCTCGATCATGTCGAACATCCGCTTCGCCCCGCCCGAATGGAGCCAGCGGTCGACGCCGTGCCCGAAGGCGCAGAACTCGGGATACTCCCTGTCGCCAAGCGCGAGCACGGCATAGTCGAGATGCGCGAGGGCGGTGGGCGCGGTCATCGTGCGGTGGGCGAAGCCGCGCGCGCTATCCGGCGGTTCGCCTTCGCCGTAAGTGCTGATGACGAAGAGCGCGCGCCGTGCTCCCGCCAGCATGTCGGTCGATACCTGCGAGAGCGAAACCACCGGAGCATTGCCGAAGGCTGCCGACGTCAGCCGCGCAAGGCGAATGGCGCCGCCGGTCTGACTGGCATGGACGACCAGCGTGTCGGACGGCCCATCGGACACCGGCGCCATCGGCAAGTCCAGGTCGAGATCCCGCAGCGCCTGCTTTTTCCGCCGCCTCGCGATGTAGAGCAGGAGGCCGGTGATCGTAAACAGCGGCATCGTCAGGCTCGTCAGCAGCAGCGCGATGCGGCCCACCGTGCCGAAGAAGGCACCCCTGTGGATTTCGTACATGCTCGTCGTGATCGTCTTGCCGAGGCTGCGATTGGCATAGAGATCGATCTTCACGATTTTGCCGGAGCCGCCGTCGATGGTGTACTCGTCGGTCATCCGCTCGTGCCGGGCTCCGGGCGCGAGGGCACGGAACGCGACCGGCTTGCCTTCGGCAGGCACGGAGACGCGCACGTTGTCGAACCGGCCGCCGCTGACCTGCAGGAAGCCGCGCCATGCAGGGTCGAGCCTGACCTGGGCGCCCTCGCCCGGCTTGTCCGAGCCGCGCCGCTCCTCGCGCGAGCCCTCGCCCGTCAGCGCATGGAGTACGCCCTGCCGATACCAGTCGTAAGACCACCACAGGCCGGTCAGGGCGCTGATCAGATAGAACACCAGCACCCAGCCGCCGATCACGGCATGGAGCGCGTAGTAGAGATTGCGGCCGGACTTGCGCAGGTCCAGCACGAACCACGCGCGCCAGTCCAGCGGCTTGCGCGGCCAGCGCAGATAGAGCCCCGAGAGTGCGAAATAGACCAGCGCTATCGCCGAAAAGCCGGTGATCTGGCGGCCGATACCGTTGCCGCCGCCGGGCAGCGCCAGCCACCGGTGCAACTCGGTCACGAAGCGGAAAACGGCATGTCCACGCGGTTCGCCGAGCAGCTTTCCGGTATAGGGATCGACGTAGCTGCTCTCCCCCCGCCCCTTCTTTCCCGGCGGCGAGGCGAAGATGAGCCAGTTGGCGCGGTCGGCGCCGCTTTCCATCGTCAGGTTCGTGACGCGAAGACCATGCCTCTGCGCCGAAGCGCGGGCGATGATCTCGTCGGGCGACAGGCGCGGCGCATCCGAGGGCTCGATCGTCACAACGCCCGGACTGAGCGCGGCCATGATCTCGTTCTCGTAGCTGAGCATCGCCCCGGTGACGCCCATCACCGCCAACACCAGACCCGCCGTGATGCCGAGGAACCAGTGGATTTGGAAGAATATCTGTCGTGTCATCGGTGCGTCTCGAACGGAGGCGGACCCGGGCCGCCGCAAGCGCGCCCCGGGGAAAGGGAAAGGCGAAGGCGGCCGGTCCTCAGAACTCGATCGTCGCCGAAGTCTTGAACGTGCGCGGCATTCCCTGGACGAGGTAACCGCCGAGCGACGAGGCCCAGTAGCTCTTGTTCGCGACGTTATCGACGTTGAAGCGGAAGGTGACCGGCTTGTCCGCCACCGCGACGACGTAGCGCGCGCCAAGGTCGAAGCGGGTCCATTCAGGCAGTTCCAGTGTATTGGTGAGGTTCACCATCTGCTTGCCCGTCTGCATCACGCGGCCCGTCAGGGTGACGCCGGGCAGGAATCCGACATCCCACTCGACGTTCGCGTTGGCGGTGTACTCGGGTACGCCGATCGCATCGTTGCCGTCGGTGGCGCCGTTCGTCGTGCGCCGCTGCTTGGCGTCCGTCACCGAAAGCCCGGCGATAATCCGCAGGCCATCGACCGCCTCCCCATCGAGGCTCAGTTCCACGCCCTTGTTGCGCTGCTGGCCGTTCAGCGTGAACACCGTGCCTTGCGGCGTCACTTCGTTGAGCGCCTGCGGACGATCGGTCTGGAACAGCGCGAGCGAAGCGTTGAACCGCCCCATCGCAACCTTGCCGCCGACTTCGTACTGCACCGTCTTGAACGGCGGGAACACCTCGCCGACGTTGAGCGTCCCCGCACCCGCGGTCGGCCCCTGCGCGAGCCCTTCGATGCGATTGGCGTAGATCGAGAACTGCGCGCTCGGCCGCACGACGAGGCCGACGACCGGCGTGGTCGCACTCTCGCTGTAGTCCACCGAGAGGCTGCCCACCGGCTGCGGCGTCGGGACCGTGACGGCATTGGCACGATAGGTACGGACGTGGATGTTCTGGCGGCGCAGGCCGAGGGTCAGTTGGACCTTGTCGTCGAACGCTCCCAGCGTGTCGGACACGAACAGGCTGGACAGGCGGGTACGATTGACCGGGAACGGATCGTCGCGGTCGCCGCCCTGAAGGCCGCCGTCGAAGTTCGGCTCCGCCACTGCGACGGGGTTGTAGAGATTGTTGTTGGGCGTCGTGATCGCGGGCGAGAAGCCGTAGGCATTGCGGTTCACATAGCGGCTATGCGAGCCGCCGACGTTGAATTCGTGAGTGATCGGCCCCGTGGCGAACTTGCCGCGCAAGCCTGCCTGCCCTGCCTCGTTGTTGTCGTTGCGCGGGATGGTCGAGCCGGTGACGCGCGCCGCGCCGGTGGTGCCGTTGACCACGGTGAAGCTCTGGTATTGACCGCGCTCCGCCGTGTCGCGGGCGCCGGCCGAGGCATAGAACATGATCGCATCGGTAAGGTCGTACTCGAACTTCACGATGCCGAAGATGTCGCGGATGGTGGTGTAGTTCCAGTCCTGCCCATAATTGCTGTCGGCGTCGGGGGCGTCGGGCAGCACCGTCACACCCAGCAACTGCACCATCGGGCGCATGTGCCGGACCTTGACGCGCTGGTAGGCAAGGTCGAGCGAGAGCCGGGCGCGATCGCTGCGCCAGTCGAAACCGAGGCCGAGGACGGTCGAGCTGCGGAACTCGTCCTCGATCGAGATGTCGCCCGAACGCAGCGCGCCGTTGATGCGGATGCCGAAGGCGTTGTCCTCCCCGAACCGGCGACCGAAGTCGAACGCACCGCCGAAGTGCGCGTCGGACTGGTAGTTCACCGTGACGCGATTGGTGTCCTGATCCTTCGCCCGCTTGGGCTGCAGATTGACGGTGCCGCCCAGCGCCGTGCCGCCCGGCGCCGCGCCGAACAGGAATGCGCTGGCGCCGTTGAGGATCTGGACCTGGTCGTAGAGTTCGGGCGAAACCAGCTGGCGGGGGGTGACGCCGTAGAGCCCGTCGATCGCGATGTCCTCGCCATAAAGCGGGAAGCCTCGGATGATGAACTGCTCGGATGCGTTGCCGAAGCCCAGCGAGGTGCGCACCGAAGGGTCGTTCTCCAGCACCTGGCCCAGCGTCAGCGGCTGCTGGTTGAGGATCAGCGTCTCGCTGTAGGCCTTGATCGCGAAGGGCACTTCCATCGCGTCCTTCTCGCCCAGTGCGCCCAGCCCGCCCTTGCGGATGACCTGGGTCTCGTTCTCGCGCTGTGCGGTGACGACGATGTCCTCGGAAGACTCCACCGCATCCTGCGCGGCGGCGGCCATCGGCGAAAGGAGTGCGATCGCCAGCGCCGAAAGCGCGGTGCCGCGAGCGTATGTGCGGTTGCTGACCATGAAAAGAGTCCCTGAAATGCCGAACCTTGACGCCGCCACAATCGTTGGCAGCCTTCAGTCGCCCTTTACGCATTTGCAAATCAATATCAAGAATGCTGGGGAGGCCTACTCACATCCGGAAATGTTTTGACACGCGCGGGATCGCGCATGGGCCGGAGCGTCAGCCCGCAGCCTCGCGAAGAGCGGCGATGGCAGTGTGCGCCTCGTGTTCGTTGAGGCTGGCGAAGCCGATCCTAAGGCCTCTGGGCGCGTCGTCGCGGGTCATGAACGAGCGGGAGGCGGCGAAGCGCAGGCCCATGGCGGCGGCGCGGGTTTCCATCTTGTCGATGTCGGTGTGAAAGCGCAGCCAGAATGCGAGGCCGCCGTCCGGGACCCGGTATTCGGCGAGGTCGCCGAAGGCCCGGTCGATTTCGGCGGCGAAACTGTCGCGGCGGCGGGCGTAGATCTGCCAGACCTTGCGGGCGTGGCGCCGCAGCTCGCCGCTCTCGATCAGTTCGGCGGCGGCGTCCTCGGTCAGCGTGTTGCCCATCCCGTCGGTGAGCGAGACCATGTGGGCGACGGCGGCGATGGTGCGGGGCGGCGCCGCTATGTAGCCGATGCGCAGCGCCGGGAGCAGCAGCTTGGACAGCGAGCCGACGTAGATGACGTGGGCCGGTCCATAGCCCGCCATCGGCAGGAGCGGCTGGGATTCGAAGTGGAACTCGTGGTCGTAGTCGTCCTCGATGATCGCGAACCCGAACTGGCGGGCGAGGTCGAGCAGGCGCAGACGGCGTTCCGGGCGCAGGGCCACGGTGGTCGGGAACTGGTGGTGCGGGGTGAGGAACACGGCCCGCACGGCATTGCGGCGGCAGGCGAGTTCCACCGCCTCGATGTCGATCCCGCCTTCGTCGAGGCCGACGGGGATGACCTTGGCGCCGAGGGCGCGGAACGCGGCGACGGCGGGTTCGTAGGTCAGTTCCTCGACGATGATCGCGTGGCCCGGCTGGATCAGCGCCTGGGTGGCGAGGAAGATGCCGTTCTGGCTGCCGCGCGTGATGCAGATGTTCTCGGCGGTGACCGGCAGGCCGCGCTGGGTCTTGAGCATCGTCGCGATGCTTTCGCGCAGGGCCGGGGAGCCGCGCGGATCGCGGTACTGGAAACCGTTGTCGCGCGAGGCGCGGTAGGTGGCGGAGCGATAGGCGCGAGCCAGCAGTTCGGAGGGGAACAGGCGGCCGTCGGGCGCGCCCTCGTCCAGCTTCAGGCCCGGTCCCGACGGCAGCGCGAGGGGGCGTTCCGGCGGCTCGGCGATGCGGTAGTCGATGACCGCGTTGCTCATCGACACTTCCGCGTCGCTGCGATCGACCACCGCCGGTTCGGGCAGCGAGGTGGAGACCATGGTCCCGCGGGTTCCGGCGGAGGCGAGCCAGCCCTGGGCGATGAGGTCCTCGTAGGCGAGCACCACGGTCTTGCGGTTCACCCCCAGCGTCGCCGCCAGTTCGCGGCTGCTCGGCAGGTAGGTCCCGGAGGTCAGGCGCCCCCGCTCGATGTCGCGGATGAGCGCCTGGATGATCTGCATGTAGATCGGGACATTGCGCCGGGCATCGATGCGCTCACCCAGACTGACTTGCCATGGCCGCAACATTGGACCGCCCTGAACCCTGTGGAAATTTTATATCGTGGGGCCAGCCCTACCAGACCGGCATCGCGCTGCAATAGGCGGGCGGGGGTTTAGTTGATGAAGGACATGCGGGAGCCGGCATCCACTATGGAGTCGCGCGGGGGCCGGGGACGACGATGGGAAAGAACCGGCGCGAAAGTAGCAGCGTTTCGCGATGTAGGAAAATCGCGCGGAGGACCCGCCGCGCCCCCGCCCTTCCCCGTCAGCCGTCGCCCCGCACGAACGCCGCTTCCGCGTCCGTGGAGTTGCGCCCCAGCGCCGCGTTGCGGTGCGGGAAGCGGCCGAAGCGGGCGATCTCGTCGCCGTGGCTGCGCGCGAAGGCGAGGACATCCTCGGCGAAATCGCGCAAGGCGGTGAAGCGCTCGATGCTGCGGCGCTGCATTTCGGGGTCCTCGGAATGCATCAGCGGCATGTAGAGGAAGTGGCGCTGCGAGAAGGTGAGCCGCTCGTCCTCGCCGCCAGCGATCCCCGCGAGCGCCAGCTCCAGCGCCCTGGCATCCTGCGCGAAGGCGCGCGGATCGTCGCGGTGGATGTTGCGGGAGAACTGGTCCAGCACGATGACGAGGGCGAGGCGACCAAGTGGCGTCCCGGCCCAGTCGTCATGTTCCCCCATCGCGGCCGCGCGGTGCAGCGCCCCGAACCGCTCGCGGATCAGGGTGTCCAGCCGCTCGCCGCCCTGGAACCAGTCCTGCGGAGTGAGGTTGCGAAACCAGAAGTCGAGGACCCCGGCCTGCTGCCCGTCTGTCGTCTTTTCATTGCCCATGCGGTGCAAACGCACACCCGCGCCGCCGGTGCCCGCGCCCATGCCCCGCCACCGCGCGCACCCGGCGCGTTCCGGCGGTTACCCATCTGCCGCCGCGCTTACCCTCAATTGCGAATGCCTAATTGCGAAGGATTCGCTTCAATGCACGGCGTGGAACGGGCCGCGACATCGAACAGCCGATGCCGGTCCGATGAGGCAAGTCCATTCGGGAACTCCATTCGCTAAACAGGGGGCGAACATGAAGAATCGCATCGAAATCCGCACGCATGTCGGCCGCGTATTGCGCACCGCGCTGCTCACCGCCTGCTGCACGCCCGCACTGCTGGGCGCGACTTCCGGCGTCGCCGGGGCGCAGACCGCCGCCGAGGTGGACGAGGAGACCGGCATCGTCGTCACCGGCACCCGCACCGTCACCGGCACCAAGACCGACGCCGCGCTGACCGAGATCCCGCAGTCGGTGAGCGTCATCGACGCGGGCACCTTCAAGGACCGCGCCGCGGTCGATTTCCAGGACATCTTCCGCTATTCCGCCGGCATCGCCACCGAGCGCAGCGGCCTCGACGTGCGCGGCGACAGCTTCGCGGCGCGCGGCTTCGACACCGTGCAGTATCTCGACGGCATCAACCGGATGCCCGCCTACGTCTACGGCGCGCGGATGGAGCCCTTCATCCTCGAACGCGCCGAAGTGCTGCGCGGGCCTTCCTCCACGCTCTACGGCGCGGGCGGCGTCGGCGGCCTGTTCAACGGCGTCAGCAAGCGCCCGAAGGAGGAATTCGGCGGCCAGGCGGGCGTGGTCTTCGGCACCCAGGGGCGCAAGGAACTGCAGTTCGACGTGACCGGCCCCCTCGCCGACGGGCTCTCCGCCCGGCTCGTGGCGCTCGGCCGCGACGGGCACCTGATCCACAAGTCGCAGGCGGACGACCGCATCCTCGTCATGCCCGCGCTCTCGTTCCGGCCCACTTCGGACACCGACATCACCCTGATCGGCCTCTACCAGCGCGACCGCCTGGGCACCCAGACCTACATCCCGATCTCGAAAACCATCGGCGCGATCAACGCGGTCGACCGGATCAGCACGCACACCTTCATCGGCGAGCCCGACTTCAACAAGATGAACTCGGACTACAAGGCCGCCTCGCTGCTCATCACGCACAACTTCGGCGACGTGGTCACCTTCAACAGCCGCACCCGCGCCTGGGACATGGATACCGATTATCAGGAGATCTACGGCCTTGCGAGCTATGCCGACGCCGCCGTGGTCTATCCCGAGGCTCCGCAGCGCCGCCGCATCAACCGCTCGTACTACGTCCTGCGCGACCGCTACAACGGCTGGGCCAGCGACAACAACCTGACCATCAAGTTCGACACCGGCCCGTTGGAACACCAGATCCTGATGGGCGTGGACTATACCTACTTCCACCAGGACCGCAGCGAGGGCTTCCCCGCCGCGCCCTCGCTCGACCTCTACAACCCGGTCTACGGCGTCAACATCTCCACGCCGCCGTTCACCAACATCTACGGGACCAAAAATACCAACCTCGGCTTCTACGCGCAGGAACAGGTGCGCGCCTGGGACCGCGTCTCGCTCGTCGTCGGCGTGCGGCACGACAAGGTGACCTCGAAGACGATCCGCGCCACCACCACCGAACTGCCGGACAACAAGGCCTGGACCTTCCGCGCGGGCGTGATCGCCGACGTGGTGAAGGGCGTGTCGCCCTACTTCAACTATTCGGAATCGTTCCTGCCTGTGTTCGGCACCAGCTTCGTGGGCATTCCCTTCGTGGCGCGCCCCGGCCGCCAGTACGAGGCGGGCGTGAAGGTCGAGCCGATGCGCGGTTCGCTGGTCACCGTGGCGCTGTTCGACATCAAGGAATCGAACTACATCAGCAGCGATCCCAACAACATCCAGAACTTCATCCAGGCCGGATCGGTCGGCTCCAAGGGCGTCGAGTTCGAGGCCAACATGGCGCTGCCGGGCGACCTCATGATGACCGCGTCCTACAGCTACGTGCGGGCCAAGTGGCTGACCGCCGGCGCCAGCAACGCCGCCGGATCGCGCGTCGGCAACCTGCCCGAGCACCAGGCCTCGTTCTGGGCGAGCAAGGACTTCGCCCTCACCGACGAGATCGGCCTGAAGCTGGGCGGCGGCGTGCGCTACAACGGCAGCAAGATCGACTCCTTCCAGAACTTCGTCACCCCCGCCACCACCGTCGCCGACGCGATGGTGGAACTCGACTACGGCAACTGGACGTTCGCGGTGAACGCCAGCAACATCTTCGACACCACCATCTACACCCAGTGCAGCCGCAACCCGGCCGCGCAGGAAGGCTACTGCTATCTCGCCCGCGAACGCTCGGTGCTCGGCTCGCTGCGCTACAGCTTCTGACGGTCCCCCCCTCT
This sequence comes from Novosphingobium sp., assembly GCA_035511275.1. Lineage (GTDB taxonomy): Bacteria > Pseudomonadota > Alphaproteobacteria > Sphingomonadales > Sphingomonadaceae > Novosphingobium. Next base: position 22,071 of record DATKFS010000170.1, read on the forward strand.
CGCCGCGCCGGGTCCGCATGTCGCGGGTCCGGCGCGGCAACCTTGCCGGAGCGGGCACGTTGATCGTGCACACATCCGGGAGCCGTACCATGAAGACCCACCACCTCCTGCTGCTGGCCGGCGTGCTCGGCCTCGCCGCGTGCGACGGGCCGCAGGAGCGCGAAGGCAGGAAGCAGGACGAGGCCGCCGCCGCCGCTTCCGGGGTGGAATACACCGGCTCCGGCCCGGCCGAGCGCGCGGGCGAAGTCCGCGACGCGGCGGACCGGGCCGCCCGCAAGGCCCGCGAAAAGGCCGCCGAAGCCATCGAGGCGCAGGGCGACAACACGAAGAAGCAGGCCGAGATCGCCGCCGAGAAGCTGGAGGAACAGGCCCGCGAGATCCGTGCAGAGGCTGATGCCCGCGCCGATGCCCTCAAGGCCAGGGCCAGGCAGGTGAAGGAAGGTGCTCCGGTCCAGTAGCCGCCCGCGAAACAGCACCTCTTCCGAAGCCTTCGGATCGGACCGTCGCCTTCGCTGCACGGCCCGGCGACCGAGTGTGCGCAAATGCACGGTAAAATCCTGATAAAGCCCTTCAAAAACAGATGGATGTCACCATCTGTGCGCGCATGGCTGAACTGTCGTCCCACTCCTCCCGCCGCGCCCTGATGATGACGGGCGCCGCTCTCGCCGTCGGCGCGCTCGCGCGGTCGACGACGCTGGCGGTGCTGCCCGGCACCCGGTCGTCCCTCCCCCCCGCCGCCGCGCTGAATGCCCCGGCGCCGACGCCCGCGCGCGCCGTCCCCGCGACCTCGCGCTTCGACGTCGAGCCCCGGCTGCTGCAACGCGCCCTCGCCGCGCTCGACGCGCATTCCGCCTCGATCAAGTCGCGCGACCGCATCGCCATCGTCGACTTCTCCGCCCCCTCCTCCGAGCCGCGGCTGCACTTCCTCGACGTGACGAACGGCCGGGCATCGCGCCTGCTGGTGGCGCACGGCTCGGGCTCGGACCCGGGGCACACCGGCTTCCTCACCCGCTTCTCCAACGCCTTCGGCTCCAATGCGTCGAGCGAGGGCGCCTTCCGCACCGAGGACTACTACGTCGGCAAGCACGGCCGCTCGCAGCGCCTCGTCGGGCTGGACGCGACCAACAACAACGCGCTCGACCGCGCCATCGTCGTCCACAGCGCGTGGTACGCCAACGACGACATGATCGCCGCGCACGGCAAGCTGGGCCGCAGCCAGGGCTGCTTCGCGGTGGGCGAGAACAAGCTCGACGACGTGTTCGACTTCCTCGGCAAGGGCCGCATGATCTACGCCGTCCGCGCCTGATCGCCGTCGCGGCGGCGAGGATGGCATGAAACCCTCGGCCGCCAGATACGTTGTCATACGGGTCTTAGAAGGAGATCCGTGTGCGCCGTAGTGTGATCGCTTGCTCGTTGGTTGCCCTGACTTTCACACTCGCCGGATGCGATTTCCTCTCCCGCGAGCCGGGCCGCGCCGAAGCCCCCGTGAGCATCGACCAGGTCCACTGGGACGACGCCACCGTGACCCAGTTGCGCAAGGCCATCGACGGCCGCGCCGCCCATGGGCTCGACCGCATGACCTTCGCCGTCGAGGGCCGCCCCGGCAGCGCAGAAGGGGACCAGGCGCTGACCCGCAGCGCGCTGCGCTACGCCACGGCCCTCGCGCGCGGGGCCACCGATCCCGCCAAGCTCTACGACGTCTACACCGTCCCCCGCCCCAACCCGAACCTGCTGGCAGGCCTCGCGCGGGCACTGGCCGACCGCAAGGTGGACGACTGGATCGACGGCCTCGCCCCCCGCGACAAGGGTTATCGCAAGCTCTCCGGTGCCTACCTCGCGCTGCGCAAGCAGGGCGAGGCCCCCGCACCCGCGATCCCCGACAAGGGCAAGCCGCTGGACCCGGGCGCCACCGACCCGCGCATCCCCGCCATCGCCCGCCAACTCGTCGCCTCCGACTACCTCGCGCCCGCCGCCGCGCAGGGCGGAACCTACAGCCCCGCCATGGTGCAGGCCGTGCGGCGGATGCAGGCCGACTACGGGATCAAGCCCGACGGCGTCATCGGCGCCGACGCGCTGGAGATCCTCAACCTTTCCGACGCCGACCGCGCGCGGACCATCGCCGTCGCGCTGGAGCGGATGCGCTGGCTCGAACGCACTCCGCCGGCCACGCGCATCGACGTCAACGTCGCGGCCGGTAGGCTCAACTACTGGCGCGACGGCAAGCTGGCCGACAGCCGCAAGGTCGTGGTCGGCGAGCCCGAGAACGAGACCCCGCAGCTCGGATCGCCGATCTACCGCCTCGTCGCCAACCCCACGTGGACGGTGCCGCGCTCGATCCAGAGCAAGGAGATCGCCGGCAAGGGCGCCGGCTATCTGGCACGCAACAACATGGCGTGGAAGGACGGCTGGATCGTCCAGCAGCCCGGCCCCAGGAACTCGCTCGGCCTGGTCAAGTTCGACATGAAGAACGAGCACCAGATCTACCTGCACGACACTCCTGCCAAGCAGCTTTTCCAGGAAGTGCAGCGCCAGCGCAGCCACGGCTGCGTGCGTGTGGAGGATGCGCTGGGCTTCGCCGAGATGCTGGCCCGCGACGAGGGCGTGCTCGACGAATGGCACCGCGCCCGCGCCACCGGCAAGGAAACCTTCGTCCCGCTGCCGCGCCAGATCCCCGTAAGGCTGCTCTACCAGACCGTGCTGTTCGGCGAGGATGGCGACCCGGTGATCCGCTCCGACCCCTACGGCTGGAACGATCGCGTCGCCGCCGCGCTCGGCCTCCCCGCAGGGCAGGCCTATCGCCTCAAGACCTCGGGCGGCGACGTCGGCCCCTGATGCGGGCGTCCTGACCCCGGCTCCCCGCGACTAGCGCACGATGGTGCCGAAGGAAGGCGGCGGCGATCGCTGCATCATCGCCAGCAGGTCTTCCATCGGCGCCTGCGGTTCGCGGATGCCGCCGCCGGTCGGCCGGTCGATGTCGAGGATCAGGAGGTACGACAGGGTCACCAGCGCCAGCAGCACGGCGGTGGCCGTGCGCCTGGGCGAGCGCGACATGACGTAGCCCAGGATCAGCGCGGAAATCAGCATGTAGACGAGCAGCGCCACCAGCACGCGGGGCGGAACATGCGCCCTGCGCGCGGCAACGCGTGCCGCGCCCTCGTCGATGGTGAGGTTCATGGCGTCCACGAACGTCGACGAGACCTCCAGCCCGCGGATCGGCCGGATCGCCGCGACGGTCTGGGTCCAGAGCCGCTGCTGGAGTTCGTCGGACTGCTCCAGCAGCGGCCGCTGTGCGTCGACACCCTGCGCCTGGGCCAGCGCCAGCCGGTTGCCGGTATAGTCGCGCAGCGTAGCGCTGAGTTGCGAACGGTACGGCTCGTCGAGGAGCTGGGCGCGCAGGTAGGTCGTGCCGATGGCGTTCGCCTCCTCCAGCACCAGCGCCCGGCGGCTGTCGTAGCGGTCCACGGCGAGGGCGAAGGTGAAGCCCAGCAGCAGTGCCAGGAGGCCGAGCGCGCCCGAGACGATATAGCCTTCGTGCGTGCTGTCGTCCTCCTGCCCATCGGGCGCAGCGCGCAAGCGGCGACGGCGGATGAGGATGCCGACCTGCATCGAGCCCCATAGCAGAACCAGCACGACGAGGCCGATCAGCAGCGTCGGCGTCTGCGTGAAGATGCGCGCGGTCAGGCCGTCCATCCGATTTCCCCTTCAGCAATCGGCGGGCAGGATGGCGGTTGCTCAGGGTTCATTGCATCAGCAATTTCCCGTAGATTGGCCCATCGAGGCCAGCGGGGACGCCCTCCCCTACAGCCGCTTCCCACAGGCTTCGTCCGGCCGCGACAGGCGGGGATCGTTCAGGAAACGCGCGTCGGTCAGGGTGCCGAGGTAGGCCGTCAGGCTCGCGATCGTTTCTGTGGGCGGCGCGGCGGGGTGGCGGGCTATGGCCTGCGCCAGCGTCTTGGCGCTGCCGTCGTGCCACCATGGGCCGGTGACCGCCACGTTGCGCAGCGAAGGCGTGCGGAAGCGTCCGGCGTCCTCGGCACGGCCCGTGTTCTCGATCAGGCCGGGATCGCGATCCTCCACCCCGGAGAGCCGGTGATAGGCAAGGTCGGTCAGCAGCGGCCCGGAATGGCACGACGCGCAGCCCGCCTGCCGGAACGCGGCCAGCCCGCGCAGTTCGTCGGGCGTCATCGCCGCCGGCCCCTCGTCGTGGCGGCTGCGGAAGGAGATCATCGTGCGCTCGAACGCGGCCAGCGCGGCGGAGACGCTCGCGGTGTCGATCGCCCCGTCGCGCTCGGGGAAGGCCTTGCGGAACATCCTGCGATAGCATGGATCGGCACCCAGCCGCCGGGGCAGCTGCGCCTCAAGGCCCTTCAGTCCCATCTCGACCGGGCGCTCGCCGATGAGGGGGACGAGCACTTGCGCCTCCAGCGTGGTCACGTGCGGATCGGCGTAAGTCAGGCGCGGGAACCATGCCACGTTGGCGAGGCCGGGCACGTTGCGCCGCCCCGGATCGCCGTGGACGCCGGGGCGCGTCGCGTTGCCATCGGCGAAGGCGCGGCGCTGCTCGTGGCAGGCCGCGCAGGCCATCGTCCCGTCGGCGGACAGGTCGGCGTCGTAGAACAGGCGGCGTCCCAGCTCGACCCGGGCGGCGGTCATGGCATTGGCCGCAGGGACCGGCGGCGGCGCGACGCCCCCCGGCAGGTCCCAGTCCCAGCCCTTGTGCGCGCCCACGCTCAGCACGAGCGCCAGCGCCGCCGCGAACGCGCGCCTCACGGCAGGCGCGTCACCAGCACCGCAAGCGTGTCCCCGGCATTGGCCGCGAGCTGCAGCGTGTAGGTGCCCGGGCTCAGCTGATAGTCGACCATCTTGCGCACGCCGGTGCAGTCCGGCCCGTGCCCATGCGCGACCGAGGTCGCCGCCTTGCCGTCCTTCACGACGTCCACCCAGGCGCCCGAACCCAGCGCGACGCGCCACGTTCCCGCCTCCTTGACCGTGAAGCTGGCCAGCCCGCCGAAGCTCACCGTCCCGCCCGGCTTCTCGGGCCGCAGCGGATAGGCGACCTCGGGCGTGCGCGAAAGCGTCAGCAACGCCGCCTGCCCCGGCGTGAGCATGGCCTTCGCCGCGCCCTTGCGGTCGCGCCCCGCCGTAAGCGGCGCGGGATCGCGCCACGAGGCCAGTTCGGCGGGCAACGCCGCCGGCGCGGTGCAGGCCGGCGCGGGATGCTCCATCTGCGCCGCGGCCGGCGAGGCGCCAAGGACGGCCAGCGCCGCGGTCAGCGCGAGGGGCAGGGTCAGGGTCAGGGTCAGGGTCAGGCAACGATGATCCAGCATTCCGGCTCTTCCTTCTCGAACATCAATCTATATACGGCGAGATATAGCGACTCGACCGTCGTTAACAGGGGGAAATCATGCGCAGCGTTCTGACCGCCCTGCTATGTGCAGGCACCATTCTTTCGACCCAGGCCCATGCGCAGCAGGCCGGCGCGCCCGACCCGGGCCTCGACACCTTCGGGCTCGGCCAGATCACCGTCACCGCGCCCCGCGCGCAAGGGGCAGAGATCGACAGCAACACGCTGTCCTCCGAGGCGATCTACACGTTCAGCCGCCTCTCGCTCGACGATGCGGTGAACCTGATGCCGGGCGTCTCGGCGGGCAACAGCGGCGGCACGCGCAACGAGCGCCTCGTCTTCGTGCGCGGCTTCGACCGGTTCCAGGTGTCGCTCTCGATCGACGGCATCCGCGTCTACCTCCCGGCCGACAATCGGCTCGACTACGGCCGCTTCCTGACTTCCGACATCGCCGAGGTGCAGGTGGCCAAGGGCTATGCCTCGGTGATCGACGGACCGGGCGCGATGGGCGGGGCGATCAACCTGGTCACCAGCAAGCCGACCAAGGCGCTCGACATCGACGTGCGCGGCATGGTCACGTTCGACAACGACACCGACTATTCCGGTTACGCCACTTCCGCGCAGGTCGGCACGCGCCACGACATGTGGTACGCGCAGGCCAGCTATGCGCGCACCGTGACCGATCACTGGAACCTGCCCGACAGCTTCGAAGTGAAGGTCCCCGCGCTCGAGGATGGCGGCGAGCGCGACTTTTCCGGCACGCGCGACTGGCGCGTCAACGCCAAGGTCGGCTTCACGCCCAACGCCACGGACGAATATGCCCTGAGCTACACGCACCAGGAAGGCGCCAAGGGCGCGCCGCTGCACGTCAGCGACCTGGTGACGACGCCGCGCTTCTGGGACTGGCCTTCGTGGGACATCACCAGTGTCTACTTCCTCTCGACCACGGCGCTGGGCGACCGCGCGACGCTCAAGACCCGGGCCTACTACAACCGCTTCGATTCGATCCTGCGCTCGTTCAACGACCGCACGCTGACCACGCAGAGCCGGCCCTTCGCCTTCGACAGCCCCTACGAGGACCGCGCCTGGGGCGGTTCGGCGCAGCTCGACCTGGAAGTGAGCGACGCCGACACGCTGCGCTATTCGTTCCACTACCGCTACGACAAGCACGTCGAGTTCCAGACCAGCTTCTCGACGGCGGGCGTGCCCAGCACCGAGCCGCGCCAGACCCAGGCCGAGGACACCTTCTCCGCCGCGGTCGAGAACGAGCTGAAGCTCATGCCGGACCTCACTTTCACGGTCGGCGGCAGCATCGACTGGCGCAACCTGCTGCGCGCCGAGGAATACGGGGCGCCGCTGGGCACTTCGGGTGCCTCGGTCCTCTACCAGTATCCGCGCCGCGATGCGCAGACCTGGAACGCGCAGGGCCGGCTGGACTGGCGCGCCGACGAGGGGATCGACCTTTACGCGAGCCTGTCCTCACGCGCGCGTTTCCCCACCATCTTCGAGCGTTTCAGCCAGCGCTTCAACACCGCGATCCCCAACCCCGCCCTCAAGGCGGAACGCGCCACCAATGCCGAGATCGGCGGATCGTGGGCCAGCGGCAGCCTGCGCGTCGAGGGCGCGCTGTTCTACAGCTGGATCGACAATGCCATCTTCGGCGTGCTGACCCCCGCCTATCCGTGCACAGCCTCCACCACCCCGCCGCCGACGCCGCGCCCGGGCTGCGCCCTCACCAACCTCACGCAGAGCCGCAACGTGGGCAAGGGCCACTACTACGGCGGCGAAATCTCGGTGTCGGCGCACCTGGCCGACGGGCTCGATGCCGGGTTCAACTACACGCTGACGAAGCGCGAACTGGAATACGACGCCAACCCCGCGTTCCGTCCGACGGGGGTGCCGACGCACAAGGCGTTCGTCTACGTCGACTGGTCCCCGATCGACGCGCTGCACGTGGTGCCCAGCCTCGACATCGCGTCGGACCGCTGGACCCTCTTTACCGCCACCCCCGCCTCCGCGCCGCAGCAGTACTACCGCACCGGCTCCTATGTGAACGCGGGACTGAGGATCGACTTCGACGTCACCGACAACATCGCCATCGGCGTCGGCGGCCGTAACCTGTTCGACGAGCTCTACACGCTCACCGACGGGTTCCCCGAACCGGGCCGCACGCTCTTCGCGAGCGTCAGGGCCAAGTACTGAGGCGAAGGCGAAGAGGCTGCAGCAAGAGGATCGGGTGATCGCATTGCGCTACATCACCCGATCCTTGAAGCATTCATCACAGTCCCGATTTACACAGCCCGGCGTGTCATATGGACATGGCGCAGGTGTGCGTAGCCATGCCCATATGGCACGAAAAATCCCCAAGATTCGAATTGCCCTGCCCCCGCAAACACATACGAATCATGATTAATCAGAGATTCGCCATGTCGCCAACTCAAAACACCGCATGTCTTGGTCGTGCGAGATCGAATAACGCGGGCCGCGACAACTTCGTCTCGCCAGATGACGAGAGTGCTCGCCATGACGGCGTGCGAAAACATCCCGTGCTTTGCGGTCATGTCGACCAGTCTTCGCCCCCTCTCCTGCGCCGGTTTTGCGTGGTGGATGGCGAAGGCCTGATCCCTCTGGAACTCAGAATGGCGCCAGCCGCGGCGGACCCGGTCTCGGTCAGTCCATCCCCAGCGCCCAGGCATGGCCGAACTGGAGATAGAACACCGCGCCGTCCGGGCCGTAGGCGACGTCGACGCCGGCATCGAACCCCAGCTTGCGGGCAAGGCGATAGCGGAAGCCCGCACCGCCGGCCCAGATCGCGCCCGAATCCTTGTAGAGCCGCTTGGTCCCGGCATCGGTGGTGCCGAAGCCGCCGAACGCCAGCAAGGACCAGCGAGGGCTTATCTGCCACGTCGTCTCGAACTCGGAACTGACCACGCTCATCCCCTGGTAGCGCATCGCCGGGACCCCACGCAGGTCGATGGCGGGGGCGAAGAAGACCGGGAAATCCCCGCGAATGGCCTGAAGTTCGAACTTGAGGCCAAAGCGCAGGTTGGAGGTGAAGCTGTCGAAGGAATAGGTCTCCACGCTATAGGTCTCGTAGTCGCGATCGCTCCCGAACGTGCCGCGATTGAACTTGCCCTCGATATAGGCATTGGTGCCCTTCTTCGGGCTGAGCGGATTGTCGCGGCTGTCGAAGTGGAAGCCGAGGCCCAGCGCGCCGGTGTGGAGGGTGTGGTTGAACTGGTCGCCGAAATCCTCGGGCACGCCGGCGATGTCCAGCTTCGACTTCAGCTTGCGGAAATCGAACAGCGGACCGGCGGAAAACCGCTCGTCCTCGAAATGCCAGAGCGCCGAGCCCAGCACGCCGTAGTCGTAGTGGTTGGTATACTCGATCCCGCCGGGCGCGAAGGCGGGGTAGGAATCCAGCGTGATCTTGCCGTGGCCGATGCCGAACCGGTAGTTCAGCCGCCCGTCGAAGGCATAGCCCGACTGGAAGTAGCCGATGCCGGTGGAATCGTTGCCGGTCTTGAACCCCCCGATGATGTGCTTCGTCACCTGCCGGGGCCGGTCCGGATGTACCGAGAGGAAGGCGGCCGCCAGCCCGAACCCGCCGTCGACCGCAGGCTCGGTGATGAAGATCGGCACCGGGATGAAGCCGCCCTTGGCCAGGAAGTTGGAGAGGTCCAGCCCGTGGTCCTCCTCGTCGATGAAGCGCTTGAAGAAGCCCTGCTTGTGCGGCTCCGCTGCCGGCTCCTGCACGGCGGCCGTATCCGGCGGCCCCTGCATTGCCTCCGCCGCGACCGGCGGATCCGATGCGGCAACCTCCTGCGCGCACAACGGCGACGCCGTCACCGCCAGCACCACTCCGAGGCCGAAGGCAACGAGGGATCGCAGCCCATGACCGGTTAGACCATCGTGCATCTGATACCCCTGTCCTCGCCAACCGGCGTTTCACCTCTTGGGACGCTAAGGGGATGCAAATGCCCGATCCATGCGGACAATCCCGGTCTTTCCATCGCCCCGAACCCCGAGGCCGGGATGCCCTCGGGGTTAGTCTCGAAAGCCGCGAAATAGCGATCGGTCTCGGCTCGCACGCCCGATCGTGCCACCGGGAAGTTCGCTGACCAAACGCGACATGCGCGCGGCGTCTGCGGGTGCCCTACCCGCCCTGGAAGTGAACACCACCAGGTCGTCGTCCGAACAGTACCCCGGGCCGACGTTCTGTAGCGGCGGCATCCGTCCGTAGACCGCGATGCGCATCCTCTCGCCGAAGTTCGAGGGCTGCAACACGCCACTGACTGCACGCTC